>CAZIDL010000062.1:0-14642 GCA_964537825.1 uncultured Weeksellaceae bacterium
TGTTCTGCCCTTGTAATTGTGAGAAAAAAAGGAGGATGGGCAGAAGAAGGGAGGTAGCAGTGTACGTTCTCATATTGTCGTATAAGCCTTTGGTTCAACAGGTTTGTTCCAGTTCGTTCAATGATCTTCCCTTACAACCTTTCCTTTTTTCCCGCACCGATGCTTTTAAGGAAGCGCCTCCAACCTACCAAAAAGTTCTTGCCCGCATCGTTCCGGTGTTCATTCATTCCCTGCCATCCCTGATAGGTGACGATCGTGGCGGGTACCAGAAGGAAGGCTGAAACGATGGGCCATCCGTTCGTAAGCAGGGATATGGTAGTAAGGACGAAAAGGCTGCTCCCGAAGAGGATGCCGGTGGTATAGATGCCGAATTTAAAGATCGAAGGAGGGTCGGGTTTGTAATAACGATATCCTCGCGTGGTGCTCGTCATCTTTTGCCCTGTTGTTCCCCGTGCCTGATAACTCTTGCGGGCACTCTTTTGATGCTTCTGAGCCCTTTGTTCACGTTTTCTGTAATGCTCTTTCAGGACCGAATAGCGATAAAAGAGCAAAAGGTCGTATTTCCTCCGGGAATGGTTATTGCTGAGGACGGAATAGGCCTGGTTGAGGAGTTGGAATTCCTTTTTAGCCTCTGCAGACCGGGAAACGTCCGGATGGCAGGATTTTGCTTTTTCCCGATAAGCCCTTTTGACATCTGCCACCGATGCATTGTAGGGAAGGTCCAATATTCGGTAATAGTTGGTCGGCATCGGCCCGCATCTATTATGATAGACGATCAGGAACCCCTAGGGTTGTCCCCTTCGAAGGATTTTCTTCAAACGTTCGATAGCTTTTTGATTCCCAGAAAAATCGATCGCGTTCAGGACGCGCTTTTTTTCCAGGGACGTAAGATGGAAACTGAGGCTTATACGGTTCTGTTCAGCATGGGTCAGTTCCAGGTCCACCACGTTGAGCTTCCCGTCGAACCATTCTTTGGCATGTTGGAAATGCAGGCTCTGTTCGTGGTCCTGGATCCGGAAGACGTTCTCATAGAGGCTTCCTACTGGACGCGTCATTCGCTGGAATATCGAATTCCTAGTGGCCGGATCCGGTTCGACCTGACGCTCTTTGTCGCGGATCTGGAGAAAGGTCACTGAACTGGTGTTGGCTTCGATCCAGTCCTGGAAGTGATAGAGGAAATTGATAGCGGAGCGGAATCCGTAATTGTCGCGGAGGCCGGCGTCCATGACCTCCATTCGAGGCTTGCTTGGTAGGGAAGTGGTCGGAAGGATGTAGGGGAAGCTAGCGTTCATCCGTAGAGCGCTGAGAAAACGCAGTTCGTGGGATCCGTGATCCCCGAACATTCGATGGATGCCGACGTCCTCAACCATCGGCTTGCTTTCCATCTTTTCATCCCCGAGGTTGTTCATCATGTAAGAGATCGGAAGGCTGGATATCAGGAGGCGCCGTCCGTCGTTCACCACCGAGGGGGACAAGATCATCATGGGGATCTTTCCTTTTTGAACGGGCTCCCTATAGGCTTTAAGGGGTTTGTCAAGACCACCCTTGGTGTTCGCGTTCAGGCTTTCTTCGAAGGCATAAGCCCGATCCTTCATATAGGTTTGCTCATTGTAGCGGTGCGTTTGATACCGTATGAAGAGGTCGTTAGTGGCGATGCTGAAGGCTACGGGGTTCAGAAGGTCATTGCTTATATGTTCCTTGTATTCGGAGCTTCGGAACGGGTGTGAAGGATCCCGTTCCTTTCTGAGGTGTTGCTCGCGGAGATAGGCCGCCCCGAGCATACCACCCGATGATCCGGTTATCAAGGGGATGCGTTCCATGATATGTCCGGAAAGGGCGCTATCGAGGTACTGAAGGGAGTGGACCGTCCAGAGTGCGGACCGAAGGCCTCCTCCACTTACGTTCAGAACGATCATCTTGGGGAGGCTATCCCCTTTTCTCAACCGTTTTTCCTTCCAATTCTCGAGCATACGGATGGTCTTTTTCCGATCTGCTCGGATGCGTTCTTCATCCTGGCGCCATGCTTTTAAAGAATCCGCCTTATAGGGGATGGGGTCCTTTTCGTAATCCATCCCATAAGCTCGGCTTTCCACTCGAAAAATTTCCGTATTGGCTGAAAGAAGGTTGAAGACCAGGAAGAGGCCTAGGATGAGCGTGAGGCTCCACCCTTTGACCCAGGAATGGATCGCGCTTGCGATCATCAGGATCATGGTGAAGAGGAGGAAAATGGAGGCTCCCGCAGGGATCATGAAGAAGGAGAGCTCTCTGAAAGAACCCACCACGATAAAGCTGATGATCACGACGATCTCGAAGATCGAGGCATTTAGGTGGTTCTGGGCAAAGACCTTCTGAAGGACCTTGTTCTCATAGTGTTCGCTTCCCCTCGCCAGGCGAACGGATAAGGGGGTCGCCATATAAGTCTCGATGTGCCAAGCCCCTTCTTCGCGGGGACGGTACCATTGGTTCTTTTTCCGGAAACGGGTCTTCTTCGTCTTTTTCCCCTTTTCATCCTTTCGAAGCAGTTTATAGAGGTCCAGGTTGGTGCGGAAAAAGTAAAAAAAGGAGATGAGTAAAAAGAGAACGCCTCCGAAAATATAACCGGCCGCATGGAGGAGGATCGTACCGCTGGCTTCAAGTTCCACTTGAGATTGATGGTGTATGATCCTCCATAGATGAACGATTGCGAAAAGATTCGGTATCAGGGAATTGTTGATCGTGAACTTTAGAAAAGGTTTTGATAGGGTGGCGATAAAAGGGAATTTTTTACTGTGGGCCACGTAACTATGGATATGAAAGGCCATGGCAAAGCCTCCTACCGAGAACCCCAGGATCGCATAGGACCAGAAACCTATATTGCCCAGATACTCCGGATAAAGGAAGAGGTCAGGAAGTCCGAACTTTTCGCCGATGGCACCCGTGACCGTTGCAAAAAGGAGCGCCCACACGAGCAGCAGGAAATGATCCCGCTTCAGGTGGAGTATAAGGAGTTGGAGGGGGAAAAAATACAGGACCCGCCTCAGGCTCTGCTTTCGGATATGCCTTGGGGAGCTCATCTTTGAGGCGCTTTCCCCTTATACGGGATCGATGCTCCAACGGATCGCATCGCTCGCCAAATAAGCGAGGGCCTTTCCCACATGGTCCTGATAACCGGGCTTGTTGGCAGGTGCTCCTTCTGCAAGATGAACGTAGCTGAGGGGCTTTTGGGCACAGACCCCTTTGATGAAGCGCCGTATATCGTTCTCATGGAAACCGCTCGGGGTCTCGGCGCTCACGGCCATTCCTGCAATGCTGTCCAGGTCGATCTCAAGCCCCAGAGGGCGCTTCTCTTTCACCAGAAATTCCAGCGCACCGTTCAAAGCCTCGTCCTGTTGCCTTTCAGCCAGCATCTCCTCGAAATACGTGAGGTGAAAGTTCGTTGGGGCTCCTTCGGCTCGCTGGATGATGGACTCTGGATTGTAGTTATAGTGAAGCCCCAGCATGGCATACCGTTCGAGGTAGTTCTCTTCGAACGCGTAGGTGAAACCGTTGCCACTGTGACGCCCTTCTTGCTGGCGAAGGTCCGCGTGTGGATCGAGGTTCAGACAGGCCATTCCTTGTTCTTCATCGAGCACCCCTTGCGTCCGATATCCTTCACAAGTTCCCCGCAGCGCCCCGTAAGCATTGTTGTGGCCGCCTCCGATGATGACCGGGCATTTACCGGCCTCGATGATCCGCCTTATCACAGGGGTCACCCGCTCGTCCATCCTGGCGGTGAACTTACGGAGTTCGGCCAGATCCTCCTCTTTTTTCGGGTCGAGATGCCGGCTCGCTTCAAGGAGATCGTCAACTTGAACATGACCACCCATGATCGTTCGTTCGGCAACGCCAAAGCGGTTCGCTTGCACGTTCAGAAATTTCCCCAAAAAGCTCTCCCACGCTCCATGGGCCCCTCCTTGTCCCAGGTTGGCGCGCGGCCCTATGTCCTCAGGGATCCCGATGATAACGTGGGATGCAGGATGGGAAGGGTCGATCGCCAAAGGATCTTCGGAGTGCTCCAATAGGTGGACCTTTTCCCAAAGGCGGTT
The DNA here is from genome assembly GCA_964537825.1 of uncultured Weeksellaceae bacterium. Lineage (GTDB taxonomy): Bacteria > Bacteroidota > Bacteroidia > Flavobacteriales_D > CAYVSK01 > CAZIDL01. The sequence continues at coordinate 4,065 of CAZIDL010000062.1, forward strand.
TTCTCCGGGGCGGGTCGTTCCATAGGTCCCAAGGTCCGCCTGGCTAAAAGCTTTAAAAGCATCTTCAGCTTTCATGGAGGGCTTCTCCTTTTTCCCTGGTCTGCAGTTGACCGTCCAGGATCAGGCTCTCGATCGGGTCGCTTCCAAAGGCATAAGGGATATAGGCATAGGAGGGCATCGGCTTGGTGATCATGAGGTTGGCCGGGCGTCCCACGGTGATCGTTCCATGTGTGTCGGAAAGCCCCATCGCGTAAGCACTGTTGATCGTGCTCGCATTGATGGCCTCTTCCGGAAGCATGTCCATATAGATACAGGAAAGGGAGTTGACCAGATTCATGTTCCCACAAGGACAGGACCCTGGATTGTAGTCTGTGGAGAGGGCAACTGGCAGTCCGGCATCGATCATCTTACGGGCAGGCGGATAATCGAGCTTAAGAAAGAAGGCTGTAGCGGGAAGGAGGGTCGGCATCGTTCCGGACCCTTTCAGCGCTTCGATCTCTTCATCTCCGGTGCATTCGAGATGGTCGACGGATATGGCATCGTTCTCTACACCGACCTGGACCCCTCCGGAATGGTCGAGTTCGTTCGCGTGCACTTTCGGCTTCAGCCCGTGTTCAAGTCCAGCTTTTAAGACCCGCTCGGATTCGTCTTTGGTGAAAAATCCCCGCTCGCAAAAGACATCCACGTATTCTGCCAGTCCTTCCTCAGCTACTTTCGGGATCATCTCGTTCACGACGAGGTCCACATATCCGGTGCGGTCCTCTTTGTATTCCTTCGGAATGGCATGAGCGCCGAGGAAGGTCCGGCGAACGGTCAGTTCGCTCTCCCGCCGGATGCGATCGGCCACACGCAGCATTTTCAGTTCCGAATCCACCGAAAGGCCATAGCCGCTCTTGATCTCCACAGCGCCCGTGCCCATCCTTTTGATCTCATCGACCCGTCCCATGGCCGCTTCGAAGAGCTCTGCTTCGGAGGTTTCACGGAGGAGTTCGGCGGAATTGAGGATCCCTCCACCTCGGGCCGCGATCTCTTCATAGGAAAGCCCTTTGATGCGGTCGACGAACTCTTTTTCACGGCTCCCCGCGTATACGATGTGCGTGTGCGAATCAACCCATGCGGGCATCACGACCCGTCCCCTTCCATCGATCACTTCCAGTCCCCGCCAATCTTCGATCCCCGGCCAATTGTCCATGGAATCCACGTCCTTCACGACCCCGTCATCGATGGCTATATATGCGTTCTCAAGGGTCGGGAGTTCTTTCATATCAGCTCCTTCAACGGTCTTCGGAGGATCCTCCCGGTATTGGGCGATGCAGTCGATGTTCTTGATCAGGATCTTCATTGGAAGGGTTTTCCAGCAAAGTTGCAAATTTCCGGTGGGGGGTGATGAAGATCCCGAACGCCGGAGAACACCCTCTGAACGAGCCCAGGTCGTGACTTAGCTCTAGATTGCAGCCCTACCCGTTCCTTTCTACAAACTACTTCATGCAGCTTTAATTCCAAGAAACTTAATTTTGCTCGCAATGGCCGGGAACTCGTTCGGACATATCTACAGCCTCAGCAGTTTCGGAGAGTCCCACGGGCCGGCGATCGGAGGGGTGATCGATGGTTGTCCGCCCGGGCATGCTCTGGATAAGGAATATATCGAACGCCAGTTGGCCCGTCGGAGGCCTGGTGGGACCAAGATCGCCTCGCAGCGCAAGGAGGCGGATGAGGTGGAGTTCCTCTCCGGGATCTCCGAGGGGCGTACGACCGGGACGCCGATCGGTTTTCTGATCCGGAACCGGGATGCCAAAAGCAAGGATTACGAACACCTGCGGAATGTCTATCGACCTTCCCATGCGGATCTGACCTACGAACAGAAATATGGGGTCCGCGATCATCGGGGAGGTGGAAGGGCCTCTGCCCGTGAGACCGCTAACTGGGTCGTTGCTGGGTCGTTGGCCAATTCCATCCTTGAAGGACAAGGGGTCCGTATCAGCTCCTACGTGTCAAGCGTTGGGGATATCCGATCGGAAGAGGTTTATAAGGGATTGGAAGAAGAGCACCTCGACCGGAACGAGGTCCGCTGTCCCGATGAAGAGCTCGCGAGGCGGATGGAAGAGCGGATCCGCGAGGTCCGAAAGGAAGGTGATACGATCGGTGGAACGGTGACCCTTGTGATCGAAGGGGTTCCATCAGGGATCGGAGAGCCCGTTTTTCAAAAGCTCGATGCGGAGCTTGCTCAGGCGATGATGAGCATCAATGCGGCCAAAGGCGTGGAATTCGGTTCGGGCTTCGGGGGCACACGGATGAAGGGGTCTGAACACAACGATCCGATCGAAGCGGACGAGGAAGGCGTGAAGGTAACAGGGGACCGTTCCGGTGGGATCCAGGGTGGCATCAGCAATGGGTCCTCCATCATCCTCAGGGTGGGTTTCAAGCCAGTGGCCACTTTGATGCAGGATCAGCGGACCGTGGATCGGGAGGGGCATGAACAGGAACTGAAGGGGAAAGGACGGCACGACCCCTGCGTAGTACCGCGGGCCGTTCCGATCGTAAGGGCAATGGCAGGTATGGTGCTTCTGGACAACATGCTCCTACAGCAAGGGAGGGAAGCGATGATGCCGCAGGGAGCGGCTTCCAAAAAGGATCCTTTTAACTAGCGAGCTTCATCTATGGCGAAGGAAACGAACAGTATTGGAAAAACGCTCCGCTGGGGCTTCGAAGGGCTCATCTTCATCGCTTGGTGCATCGTGGTGGTCCACCTCTGGGGGGTGTTCGCAAGCATGGGGCAAAGCTTCTGGTTCCAAGCTTCCTTCGGGATCATCTTTATCGCCGGGATCGGCCTCAATGCTCTTGCCCTACGGCATCTATACCAGGGGAAGGTCACCTATTTGTCCACCAACATCATACGGGCTCTGATCCTGGGGCTTGGATATGCGCTTTTTGCGGCTTCCCAGGGTTGGCTATCCTTTACGGGGGATTGGATCGCACCTTGGGGTGATATCTTTCTGAACCTTCTGAAATTGATCGCTGTGCCGCTCATTCTCTTCTCGATCATCAAAGGGATCGGAGGATTATCGGATGTGGCCAGGCTTGGACGGCTGGGGGTCAAGACCCTCCTCTTTTACGTCGGGACCACCTTCTTGGCCATTACGGTGGGACTTCTCGTGGTGAACCTAATGCAGCCGGGAAAGCAGGTCGATGATAGCACCCGGCAGTCCAACCGGAAAGCCTATGAGCGCTACGTGTATCAGAACCAGGATGTCGATTTCAAGGATGATATCCGTCTTCTCAGCGATGCGGAGATCGCCGAAGCAAAAGGTTCGGAATACAAGATCGAGGATCCGGACATCAAGGAGAAGGTGGAGACCTACAAGCAGACCAAAGAAAGGGGGCCTTTGTCCTTCCTGGTGAACATGGTCCCCAGTAACATCTTCCTTTCCCTGAACGATAGCTTGATGTTGCAGGTGATCGTCTTTTCGATCTTCTTTGGGGTGACCCTTCTGCTGATCGATCCGAAAAAGGCGAAGCCGGTCCAGGACTTTGTAGAGGGGGCCAATGAGGTCTTCATCAAGATGGTGGAGGTCATCATGAAGGCTGCTCCGTTCTTCGTCTTCGCCCTTTTGGCAGGGAAGATATCAGGTATGGCCAAAGAGGGAAGCGAACTCATGTCCATCGTACAGATCTTCAAAGGGCTAGGCTTTTATGTGATCACCGTTCTGCTCGGCCTGGCCACCCTGATGTTCGTCATCTATCCCCTCGCGGTCACCTTTATTACTCGGCGGATGGGGTACAGAGGTTTTTTCTCTTCCATCGGACCCGCTCAAATGCTCGCTTTTTCGACGAGTTCCAGCGCTGCAACCCTTCCTGTGACCATGGATCGCGTTCGTGATGAGATGAAGGTCCGGGAAGAGGTCAGTGGTTTTGTCCTGCCCATCGGAGCTACGGTGAATATGGACGGGACCAGCCTTTATCAGGGAGTGGCAGCTGTCTTCCTCGCACAATTCCACATGGTCGATCTTTCCCTGATGCAACAGATAACCGTTGTGCTAACTGCTACGATGGCTTCCATCGGTTCTGCTGCTGTTCCGAGTGCAGGGATCATCATGCTGATAACGGTTCTGGAGGCTGTCGGACTACCAGGCGCTTGGATCGCTATTATCCTTCCGGTCGATCGGATCCTGGACATGTGCCGCACTTCGGTGAACGTGACCGGAGATGCGACCGTGACGTCCCTCATAGCTCATAGTGAGAAGGACGGTTTTCAAGAAGCTACAGAGGGATGAGGGCCGTTCGAAACTTCTAACTTAGAGGGTTCTTAAAAGAAGTACGCTACCATGAAGATCATCAAACGCATCCTTATAGGCCTGCTCGCTCTTATCGTGCTGGTCATCGGTTCGGCCATCGTTCTCCCGATCATCTTTGAGGACGAGATCGTGGCCATGGTCAAAGAACAGGCTAATAAGAAGCTCAATGCAGAGGTGGATTTCGGCGACTACGACCTTAGCCTGATATCAACTTTCCCGGATTTCGGGCTTTCCATCGAGGACCTCGAGGTCAAGAACAAAAAGCCTTTTGAGGGGACAACCCTCGCCGATATCGGGGAAATAAGCTTGGTGGTGGACCTCATGAGCGTGATCAATGGTGACACCTATAAGATCAAGTCGGTGGCGCTCAAAAAACCCAGGATCCACGTGATCGTGAACCCGGATGGAACGGCCAATTACAATATCATGAAGGCTGGTCCGGATACTGCTGCGCCCCAAAAAGAAAAAGCACCCGCCGATACTGCTGGCGGCACCCCGCTTCAATTTGCGCTCCAGGAATATAGCATCAGCGATGCACACCTCATCTACAACGATGCTTCCCTTTCGCTCTTTACCGAGGCCACAGGTCTCGATCACTCTGGAAGCGGGGATTTTACGCTGAGCAAGTTCACCCTGGAGACCCGGACTTCGATCGATACGTTCGACCTGAACTATGGAGGAGTGGATTATGCGGACAAGGTCAACGTAGGGCTCGATGCGGATCTTGGAATGGACCTTGAGAATATGAAGTTCACCTTCAAGGAGAACGAACTGAGCTTGAACGAACTGGTCCTCGGCTTTGACGGCTACTTTGCCATGCCTGAGGAAGGTTTCGATATGGACCTTAGCTACAAGACCAAAAAGACGCGGTTCCGCACCCTTCTTTCTATGATCCCGGCCGTCTACAGCCAGAGCTTTTCGAACATAAAAACGAGCGGAGAGCTTGCTCTTAACGGTCACATAAAGGGCATTTACAGCGAAGACTCCTATCCGGGTTTTGGGCTCGACCTTACTGTCGAGAACGGGAGCTTCAACTATCCGTCACTGCCTAAGGCGGCCAAGAATATCCAAATGGACCTGGAAGTGGAAAGGAAAGAGGGTCCATCCTTGGACAATACGGTGGTGGATCTTTCTCAATTCCACGTGGAGCTCGCCGAGAACCCGGTGGATATGCATTTCCACCTTGCGACCCCGATGTCGGATCCGTTCATCGATTGCGGCGTCAAAGCTCAGGTGGACCTTGCTTCTTTGCGTAAGGTTGTTCCGATGGAAGATCAGAGCACCGTAGGGAACATTACGGCGGATCTGGAGATGAAAGGCCACATGTCCACCATCGAGAAGGAGAACTATGAAGAGTTCGACGCCAAGGGCAAGGTCATCCTGATGGACATGCTCTACAAAAGCCCCGCCTTGGCTTACGATGTGGCTATCAAAAAGAGCTACTTGAACTTCACTCCACAGGAACTTTCTCTGGATAAGTTCGAATCAACCCTCGGCAAAAGCGACCTGAAAGCATCCGGACGCATCGACAATTACATCGCCTACGCCCTTAAGGATGAAAAGCTCAAAGGGCGGTTCGAACTTCGCTCCGATCGATTCGACCTGAACGAATTGATGGCCTCGCCGGAAGGAGAAAAAAGTTCCGGAGCACAGGAAAAAGAGGCTGCAGAAAGCGAGTCCGATACAGCTGAAAGCAGCATGGGTGTCATCGAAGTACCTGAAAAGGTCGATGTGTCGCTCAACGCGCAGATGGGAAGGGTCTTGTACGGAGATATTACCATGAGTGAGCTAGCGGGTAGCATCAGGGTCAAGGAACAGGTCGCTTCACTGAAGGATGTGAGCATGAAGGTCCTCGGAGGGACCGTCAAATTGAACGGTACCTATGGGACCAAGGATCCGACGCGACCGCAGGTCGACTTTGCCTATAATATCGATAACCTCGATATCGAGCGGACCGCCTCGACGGTCAATACGGTCGAAAAGCTCGCACCCATTGCGAAGAACTGTACCGGAAGCTTTTCCTCCAAGATGAAGCTCAGTACCGCTCTGGACCAGAACATGGGACCTGACTACAACAGCATGGAAGGGAAAGGGAACCTTCAGGCTAAGGATATCCACATCGAAGGCTTTGAGCCCCTGAACGAACTTGCCGCTAAGCTTGGGATCGACCGGCTTTCCAAGCAGAACATCCAGGACGTGAAGATCGGTTTTGAGGTCCGGGACGGGAAGGTTCACGTGGATCCCTATACCGTGACCATGGATGGTTCCAAAGCAACGATATCCGGTTATACCACCTTCGAGCAGAAGATGAATTACAACCTCGACATGGAAGTTCCTCGCGAAAAGTTAGGAGGGAAGGCGAATAAGATGATGGAAGGCCTTGTAGCGAAAGCGAACAAAAAAGGAGCTAACTTCAGCCTTGGAGAGACCGTCCCCGTGAACGCTCAGGTCACGGGTCCGATACAGGATCCCAAGGTCGCCCTCGATCTGAAAAAAGGAGAAGAAGGAGGGAGCATGAAGGATCAGGTCAAGGATAAAGCCAAGGAGGCTGTTGATAAGGCCAAGGATAAGGCAAAGGAAAAGGCAGGGGAAAAAGCGATCGAAGAAGCGCGGAAGAAGGGGGATCGGATCGTCAAGGAGGCCAAAAAGAAAGCTGAAAGGATCCGTAAAGAAGCGCGCAGTGCGCGTGAGCAGATCATATCGGATGCCGAGAAGCGTGGGAATAAGCTTGTGAACGAAGCGAACAATCCGATCGCCAAGCAGGCTGCTAAGGAATCGAAGAAGGAGATCATGAAAGAGGCCCGGAAAGAGGGGGATAAGAAGGTGAAAGAAGCCGATAAAAAGGCGGATCGCATCGTTAAAGAGGCCAAGAAGAAAAGGCAGCGTCTGATCGATGAAGCGAAAGAAAAGGCCGGAAAAGGTGAGTGAGAATAAAGGGGAGGGGATGCTCCGAGGTCTCTTCTCGAAGCATTCCCTTTTATTGATCCTGCTCCTTCCCAGCGTTTTAGCCAGTGCACAAGATGAAGAGGAGTGTGGAGCTCCGGAAGGATGGCGTGTGAAACGCCTCTACAAAAAGGGGAGCGATAGGAGTGGGGATAAGGTCCGCGAACGGAACGGCTATCTGAAGAAGGCCATCGAGAAGGATCCCGATTGTGCCCAATGCCATTATCAGCTGGCAGAGAACTATTTCATCATTGCCAAGCAAAAGGCACGGGTGAGCTACGAAAATGCCCTTAAGCACTATCAAAAGGCGATCGAGCTCTGCCCGAAACTCCATTCCGACATTTACTTCCAGATCGGGCTGATCCACTACGGCGAGAAGGAATACGGCAAAGCGATCGAGTACTTCCAGAAGTTCCTGGACTTTAACGTGGATGAGGAGAGCAAATACGGAGAAGATTACTCCAAGAAGTACAAGGATACCAAGGAGATGATCCCTGAGCTGAAAAAAAAGCATCGCTTTCTACAGGATACTGTCCCCTTCGATCCTCATATCGTAAAAGGGGTCTCCACTCATAAGGCTGACGAGTATTTACCCATGCTTTCCCCCGATAATCAGCTCATTTTCTATACCCGCCGCTATCGAAAGGACACGAAGAACCAGATCACTCCAAAGAAAGTGGAAGAACTGACCGTGAGCGAAAGGCCGGAATCGGAGGCACAATTCTCGGATGGAAGGGCCTTGAACGAGCCTTTTAATATGGATAAGAAGGAGAACTACGGTGGGGTGACCATTTCCGTGGACAACAAGGAATTGTACGTAACCGTCTGCAAACAAGGGAAAAAAGGCTACAAAAATTGCGACATCTATCGTTCCACTTATGAAGTGGACCCAAAGGGGGATGGAACAGCGAGGGATTACAATTGGTCGGAGCTCGAGAACCTGGGCCCTAAGGTGAACACCGAGACCGGATGGGAATCCCAACCCTCCCTTTCAGCGGATGGGAATACCCTCTATTTCGCCACCGTCCGGAAGAATTCACGGAACGCTGACATTTACGTCTCCCATCGAAAAGCGAACGGTGAATGGGGAGAGGCTCAAAGCGTCGGGGACAGTATCAATACAGAGGGGGACGACAAAGCGCCTTTCATACACTCCGATAGCGAAACCCTTTATTTTTCCTCCAACGATCGTCTTGGAGCCGGTGGCTACGACATCTATTACTCCAGGAAGAAGGGGGACAGTACGTGGCAAAAACCCGAGAACATTGGCATCCCGATCAATACACGGAAGGATGAGATCGGGATGATCGTGAGCACGGATGGGAAAAAGGCCTATTTTTCCTCGAGTCGGCTCGGTAAGTCCAAAGGACTCGATATCTATTCTTTCGAGGTCCCAGCGGATGCTCGTCCTGAGAATGTGAAGCTTGTGAAAGGACAAGTTAGGGATAAGGTGGGGGATGTGGTGCAGGGGGCTCAAGTGAAGCTCAAGAACTCGAGCACGGACGAAGTGACCACTGCAGAGGTGGACAGTGTGGACGGGAAGTTCGCAGCGGTCGTCAAGGTGGATGATGACGAGGACGTGACGATGACCGTGGAAAAGGACGGATATGCCTTCAAAGCTGAGGCGTTCGGAGAGAAAGGCGAAAAGGGAGCAGTAGAGAATACACAGGTCAAAATGGAACCCCTGAAGGAGGGGCAACCCTACCGCATCGATGACATCCATTATGCGACGAACTCGGCGGACCTTAAGGATCGTTCCAAAGCCATTCTGGACGGATTCATCGAATACCTCAAGAAGAACGCTTCCCTTAAGGTCGCCATCCATGGGCATACCGACAATGTCGGAAGCAAAGAACACAACCAGGCATTGAGCCACGACCGGGCTTTCACGGTAATGAGCTACCTGCAACGGAACGGCATCGAAGGGGAGCGGCTCGAGTTCAAAGGTTTTGGTGAATCAAAACCGGTCGCTAGCAACGATACGGAAAAAGGGCGCGCTAAGAACAGAAGGACCGAATTCGTAGTGCTCGAAAAATGACCCATGGAGAAGGAGGGGACAGGCTTTGATCAGCAGATCGACCGGTCCGGTACCGGATCTGTGAAATGGGACGGGTTGGAGCGGATCTTCGGTCGCTCCGATGCACTGGCTTTGTGGGTAGCGGATATGGACTTCCGGGCTCCCGATCCCGTTCGGAAAGCTTTGCGGGAAAGGGTGGAACACGGTGTCTTCGGTTATGGTTTTCGCCCTGAGCGATACGATGAGGCGATACTGCGTTGGGAAGCGGAACGCCACGGATGGTCGCTTCGCAGGGACGATCTGGTCTACGTTCCGGGTGTAATGACCGGTATCGCCAAAGCGATCCAGACGTTCTCCGAAGAGGGGGATCGGGTAGTGATCCAACCGCCCGTCTATCATCCATTTTTCGATCTGATCCGGAACAACAGGCGCAAAGTAGGAGAGGCTCCGCTCCGGGTCGATGAAACGGGATGCTATCGGATGGACCTTGAAGCATTGGAAAGGGAGTTGGCCAAGGAAGGAAGCAAAGTCTTCATCCTTTGCTCCCCCCACAATCCCGTCGGCCGGATCTGGAGCCGCGATGAGCTTCAGAAGGTGGGTGAGCTCTGTGAACGCTACGATGTATCGATCCTCTCGGACGAGATCCATCAGGACATCGCCTACGAAGGCCATCAGCATGTTCCGATCGCATCCTTGGATCCCGAGCTTTCAAAACGTTGCATCACCTTTTCTTCCCCCGCCAAGACCTTCAACCTTCAGGGGATGATCAGTGCTTTTGCCATCGCTACGGACCGCAGAGCGCGCCTTGAGTTACAAAAAGCCCTTCGAGCCGATCATATCGTCCTGGAGAACGCCCTTAGCATCGTGGCTTGTTCCGCGGCTTATGAAGAAGGGGAGGAGTGGTTGGATGAGCTTCTCCACTACCTGGAAGGTAATCGGAAAGAGCTCTTGAACTTTTTCGGGGAAAGGGATCTTGGGATCCATTCCCATTCGACGGAAGGGACCTACCTTGCTTGGCTGGACTGCAGAGGGCTCGGGCTATCCGATGAGGCGCTTCAACGCTTTATGATCGAAAAGGCGGGAGTGGCTCTGAACGCGGGCTCTGCATTCGGGAAGGAAGGGAGGCGGATGATGCGTCTGAACTTCGGATGTCCACGTTCCCTGTTGCGCGAGGGATTGGAGCAGATCGAAACTGCGGTGAGAGAAATGGAAAGATCCCCATCCGAAGGGACAAAACCGTAAATTCGCGCCCCAAGCCTCCTTAGCTCAGTGGTAGAGCGACGCTCTCGTAAAGCGTAGGTCGCCGGTTCGAATCCGGTGGGAGGC
>CAZIDL010000063.1:0-13630 GCA_964537825.1 uncultured Weeksellaceae bacterium
TCATGTACTGTGATGCCCATCCCGTGTTCATGGACGTGGAATGGGAAAGTTTCGGAATGGATCCTGAAAAGCTCGAGGATTTCTTGAAGAACGAGTGCTATTTCGAAGGAGGACGGACTTATGACAAGAGCAGCAGAGCACCGGTAAAGGCGATGATCCCGGTCCATTTGAACGGATTCCCCACGAAGATCAAGGAACTTCAGCGCATCTGTACGGCTTATAACATACAGCTCATCGAGGATGCATCGGAGAGTTTGGGGAGCGAGTGCGACGGGGAACAGACCGGGAGGTTCGGGGCTTTGTCCTGCTTCAGCTTCAACGGGAACAAGATCATTACATCCGGGGGCGGAGGAATGATCGTGACCGATGACGAGAAACTCGCTGAAAGGGCCAAGCACCTTAGCACAACAGCCAAATCGGACCCTGTGGAATACTACCACGACGAGGTCGGATACAATTATCGCCTGGTGAACGTGCTGGCAGCTTTAGGGCTTGCCCAACTCGAGCAATTGGACGACTTCGTAGAGACCAAGAGGAAGAACTTCGAACATTACAAGGAACTCCTTACTGACATACCGGGAGTGGAAGTCAAAGCAGAACCTGCTGGTACGCGTTCCAATTACTGGCTCTACTGTCTCGAGAGCCAAAAACCTTTCGAAATGAGCTTCGGTGATATTGCGAAGTTCTTTAGCGAAAGAAAGGTCCAGATCCGACCTTTATGGCAATTGATGGACACGCTACCCATGTTCAGGGACGCCCGTTCCTACCATTGCGACAACTCGCGAAAGATCCATCAAAGGGTCATCAACATTCCGTCTTCAACGAACCTGGAGTACGAGGATCAAAAGCGAGTGGCAGCAGCTGTCCGGGACTTCTTCGAGAAGTGAAAGGATCCGAAGGGCTCAGCACTTCGGTCCTTCCTTTAACTCCTTTTCGTATAACGGAAGAAACCCCTTTTCCAGGCGATCCTTCAGGACAGGATGCATGCTGTAGAAGGTGAGCCCTTCCTCCAGTACATTCTTCGATGACCTGCCTTCATGGGCCATTTTCATGCCCTTAAAGACCCTTGGAGCGCTCGAACTCCGAAATGCATTGCGAATCCCGTGGAAATCGAGCTTATCGCAGGAAGGAGGCCATTCTGGAGGGGCAAGACAAAGGATATCCCCTTCGTCCACCCTTCGGGTTACGAAGTGCACGGTCGCACGGAGGGGAAAACCGAAAAGGACCGAGAATTCGATCGATGAACGCCCTCTCACAAAAGGCAACACCCCCCAATGATCGTTCAACAATCCTTTGGAAAAAGGTGCGATCAATCCTTCTCTTATGATGAAAGGGACCTTGTGAAAACCGATCTCAGGGGCATCGGCCTCCAGGAGCCTTCGAGCCTCCTCTCCCCCTTTATCATCCGGAAGCCAACGATGATCCGAAAAGCCCATGAGCTTGCTGATCCATGAGAGCAAAGGGGTATGCCCGGCTATCCATCGTATCGCTTTGTTCGGATGATACGAAGAGAGGTAAAGGACCGGTGCAGATCCGGCTTTTTCCAGAAGCCCCTTCAACTCCCTCAGCTTATGAGGAGTTCCGATGAGCGCAACCCTGGTCCCTTTGGGAAGATCAGCCGGGGGCTCTTCACCCCCTTCGAGTTCCCGGATCCTTTCGAGCACCCTGTCGCGAGCCATCAAAGGAAAGGGGTGGAATCCTTGCTTCTGGATCAGCCCCTCGAAATACGTTCTGGCGCGATCCCGATAGGCCGCCCCACCCTCCTCAGTGAACCAAAGCAGTTCGTTGTAGCAACGCGGGTCATTGGAGGACAAATAAGCCTTGCAAAGGGAATCCCGAATGCGATCGAGGGATTTCCGATCGAAACGCTCTCCCCGAAGCTTCCGCAAAGCGAAGAGCCCGCTTTCATGATGCGGATCCCCAGGAGAGAATGCCAACGCTTCCTCTTCGATCCTTTCGAGAAAAGCGAAGCGCTGGAAGGGGTCGTGCTGCTCATCCCCCTGGTGGATCAAGCGCTGTCCTTTGGATCCGTCCATGGGCGAGCATACGTCTCATAATATGTAGTAAGGTCCATGAAGGTCACGCGATCGGAATATCGCTTTCGTACATGTTCCAAAAAACGTGAAATATCCCGGTAATATCCATGGAAGGATTTCGTATGACTTTCTATCACGATAGGGAACGGCCTTTCCTCGAACTTCTCCGAACGTCTTAGGATCCGTTCAAATCCCTCCCTCATAAAGGCGAAAGGGACCTCCCCGATCTTGAGATGAGCAAGGTAAGGGTGAAATGAGGATCTGAACTTGGAACGTTCTTTCAAAGGACTGTTCGCAAGGATCTCTGCAGGTGCTGATGCCGTTCCCCACTCTTCGCCCCCCTTATCGGGCATGAGTTTGCGCCTGATGGCCCTCACAGCCAATCGCAGATTCACTTTTATTCCCGGTGCATATGGTTGTAAGGGGAGTGCGATGATCCCTTCGTTCTCCCCTTTCTTTCGTATATCAGCTTTGTCCGGATAATAGGGCAGGTAAGGTTCTTCCATACCCCTATAGTCCACGTTGTTATCGGGGATCCACAAGCCATCACGCATTCCAAGGAGTAGCCGTATTCCCTCTTCCTTCAGGGTATCGAGCAGATGATGAGATGGCTGCAAACCCCACGATCCTCCTTTGAAAGCGATGGGCCCCTTAACCCCGAACGCTTCTTTCAAATAGCGCACGCCCTTTTGGATGAGCTCTTTTTGGGCCGAAGGGTCGTAATTTCCGATGTTCCAATCTTCTCCCAAATGGAAAAAGCCATCCTTATAAACTGCATTCCACCATTGGGGATGAAGATGAAGTTGGACGTCGAATCCGCGGTCCACCATGCTATGTACGGTCTCTTCCCAGAACCGATGCTGCAGCTGATGATCCCTCGATAGCCCTTCGGTATCCCTATAAGCGATCCCCTGCGCTGTCTCCACCATGAAGCTCATCGGGATCTCCAACTCTTCACAGGTGCGCATCAGGAATTGGGCAGGGAGGTACTGATGGGAGGCGACGTTACCGAGACCATTGCCCTTCAGCTCCCAGTCATCCTCCAATAGAACGATGAAATCCTTCATGCGGAATGGAAAAGCTCAGTCCACCTCTTCGAAATCCACATAATCACCCCCTTCTGAATGGTGGTCTTCTTCATCTTTCTTTCGATTCCCATACTCCACCGTCACATCCCCGAACTGCTTTTTCTTTTTCCCTCCTTTCCTTTCGCCCGAAGAAGCTTGTCCCTCGAACTGATCACGCATCTTCTGTTGCATCTTCCGCATTCCAGCCTTAACGGCCCAACGTGCCAGAAGGCGCAAGAGCGTGATCACCAGCACGATGATCAAAATGGTCTTGAGAACGCCGATCACGCTTGCTTCGATCATTGGATCAACGGCTCAAATAGAGGTTCCGTTCGGAATAGACCTCCCGGAAGAAGGGATCGGTCAGATCCTCGATGAAACGGATCGCCTCGCCGGTGGATTTCATTTCAGGTCCCAATTCCTTGTTCACGTTAGGGAATTTGCTGAAAGAGTGGACGGGGATCTTGATGGCATACCCCTGCTCGTCAGGTTTGAAGTCAAAGTCCTTCACTTTCTTCTCCCCTAACATCACTTTCGTGGCATAGTTCACATACGGCTCGTCATAAGCCTTGGCGATAAAGGGTACGGTCCGGGAGGCTCGCGGGTTGGCTTCGATCACATAGACCACCTCGTCCTTGATCGCGAACTGGATGTTCAATAGTCCGACCGTTTCCAACTCAACCGCCACTTTCTGGGTGATGTCCTCGATCTGCCTTTTCACATTGTCCGAAAGGTCGAAGGCCGGAAGGACCGCGTAAGAGTCCCCGGAATGGATCCCGGCGGGCTCGATGTGCTCCATCCTTCCGATGATATAGGTCTCTTCGCCATCCGATATCGCATCGACCTCCGCTTCGATCGCATCCCCGAGGAACTGGTCGAGCAGGATCTTGTTATCGGGCATGTAGCTCAAAATATCGACCACATGACGCTCAAGCTCTTCCTCGTTGATCACGATCTTCATCTTCTGTCCACCCAGCACGTAAGAGGGGCGGACGAGGATCGGGAAACCGAGTTCTTTGGCGAGATCGAGAGCCTGGTCCGCAGTTTCTACCACCCCGTACTTGGGATAGGGGATGTTGTTCTTTTTGAGGAGGTTGGAGAAACTTCCCCGATCCTCAGCTAAGTCCAGGGCTTTGTAATTCGTCCCGATGATCGGGACCCCGTACCGGTGCAGTTTCTCAGCAAGCTTGAGCGCAGTCTGACCTCCGAGCTGCACGATCACTCCTTCCGGCTTTTCGTGCTTGATGATATCGTAGATGTGCTCCCAAAAAACCGGTTCGAAATAGAGCTTGTCGGCCGTATCGAAATCGGTCGAGACCGTTTCCGGGTTGCAATTGATCATGATCGTTTCGTAGCCACTCTCCTTTGCTGCCAGAACACCGTGGACGCAGCAATAATCGAACTCGATCCCCTGACCGATCCGATTGGGACCGCTACCCAGCACCACGATCTTCTTCCTGTCCGAGGGAAGGGATTCGGTCTCGTCCTCGAAGCTGGAATAGTAATAAGGGGTTTCCGCTTCGAATTCAGCCGCACAGGTATCGACGAGTTTATACACCCGATCGAAGCCCAACTCGCAGCGCTTCTCGTGGATCTCGCTTTCCAGGCAGCTCACGAGATGAGCGATCTGACGGTCCGCATACCCTTTTTGCTTAGCCTGGTAAAGAAGTTCTTTGGGGAGGCTGTTCCGGTCGTGATATGCGATCTCCTCTTCGAGTCGGATGAGTTCTTCGATCTGATGGAGGAACCAGGGATCGATGCCGGTCTTTTCGTGGATCGTGCGGAGCGGGATCCCGAGTTTTATAGCGTCGTAGATGTGGAATAACCGGTCCGAGCTCGGATGCTCGAGGCTGTAATGGATCCGGTCCTGGTCCGTGAGCTCCTTGGCATCCGCCCCGAGCCCATTGCGATTGATCTCGAGCGATTGACAAGCCTTTTGGAGGGCTTCCTGAAAGGAGCGACCGATCCCCATCACCTCCCCCACGGCTTTCATCTGCATGCCGAGTTCAGGATCCGCTCCATGGAACTTCTCGAAATTCCATCGGGGGATCTTCACGATCACGTAATCGAGCGTTGGTTCAAAGAAAGCCGACGTGTTTCCCGTTATCTGGTTCTTCAGCTCGTCGAGCCGATAGCCGAGGGCCAGTTTGGCCGCGATCTTGGCGATGGGGTAGCCCGTGGCCTTTGAGGCCAGGGCTGAGGAACGCGAAACGCGCGGGTTGATCTCCACCCCGAGGATCTCTTCGTTCTCGTCGGGGCTGACCGCGAACTGAACGTTGCATCCTCCCGAGAAATCCCCGATGGAACGCATCATGCGGATCGCCATGTCCCGCATGCGTTGGTAGGTCTTGTCCGAAAGCGTCATCGTGGGCGCAACGGTAATGGAATCCCCTGTATGGACACCCATCGGATCCATGTTCTCGATAGAACAGATAATGGCGATGTTGTCGTCCTTATCGCGGAGCAGCTCGAGCTCGTACTCGTTCCATCCGAGCACGGCCTTATCGATCATCACCTCGTGGATCGGGGACATGTGAAGCCCTCGGGTGAGTTGATCCTCGAACTCTTTCTGATCGAGAACGAAGGAGGCGCCGGAGCCTCCTAGGGTGTAGCTGGCCCGGATGCAAAGGGGGAACCCGAACTCCTGGGCCACTTCTTTACCTTCGAGGAAAGAGCGGGCCGTGCGGGAAGGAGCGGTCCCGACACCGATCCGTTCCATAAGACTCCGGAACTCTTCCCGATTCTCCGTGATGTTGATGGCATCGATGTCCACCCCGATCATCCGAACCCCGTACTTTTCCCATAGGCCTTCCTCCTGACACTCGATCGCAAGATTGAGCGCGGTCTGTCCTCCCATGGTGGGGAGGACCACATCGATGTCCCGCTCCTCCAGGATCTCGCGAATGGAATCGGTGGTGAGGGAACGGAGGTAGACGTTGTCCGCCACCACATTGTCAGTCATGATCGTAGCTGGGTTGGAATTGATCAGGGTCACTTCCACCCCTTCTTCACGGAGGGAACGAGAGGCTTGCGAACCGGAATAATCGAACTCACAAGCTTGTCCGATGACGATCGGTCCGCTACCGATAATGAGGACGGACCGAATGGAGGTATCTTTGGGCATTCCTTGAACGATGGCTTTCGAGGGAAGCTTCGGAGCGAAGCTTTCGCGAATTTAGCAATGTCGAGCGAACTGAATGAAAGTGAAACCCCCCTTGTGACGGGAGGTCCCGGAAAGGTCTACGAGATCTTTGAACACGCCCCCTATGCCCTCGAATACATCCGTTTTGGAGAGGGAGCTTATCCCCTGATCTGCTTTCACGGTTACGGACGAAAAGCCGAGGACTTTGCTTTCCTGCTCCCCCACCTGCGCTCGGACGTCACGCTTTACTGTTTCAACCTCTTCGGACATGGCAGGAGCCATTATCCCGAAGACCGGATCGAACGAAGTTCGATCAGCAAGTCTGAATGGGCAGATATCTTCGAAACATTCCTGGACGCGATCGGAGCTGAGAAAGCCTTTATCGCAGGTTATAGCCTTGGGGGGAAAACGGCCCTCTGCCTGATGGAAAAGCTCCCTGAACGGATAGAGGGCGTCATGCTTTTCGCTCCGGACGGGATGCAGGGTTTTCCCTGGTACAAATGGGCTTCACGGATCCCTCCGGTCCGAAGGCTCATCAAAAGACAGGTCCGAAGGCCATCCCTTCTCTTCGCTACGGTCCGGATCCTTTATAAGCTCGGCTTCATCAAGCTACGGGTCAAAAGCTTTCTCGAACAGCATACCCGGACCGGCACGCAGCGCAAAGCCGTTTATAAGATCTGGTCCATGCATCGCGACCTGAATCCCCATATTTCACATATTCTTCGAAATATCCAAAGGTATTCCATCGAAACGCACATGATCCTGGGACGCTACGACCCGGTCATCCGACCCGAGCGGGTCGATCGGGCCGGCATGAGGGATGAGCGCCAAATTCATGAACATATCGTTCCCAAAGGACATCTCCTTCTGGATAGTGATTCCATAACTGCCTTGAAAGGTGGTAATGGGAAGAACATCTTATCCAGGATCCTTTCATAACTTTATTTTCGATAATCTCATTTTTTGCTCGAAAACACCCTGTTTTGCTATCGTTTATCCGTTACTTACTCCCTTTAAAGGACAGTACCGCTATCAAAGTGACGCTCATCTATTTGGTCTTCGGATGCCTTTGGATCCTCATCAGCGATAAAGTCCTTCATCTTACGGTCCAAAAAGAAGGTGTTCTCGAAGGGATCCAGACCTTCAAAGGGATCCTCTTCGTGCTCTTATCTGCCCTCTTGATCTTCGGGGTCTTGTATTTCGAGACCTCGAAAAGGCACAAGAAGGAGATCGAGCTAATAAAAGTGCAGGACGAGATCAAAGAACAAGTCGTAAAGGCAGGCGAAGAGGAAAGGAATCGCATTTCAGCAGAACTTCACGACGGGATCCAACAGGAATTGGCCGCCATTACAATGATGATCGAACGGATGAAAGAGGGGCTAGAGGCAAAGGATATGGAAGAGGTAAGGGTAGCGGTCCAGAACTGCGTTCAGGAGATCCGCAGCATCTCGCACGATCTCAGTTCCTTTCACGTAGAACAAAAAGGGTTGGAAGAGGCCCTTCATGGATTATCCGCGATCAACAAGAAGGGGGAACAGGTAGAACTCCATCTCAACCTACCCGCTCTCAAAAAAAGAAGGCTCAGTTACTTCACATCGCTTAACCTTTACCGGATCAGCCAAGAGCTCCTCCTGAATTTATCCAAACATTCCACAGCCCAGCAGGTCGAACTGACCATCGAAGAGGAAGAGGATGGTCATCTCGTCTATCGCTTTAAGGAAGATACTCCCCGTTCGAGGGAAGAAAGTAATATCGGATTCGGGGAACATTCCCTCATGAAACGGATCGATTGCTTGGGAGGGGCCATTATCAGTCTCCCCGATCATCACGAGCGCTCCAGGGATCTCGCGTTCCGCTTTCAGGACACGGGATCATCAGAAGAGAACGGATCCCAACTGGCAGCAAAGAATACCATTGCGTGATTAACTTCGCGCTGGGAACTCCCTTCATATGAGAAGCTCGCTTTCATTCCTCCTGCTCCTGTCCGTTCTCTTAGCCCAATGCCAGCAAGCTGACAAAGGAAGCTCCAAAAGTTATCCTTCCCCGGATAAGGAGCGCGCTTTCAAAGACTACTGGTATTCCGGAAAAGCGGAATTGTCCCGATTCGAACTCCATCAACGGCGTTACGGGGAAATGCGTAAAGGGAATGCGCTCATGGTCTTCGTGACCGAACCATTTCTCGTAAAAAGCCAGGTCAAAAAGGACAAGGAGAGCGATGAACCCTCGACCAAAGTCCTTAAGCTCAATTATACCAAGGACTTCGTTACCGGCATCTACGATTACCACCTGATGACGAGCGTCTTCGATCCGATCGTGGAGAGGCCCTTCGACCATGCCCTCAAAATCACCTTAAGCGCTCAGGATTGGTGCGGTCAAAGCTTCATGCAGCTCAATAACCGCGAAAAAGGGTTCGCGATCGAAAGCCGCTCCTATTTTCAATCCGAAGGGGACCTCGATACGATGCT
The DNA here is from genome assembly GCA_964537825.1 of uncultured Weeksellaceae bacterium. Taxonomy (GTDB): domain Bacteria; phylum Bacteroidota; class Bacteroidia; order Flavobacteriales_D; family CAYVSK01; genus CAZIDL01. The sequence goes on from CAZIDL010000063.1 coordinate 8,711, forward strand.
CCAAAAGGTTCTGTTGGAAGATGAGCTATGGACGCGTATCCGCATGAACCCTGATAAGCTACCCGAAGGCCAAAAGGAGCTCCTCCCGAGCAGCATGTCCATTCGGCTCCTTCACCTGGGGGTCAAACCCCGAAAAGCCGAACTGAGCGATTTCGATCCCTCGAAGAAGGACAGCATCTATCCGGGGGATCAGCTGAAGGGTTATAAGATCCACTACCAGGATCCTGAGCGGGTCGTACGCATCTTTTACGAGGAAGCCTTTCCTCATCGGATCGCTGGGTGGGAAGAACATATGTTGAGCGGTAACAAAGAACTTCGGGTCCGGGCGATCCGCACCCATCAGATCCGCTCACCCTACTGGAAGAAGAACGCCAAAAAGTTCAGGGGGATGCGGGAAGAGCTTGGGCTGGAATGAGAAGGAAAGAGCCAGCAAGAAGGATCCGACGGACCGAAGGGGGCCACATGGACCAAGACCCTACCTCTTTCCCATACGGATCGATCGTGCTCCGGGCTCTTCCACTCTTCTTCGGAGCTATCTCCCTTCTCGGGTGCCAAGCTCCTCAAGGACCAAAGGATCGAGAAAAAAAGAGCGGATCATCATCCTTCAAAAAGGAATTCAGCGCGATCTGGGAGAATGCGACCGCTTACACCTTGGAGGTCCTCGATTCCATGCCAGGGGATAAGTTGGGCATAAGGCCTGCTGACAGCTCGATGAGCTTCCGGGATCAAGTCCTCCACATCGAGAGCAACATCCATCACCTCACCGATCGTTTCATCCTCGGTAAGGACAGCAGTTCCCATCGTGAACACGACAAGCGGGCCAGCAAAAGCGAATTGAAGGACCGCCTTCAAAGAGCCTTTCAAAAAGTCGAAAGCACCCTTGCTGAACATTCCCGGAAGGCGTTAAGGGACAGCACCGAGCTCTTCAGCCGTATGAAAGTTCCTAAAACCCGCGTCTTCCTTCTAATGCGGGATCATATGACCCATCACCGGGCTCAGATGATCATCGCGCTCCGGGAAGCCGGGAAAGCCCCTCCCGATTACCGGGGTTGGTGATAGAGCAGTAGCTCATTCCATGCGCTCGAGGACCATGGCAGAAGCACCACCTCCCCCGTTGCAGATACCAGCGGCACCGAGCTTCGCTCCGTTCTGTTCGAGCACGTTGAGCAAGGTGACCAGTATGCGGGACCCGGAATTTCCGATCGGATGACCGAGGGATACGGCACCCCCATTGACGTTCACCTTAGCCGGGTCGAGTTGCATTTCCTGGTTGTTGGCAAGAGCGACGACCGAAAAGGCCTCGTTGATCTCGAAGTACTCGACATCGTCCATCTTAAGATCGGCCTTTTCGACCGCTTTGGGGAGAGCTTTAGCCGGTGTAGTGGTGAACCACTCCGGGGCCTGTGCAGCGTCCGCATAAGAGCGAATGCGTGCGATGGGCTTGCAGCCCAGGGACTCGGCCTTTTCCTTGCTCATCAGGACGAGGGCTGAAGCGCCGTCATTGATGGTGGAAGCATTTGCAGCAGTGACCGTTCCGTCCTTTTGAAAGGCTCCTTTCAGCTTTTCCACCTTATCCATCTTGATGTTCTTGTACTCCTCGTCCTCATCGATGGCGACAGGGTCACCTTTCCGCTGCGGTACATCCACTGGTACCACTTCGTTCTGGAAACGCCCTTCTTCCCAGGCAGCAGCAGAACGCTTGTAGGACTGAACGGCATATTCATCCTGTTGCTCCCGACTGAAACCGCATTCCGAAGCACAAAGCTCCGCAGCGTTCCCCATGTGATAATCGTTGTAAACGTCGTGAAGCCCATCCTTGATCATGCCGTCAACGATCTTACCATCGCCCAGTTTATAGCCGAATCGGGCCTTCTGGAGGTAGTAAGGGGTCTGGGACATGGATTCCATACCACCACATACGACGAGTTCGTTATCGCCGGTAAGGATACTCTGAGCTCCGAAGCTCACGGACTTCATACCCGAAGAGCAGACCTTGTTCACCGTAGTGGAGGGCACTTTATCCCCGATGCCGCTATAGATGGCAGCTTGGCGGGCCGGAGCTTGCCCAAGACCCGCCTGGAGCACATTGCCCATGAACACCTCTTCGACTTCTGCGGGATCCACCGAGCCCCGTTCCAAAGCTCCTTCGATAGCCTTCGCACCAAGCCGGGGGGCAGGTATACTGGAAAGACCACCTCCGAAACTTCCGATGGGCGTACGCACAGCTGATACGATATAGACTTCGCGCATGATCGCGGCTTTTTTTGTTAGGACCGGCGAAATTAAGGAAAAAGCGGGATCCCCGAAATTGTCCTAAATTCGTCCATCTCCGGTCCTGAGGACCGTAGTGAGCATTCCTCGAATGGCGCACAGCGATCCTTCATCCACTAACAGCGCACGACCTTCTGGAAAAAGGCCTGGACTTTTCGAACGGATCCGGGAGCTACACGACCACATCTACAAAGCTTTCCTTTTTCTGGTGGCGATCGCTGCGATCGTCTACATGTATCCGAAAAAAGCGGAATTTGAGTTCGATTTTGAAAAAGGGAAACCCTGGACCCACGAAGACCTGATCGCTCCCTTCGACTTTTCCATTAAGAAGAGCTCAGAAGCCATCGAAAAAGAGCGGGAACGTATTCGGGAATCCGTCCTACCCTTTTACGTCCATGATCTTTCCGTGGCTCCTCAACAGAAGGAACGCCTCTCCGAACTCGTCCGGGAGGAATGGTCCAAATGCCGTTTCAGTAGGGATACCGCTGCATTTACATTGAAAGAATTCCTCGGGAAAGATCCCAAAAAGCAGGACAGTCTAGCCCGAGCCCGACACATCCGGATCGGAAAAAAGCTCCTCGACACTGTCTTCAAACGAGGTGTGGCCAAAATTTTGGAGCAACACAAACCTTCCTCTGACGAACCCTTTCGCATCAATTATGTAAAGGGGAACCTCGTGGAGCAGACGCTTGCCGATAGCTTGTTCAATTTCCGAAGAGCTTCTCGTTTTGTTGAAAGATCCCTGAAAAAGTATCAGGACATCGACGATGATTTCCTTCAGGATCGGATCGACCGCGTCCTGAAATACAATGTACACCACGATCCGAAAAAGACGAAGCGAGCCATCGAGGACCGCCTCGACAAGATATCCCTAAGCCGAGGAAAGGTCGAGAAGGATGTCCTGATCATCTCGAAAGGGGATATCGTGGACCAGGAAAAGTACCGCAAGCTACGCTCTCTTAAAAAGGCCTATGAAGAGCAGGTGGGAGGCAATAAGGACTATTGGACCATCTTCATGGGACAGTCCATCCTGATCGGCCTTTGCATGCTCGCCCTTCTCTTATTTCTTTCTCTTTTCAGGCGGGATGTCCTTCAAAAGAACGCCAAGGTGGCCTTCTTGCTCCTCCTCATGGTACTGATGACCCTGGCCACGAAGGTCGTCGTAGAGAATGAGATCCTGAACCCCCTTCTGGTTCCGGTATGTATCCTTCCCATCATCATAAGGGCCTTTTACGATATCCGTTCAGCGCTTTACATCCATTTCATTACGGTGCTGATCATCAGCTTTTTGGTGCCGAACCAATACGAATTCGCTTTTCTCCAGATCATGGCAGGCTTCGTCGTCATCTTCAGCATCGTGAACATGCGCAAGCGGGCCCAATTCTTCAATTCGGCGGGCGTGGTCTTCATCGCTTATTCAGTGGCCTATTTCGGGCTTGCCACGATGCGGCATGGTTCGATCCATGAACTGAACGAAGTATCGTTCGCCTGGCTCGGAGGAAGTGCCATGCTAACGCTCTTCGCTTACCCCCTCATCTATTTCTTCGAAAAGCTGTTCGGTTTCTTGTCCGAGATATCCCTGATGGAGCTATCCGACACCAACAGTCCACTCCTCCGGGACCTGGCCACTAATGCCCCAGGCACATTCCAGCATTCGCTCCAGGTGGCTGACCTCTGTGAAGAGGTGGTCCGGGAGATCGGAGGGGATGCCCTCCTCGTCAGGGCCGGAGCTCTTTATCACGATATCGGAAAGATGGATGAACCGATGTACTTCATCGAGAACCAGACCCCCGGTACCGATCCCCACAAGGATCTGGACCCAGAGGAGAGTGCAAAGGTCATCATCGGCCATGTGACAGGAGGTATCGCTAAAGCCAAACACCACAGGCTTCCTGACACCCTGATCGATTTTATCCGAACCCATCATGGGACCACGCGCGTGCAGGTGTTCTTTCGCAATTATCTGAAAAGCTTCGACCTGGAAGAAAGTGAAGTGGATGATGGACCGTTCCGTTATCCCGGCCCATTGCCATACTCAAAGGAAACGGCCGTTCTTATGCTCGCGGATTCTGTGGAGGCCAGTTCCAAGAGCATGAAGAACTACGATGCGGACGCGATCGACAACTTGGTGGAACGGATCATCGATGCGCGCCTTCAGGAGGACCAATTGATCAACGCTCCGATCACTCTTCGTGATATTACGCGGATCAAGAAGATCCTGAAGCGGAAGTTGATGAACATTTATCACGTACGGATCGAATATCCTCAGTAATGAAGGGGGGGTTGCGAGTGAAACTGCGAAGCCTTAAATTCGAAGCGGCTTCCGAAAGCCGCATTCTCAGGAGAGATGGGTGAGTGGCCGAAACCACCAGTTTGCTAAACTGGCGTTCCGATATATTCGGAACCGCGGGTTCGAATCCCGCTCTCTCCGCCACCAAAAGAAGCCCCGCCGAAGGCGGGGTTTTTTTATTAGGAGCTCCGACCGAAAGCGAAGCTTTCAGGGAGGAGCGAGTACATAAAAAAACAAGGACGAGCGGAGCGAGTCCGGCTTCTTTTGGTGAAGCCTCACCCATTCGGGCATCACGCAAGTAATCCCGACCGAAAGCGAAGCTTTCAGGGAGGAGCGAGTACATAAAAAAACAAGGACGA
>CAZIDL010000063.1:13730-13814 GCA_964537825.1 uncultured Weeksellaceae bacterium
CACCCATTCGGGCATCACGCAAGTAATCCCGACCGAAAGCGAAGCTTTCAGGGAGCTGCGACGTTCAAAAAACACAAGGCTCGC
>CAZIDL010000064.1:0-13102 GCA_964537825.1 uncultured Weeksellaceae bacterium
TGGACTTGCCATTCGCTTCCGAGGGCATTGCTGTTCCATTTGATGACGACGGAATCACTACTAAGGACGGTATCCACCGTCAATTCACTCGGTTGAGGGCAAGGGGGAGCTTCCTGAACCTGGAATTGGTCGATCGCATAATCGGAAGCTGTTCCGCCTTTATAAGAAGTGAATCGGAATCGCACCGTGTCGTTCACGTAGTTGGAGAGGATATCGAGGTAACCACTCCAAGGATCGGCTGCTGCAGAATGCTGGGGTCCTACGATCGTATCGAGCGCATCGAAGCCATTTCCGCTGTCGATCGAGACCATGAAGGTGTCGATATCCCCACCGTTGAAGTGATAATAGAACGTGAATTCCGGGAGTGTGAGCGATGTCAGATCGATCCAGGGTGAGGTGAGCATCGCTGTATCTCCGGTCGCCCCATTGGATGACTCGGTATAGAGGTATTTTCCGCTACCGCTCGGATAATCTCCGTCGGGACCTGTACCACCGGATGGAGTTGCTCCACTCCTAGTACCCCAGAAGTAATTGCTTCCTCCATTGCTGTAGGGCATACGATTCCAACATCCATTGATCGTATCGCCAGCGTTGTCTGCACCGGTTCCGCTCACCCATTCACTACTACCGAAGCTCTCACTATAAGGCGCCGTATAATACGGTGTACAAGGTGTGATAACGTTTGCAGGACCGACCCATTTGCTCGTGTCCCCCGGGCCGCAGATCTTACGGATGTAGAAATCGTAGGCCACATCGTTATCCATGCTCAAGCCGGTGACCGTATCCGTGGCTCCGTTCAACATCATCTTCGTGCCACTGTCCTGCATGAATCCATCCGGACCATACTCCACTTGCCAGCCTGAAGCCGGACCTTTAGGGGTCCAGGTCAGCTCGACCGAATCGTCGTTGAGCGCGGTCGCTTTCAGGTCGTCCGGCCATGTACAGGATGGTGCCTGCATCAGGGAAAGGCTGTCGATCGCGTAATCGCAAGCGGTCCCTCCTCCTCGCATCGCACGGATCGCGAAACGAAGGGTGTCGCTCGGGTAATTCGGAAGGAATTCGGTGTAAGGCTTCCAAGCATCGCTTGAAGAGCTTTGCTTTTGGCCGATCATCGTGTCGATCGATGTCCACCCGGAACCGCTGTCAACGGCTACCAGGAAGGTATCGATGTTCGCTCCGAAGAAATGATAGTGGAAACGCAGTTTCGGAGTGGACAAGCTGGTCGCATCGATCCATGGGGTTATGAGTTCTGCTGTATCCCCTTGCGTACCGTTCGATCCTTCTGTGTAAAGGTAGGTCCCTCCGCCAGGAACATCATCGGTCGGTCCCGTTCCGAACGTAGACGTGTTGCCGGATAGGGGGCGCCAACTGAAATCGAAGTCTCCCATCGGGTCTCGGGACCAGCAAGGCGAGATGGTACCCGCATCGGAACCACTGCCCCTTGTCCATAGGAAATTTTCGTTGAAGGTTTCAACGAACGGAACAGCTTGTGCCACTGGACAATTCGTGGCCTCGCTCGCCTTAAAGGACCAATAACTGGTGTCGCCTGCGCTGCAGATCTCCCGCACATAGATGTCATAGACCGTTATCGGACTCAAACCGGTCAGGGTATCTGTCGTGTTCGTAGTGATCATGGTGTTCCCGGAACTCGTAGGAGTTCCACTGGGAGCATACCAAACCTGCCATTCGCTTCCCCCCGCATTGCTCGTGAAATTGAACGCGATCGAATCGTTGCTCAAAGCATTGGCTGTTAATCCTGTTGGTCGTGGACAGGTTGAACCAGCTCCTTCGACGATCTGAACATCGTCGAGCAGAAGGTCATTCCAATAGGCTGTTATGGCAGCGTTCTCCATCGCGACGAAGCGGACCTGGACGGAATCGTTGAACGTGTATGCGCTCAAGTCTACCGTATCCCCAACCCAATTCGGGTCGTCCATCTGATGGCTGGCAATGGTCGTCCAAGTTGAGCCGTCGTAAGCTTGGAGTTCTAAAAGATTGTTGTCGCCTGGGCTGTTCGTATTATTGCTGTAAACCCAGAACACGGCATGGGGGTTCCCTGACATCGAGCTTACGTTCACCTTCGGGGACTTTAAATGGGCTGTGTCAGTACCTCCCGAGAAGTCCACCCACGCAAAGTAGCCTCCGTTACCGGTGTGTTCTGAAGCGGAGCTTGCTCCATAATCAGGATCCCCGTTCTGCCCGGTCACCCAACCACTACCGGATACCGTTTTGGTGCTCCAACAGGCATTGGGGGGCATCAGGTCCAGGTCGAAGGTCTGGTGTTGAGGTGCGCTTTGAGATGCGCATTGGGCATTTGCGTCGGGTAGCACGAAGACTAAAAGTGCTACGATGGGTATAAAGCGCTTTGCTAGGGGGGTGAACGGTCCTTTCATGATGATCGTTTTTTTGATCAGGATTCAAATCTAAAGAACTTTATTCGATCCTTGCAAGAAAAACTTCTAAGTATTTTCTCTTAGGTGCTTAATTGCCTTTAAGGGAAAAGGGTCAGAGTTCATGAAGAGGATTTTGGGATCATCATTTTCGCCCTTGGGATCAGGTTTTCTTTTCTTCAGGATCTTTTGCTGGGATTCCCATTCGATCGAGCAAGGGTCGGGATGACCTTCAACGATCATCGTTGTTTTGGGGTCCGTCAAGGGGTCGTCCCTTGGCCGACCTTCATCTTATTTACGGGAAAACTCTTCAATTCCCGGAAGGGAAGAAGTACTTCAGGTCCAGCGTGATGTAATTCCCTGGTACGAGGAGGGTTTCTTGGTACCTCCGTTTGTCCCTTTGGTATTGGACCTCGATGGCAGCAATGTCCGCACGAAAAGCCGGTGCGTCGGTAAAGGGGCGGTGATACGTCCCGCCGAGGTAAAAGTTCCCTGTGTTCCGGGTTCGATATTCGAAACCGACATTGGCGCTTATTCCACCGACGAGCCAATTGAATCGCTGCGTGTAATGGGATATTCGCTCCTCGGAACCGTTCCAGTCCGTTGGGAAAATGTCCGCTACTGCTCCTGCTGCGATATTGGTGTAAAAGCGTTCGCCGATCTGAACGTAGAGCAAGGCCCTTAAAGGGATCTGATACGCCAGCATCCCGAATTCCATACGTTCTTCGGCCGCGCTTTTCCGGTCTTGAACGAGAATGCTGAAATTCCTTCGTATCTGGTCGATACCGGTCTCTACTGCAAAGCGTTTCCCGATCCCCCATCGTACGACCACTCCGAGATCATGTCCCAGTTTTGGTGTTAAGGTGGTCTTGAACTCTTCGTTCGTACTCGATACGGGACCAGTGTTCAATAGGGGGGCTGCGAGGATGGGGCGGTACTGGATCCCAAAAGCGGTGAACCGCTCGACTTCCTGGCCTTCGACCGAAAGACTCCCACAGAGCATCAAGAAGCTTAGGGCCAAGGGAACAGGATGGTATCGCTCAAGGCACATGCCTCATCGAGCGCTCACGCGAAGCTTTTGCCCGACCCATAGGGTGGAATTCCGATGGATCCCGTTGAGCTCGCATAGCTTGTGGACGGAAGTGCCATAGCGTTGGGCGATCTTGTAGAGGAAATCACCGTACGCTACCTCATGGAAACGAGTACCAGCCGGATATGCAGCAATGCCTTGCCTTCTTTTCTTTTCTTTCAGGATCAAGGTATCTCCCAATAATTCACCTTCATCGAAGGAAATGAAGTGGGAGGGATTCAGTGGAACTCCTTGGTACCGAACCTCGAAATGAAGATGGCTCCCCGTGGAATGTCCCGTATTTCCCCCGGTCCCGATTTGTTCTCCTGCTTCTACCCGCTCACCCGGTTCGATGAGTTCACGATGAAGGTGGGCATATAGCGTTTCCAGGCCATTGGGATGACGGATGACCACAACTTTGCCGTATCCTTTAAAATAACGGGATATACGGACCATTCCCGGGAATGCTGATTTTACCGCATCGCCCGTGTGGAGATCGATGTCCACTCCTGCATGTTGGTCGCCATCACGGATCCCGAAAGAAGAGGTCAGTTCTCCGTCCACGGGAACTTGAAACCCACATCCCCACTCAGGAGCTACCAAGCGGATCCGCCTTTTAGGTTCTCTTTCTCCAAGCTTTCTATTGCTAAAGGGAACGATATTGTGCGTATCCCATTTTTCAAGAAGAGAGCTAGCTGGATAGGGCTCGTTCCCGTAGGGGATCATGAACGGGTTTTCTTTCCTGGCCCGCCATCTAGCGATGAGTATTCGGATCCCCCGCATGCGTTGCCGATCGATCTTTCCTCCATCCAAGAGGGAATCGATCATCCTTAGGATCTGTCCTTTGCTCGCTGAAGCACTTTCCAGGTAATAGCTCAGTTGATCCAACCCTGCTTTGTCGGTTCGCTCTTCCTCCTTGAGTGAATCAGCTACATCTTCCAGGTAAGGGACCGTCAAGGGTTCCTTTTCGAAAATGCCTTTCAGGTCCAATACCTTGACGGTATCAGGACCTTTCCCGTCCTTTTTATTCCCATTACCTCCGGCAAAAGAAGCCTTGAAGAAGAGCAAGATAGAACTTGTGAGGAATATGAGCTTCAGCTTACTGAAGCCCAGAAAATAAAAAGAGCTCCTGAAGGGGAGTTCGAGGCTTCTCAAATAGGTCATCAGCGGTGGCGAAGGTACCAGATCACCGCTTAACCTGAAAAGATCAGTCCGAGGATGCCGAGGAGGATCAAAAAGAAGAATAGCCCCATGGTGAAGATCCTCAGACCTCTTTGAGGGATGAAGGGTTTTCGGTAACGAGCAGAAGCAAGGTTGTTCAGGTGTTCGGCCTGCTTTAGGTCCCTCCTCCGGATGGCAAAGAGCATCATTTGCTGTTCGTTCTCCGTGATGGTCCGTTTGTATTCCAGCTTCTTTTCGAGGAGCAGGGACTCGAAGTACTCCCCTTTTTGGTGGTCCTTGAAACGGAACACGAAATAACCCCTATGCGTGGGATGCTCTTTGTAATTGGTCAGGTCGAGGTCTGCCAGTGGTTGCATCTGTTCGGTCTTCGAGGAGCCCAGCTTTCATGAAGCTTAACGGCCCTTCCTATTCCCATGACAGTTCAAAGGGTGCTCATGTTCTTCAGCAAGGCTCCCAATCCACGAAGTACTCGAGCGGTTTTCGTTGGCCTTTAGGCCATTCGATGGCAGGATATCCAAGGTAGAAGAGTCCGAGGCAGCGGTCCTGTTCGCCGAGTTGAAGGAAGCTTTTCATCGCTTCGCTGTAAACCAAGTCCCCGCTGCTCCAATAAGCTGCCAGCCCGTAAGCTGTAGCGGTCAGGTACATGTTCTGAACGGCACATGCTACAGCCTCGACCTCTTCGATCTCGGGGACTTTTTCCTCAGGGTCCCGTTCCATGCAGATCGCGATCACAACGGAGCTTTTCTCCACTTTCTCACGGAGCTTTTCTTGCTTTCCTTCTTTGAACTCCGCAGGCGGTATAGCAGCTTTATAGATCTCCGGCAAGGCCTCGCTCAGCTTTTCTTTCTGCTCGTCCATGAAAACTTTGAAACGCCAGGGTTGGGTCATGTGATGGGTCGGGGCCCAGCGGGCATGATCGAGGAGCCGTTCTACGATGTCGGTCTGAACCTTCCGTTCCGAATGGTCCTTGGGGAAAATGCTCCGTCGATCCTTGATGATCGCTTCGATCTCGCTTAAACTGTGTCGCATCCCACAAAACTAAAAAGCTCTTCCATTGATCGTCCATTCCCAAGGATCCATCACCTTTGCCAGGGATGTTCTTTAAGAAGCCCCTTCTTTTTTTCATTCCGGTCCTTCTCTTTTGCTCTTGCAAGGAAGAGCCGGCACCCCCTACGGTGGAGATCCTTGCTCCTCGCAGTGGGTTCGATGCGGATGTCGGTGATACCCTTCGGGTCCGTATCCGTGCTGAAGCTGTAAAGGGTAACTTGAAAGCCGGGTCCGTCGTCCTATTGGACGATGCCCATCGTCAGGCCTTGCCATCCAAAGGATTCGACCTGAAAGGAGGGGTGAAGGTGGAGGAGCGCATCCTTTATCCCATCGATAAAGCCCCCGGAGGCTCGAGTGCCTCCTACGATCTGCGGGTCACCGTGGAGGACGCGGACGGAGAGCGGAACACTGCTTTTCTGGAGGGAACGGTCGCAGGGGTCCCGCGGAGCTTTCAGGGGAGCTTTGCTGTTATTCGCCCCGCCAAGGATCGAGTGAAGGTCTTCAGGATCGAGGACCCGCAGAAGGGGCCGAAACTCTTCAAGGACCTTTATATGGATTACAGCGGGAGTGCTTCCAGTTCCCTGCATTCGGAGTTCGTCGTCGCAGGCTCCAGAAACGGTGATCTCAGGGCTTTCGATGCTTCCACGGGGCAGGAACGATGGACCGTTCCGAACCAGGGGGCTTCCCCTTACCCGTATTTCTTGGATATCACCAGCGCACAAGATGGGGAGTGGGTCCTTGCTTCTTTGGGTACTGAACGGTTGGTGGGCTTTCGGGGTGGAAGTGGTCCGGACCTCAGTGCTGAAGCCCTGGATGGTCACTTCATTCGTGAGGTAGGGCTAATGGACGGTCGGATCCTGAGCGAACAGGAACCGATCGGTCCTGAGAAGCGGCAATGGGTGACCTACTACGCATCGACCGGGGCGATCGGCACGCAACAACAGATACCTGATAAGGACATCGTTACCATATTGCCAGGGGATCCGGGAAAAGCCATCGTTTTAGCCAATGAGGCCGGGCAGGGAAAGCTCTTCCGCTATGATGTTCAGGGGCGTTATTTTCAGGAGATCGCCTCGACGCCTTCAGGTAGCTTGAAAGACGGTATCCGCATGGGACCGGGACGGTTCCTGCTCGTCCATAGCCAGGGGCTTATGGTTTATGAAGAGGGGAGCTCCCTCCTTCAACAATTAGCGGGGGTAGTCCCTCAGGAGGTCGCATATGAAGTGAACGAGGGACGCATCTATTCAGCGGAAGGGAAGTTCCTGCGCGTACGAGATCCGGATCAGGGGGACGTACAGTGGGAGCACGCTTTTACGGATAGCGTACAAGGGCTTCATTTGCTTTACAGCCCCTGAGCGAGTTCTTATTTCTCCACTTCGCCCATCTTGCTGTATTTGCGGATACGGCGGTCGATCCGCTTGTCCTGGTCAAGTTGCTCCAGCTTTTTGAGTTGTCCGTGAAGGGCTTCCCGAAGGTTCTCGACGGTCTGGTCGGGGTCCGTATGAGCTCCTCCCACCGGCTCTTTAACGATCCCATCGACCAAGCGGTTCGAGTACATGTCCTCAGCGGTCAGTTTCAGCGAATCGGCTGCTTGCTCTTTATAAGCTTTGTTCCGCCATAGAATGGTCGAGCAGGATTCCGGGGAGATGACCGAGTACCATGTGTTCTCCAGCATAAGGGTTCGGTCGCCGACCCCGATCCCAAGAGCTCCTCCTGATGCGCCTTCTCCGATGATCACGCAGACCACCGGGACCTGTAAGCGCATCATTTCGTAAAGGTTGCGCGCAATGGCCTCTCCCTGTCCCCGCTCTTCAGCACCGATACCCGGGAAGGCTCCGGGCGTGTCGATAAGGCAGACGATGGGTTTCCCGAACTTTTCAGCGAACTTCATCGCTCGAAGGGCTTTACGATAGCCTTCCGGATTGGCCATTCCGAAATTCCGGTATTGGCGCATTTTGGTGTTGACGCCCTTTTGCTGCCCTACGAACATGACCGTTCGACCGTCCATTTCCCCCATCGCAGAGATCATCGCTTTGTCATCCGCAAAGTTGCGGTCCCCGTGAAATTCCAGGTAATCCCCACCGGTCAGCTTTTGGACGTAACTGAGGGAATAAGGACGTTGGGGATGACGGGATACCTGCACCCGTTGCCACGGCGTTAGGTCGCTGTAGATCCGTTTGCGGGTATCGTGAAGTTTCTTTTCGAGGCTTTCGATCGTACTGCTCGCATCCACATTCCCTTGGCGCTCAATACGACGGGCGTTCTCGAGTTGCTCCTCGATCTCTTCGATCGGCCTTTCGAAATCCAAGTAGACCGCCATAGCTTCTTGCTCCTCTGCTTACAAGCCCGACGTTGTGATATGGTGAACGGGGCCGCTTTCTCTTTGCGACCGTTCACAGTGTAGGACTAGCGAATGGGAATGAAGGACCTTTCTGGTCTCAGACCTTCTCTTCTTGCTTCTGGTCTTCGACCTGCTTTCCGTAGGCGGGACAGCGTTCGTGACTCTTGCAGGAACCAAGGAGCCCTGTCAGAAAAAAGACGGTAACCGTTATAAGGATCGGTCGCTTCATCGAAGAACTTCGCTTTTCCTTTGTGTTGTTCGGGGTTGAAGAATGGAATTCCATCATCTCTCTAATAACAAAAGTAAGGATTTGATCATTATTATGCAAACGAAGAAGGGGAGACTTCTTGAAGATATTCTTTGAACTTCGTTCCTTCATCATCCAAGTCGGATGCCATGAGCAGTACAGCTAAGATATCCCCAAGGATCGGTGAAGAATGGTTTTCGGTATTGGAACCGGAATTCCATGCCTCTTATTTTGCGGAGCTCAAGGGTTTTCTTAAGGAGGAAAAACAAAGGGCTACGGTTTATCCACCGGGCGACCGGATATTCGCTGCTTTCGACCATACTCCCTTTTCGAAGGTCCGCGTCGTCATTCTGGGGCAGGATCCCTATCATGGTCCGGGGCAGGCCAATGGGCTTTGTTTTTCGGTCTTCGATGGGGTCCCCCATCCGCCATCCCTCGTTAATATCTTGAAAGAACTGAGTTCCGACCTCGATGTCCCTTATCCCGGATCCGGTGACCTTAGCAAATGGGCCGATCAGGGCGTTCTGCTATTGAATGCCACCCTGACCGTAAGAAAAGGAGAGGCCGGCTCCCATCGGGGGAAAGGATGGGAGCGCTTTACGGATGCGGTCGTTCAGTATCTCTCTGAAAAAAAGAGCGGGCTCGTTTTCCTTTTATGGGGGAAACAGGCACAAGAGAAGGGGAAATACGTTGATCCCTTCGAACACCACGTGCTCGAGGCTCCCCATCCAAGTCCGTTCTCAGCGAACCGGGGTTTTTTCGGATGCCGTCACTTCAGCAAGACCAACGAGATCCTTGCGGAAGAAGGCCTCGGAGCGATCGATTGGGATCTGAACGAGGATTAAAAGGTTTTCGGGGGGCTTTGTTCCGCAACGATCCATCCCCCTTTTCCGTTATTGAGCGGTGATCGATGCGATCCTTACTCACCATCCTTTCCTTTTTGTTCCTGAGCAGTGCTGCTGCTCAGTACCCGCTTCGTCTGGAAGGGGACGCTCTTCCCGAAGGGCTTCGTATCGATCGGGAACACCCATCATCCTTGGAACGGAAAAATGCCCTCGAAGAACTCGTCAGGGCTGCCTGGTCCGAAGGATACCTGGCGGCTTCGGTGGACAGTGTCCGTTCGAAAGGGGATACCCTCATCGCTCGCTTTCATCGGGGTAGGGTATATGAGTGGGGGAGTATTCGCCTTGGACGCTCCGGTAAGGGATTGATCCTGGATGCTGGAGTGGACCCTCTACGTTCGAAGGGCGACCGCATCAGCCCCGAGCAGGTATCGGAACTGTTCGAGCAGATCCTTGCCCATTGTGAACGGAACGGATATCCGTTCGCTGAGGTCCGGCTTGACAGTCTGGAGCGTGTAGAAAAGGGTGTGAACGGTGTGCTCGTACTCGACAAGGGGCCGCTCGTTCGTCTCGATTCGGTCATCATCAAAGGCGATGATGCGGTTCATCGCTCCTTTCTTCAGCAATATCTCGGGTTAAAGCCGGGATCGCTTTACGATGAGAAGCGTTTCCAACGGATCGATGCTCGATTGAAAAGCCTTTCTTTTCTGGCTCTATCGTCTCCTTCGGAGCTGCTTTTCACTGAAGAAGGCGTTAGCGTCTACCTTCATATCGAAGAAAAGGATGCCAGTCGTTTCAATGGGATGCTAGGGCTCCAGCCTAAGGAGGAAGGGAATGGGGTCACCATTACAGGGGATGTGACCCTGGGGCTGAAGAACGCGCTGGGTCGGGGCGAAGAGATCTTGCTGGACTGGGACCGAATGCGGGTGGGGACTCAGGACCTTTCGGTCAACTACGATCACCCTTACCTATTTAATACCCCTTTTGGGGCGGAAGCTGGATTGAAGCTCTACAAGAAAGATTCTTCCTTCACCGAGCTCAAGCAACATATCGCCCTCAAATACCTCTTTTCGGGGGATGATCATTTCAAGGTCCAGTATCAGCGCAAGCGGTGGACGCTCCTGGAAGGAGGGAAACGTGCCCGGAATGAAAACCTTCCTTTCGGCGATCTTCGGATCGATGCTTATGGAGTGGGCGTAAAAAATAGCACGCTCGATCGTCGGAATCTCCCCCGGCGGGGGGTGAGGATCGGTCTCGAGGGCAGTGTGGGAAGAAAGGAATTGCTCGGTGAACGACCTTCCTTCGTTGACCAGGGAAAAAAAGAAAATATCGATAGCAGTGGAACGGCCCTGCAATACGAGGTCAATGCCACGATCGAAGCTTTTTATCCCGTGTTTCCACGATTGATCCTGATGGCAGGGGGCGAAGGAGGATGGATGAAGGCTCCCTATCTGGTGGAGAACGAGCTTTATCGGCTCGGAGGGCACGGCTCCCTTCGTGGGGTCGATAAGCAGGCCATCAGGGCTTCTGCTTATTCCATAGCAACGCTGGAGCTCCGCTATCTATTGGAGGAAAAGAGCGATCTGCATCTTTTCTTCGATGGCGCTTATCACGAAGACCGTTCCGGGGGTCAGCTCAGTCTCGATCGTCCATTCGGTTTCGGCTTCGGCTCCCGCTTCAAGACCAAGGCGGGTATCTTTAACATCGATTATGCCCTTGGCAAACGGTTCGACAATCCGATCCGACTCCGGAACGGACGGGTCCATTTTGGTTTTACAAGTTTGTTCTGATCATCCGATTCTTGTACTTTCAGCATTCCTTCATGCAAGCTATTGAGCGAATAATATCGTTCTCGTCCCTGCAAGGGGCGCTCAGCACGACCCTCATCGTTTCCCTGATCGGATGTGCAGGTGGGGATCAGTGGCAAAAGGAGGAGTTGGATTATTTTGAAGGAGGGTCTCCGTCCTTTGCTCCCTCTTACCGGATCTATCATCCCGCTTCCGATAGCAGCCTTCTCTTTTTTCGTGTTCAGCACGAACAGCTCCTCTATTCGAGGCCTGCTACGCAAGAGCCCTTTCGTGCAAGCGTGAAGGTCAGGGCTCGCTTGCTGGACCAGGAAGGGGAACTTTTATCCGTCGATTCCACTGTTCTCAAGGATGAAGGACGGGATCAGCAGGGTCAGTCCTGGGGCTCGCTTCAACTGGATCCTCCTTTGGAACTGGATAAGGGAAAACTCGAAGTGGAGGCCATCGATCAGAACCGCGATCAACGAGCGAGGGAACGCCTTGATTTCGATCGTGCTAGTCCCAACGCTACTCAGAATTTCCTTCCCGTTCGCCCGAAGGATGGAATGCCTTTTTTCAAGGATCATTTTCCCGATGGAAAAAAACTCCTTCTTCGTTATGAGCGAAGGGAGGTCGATCGCCTACAGGCAAGGGTTTACGATCAGGAATTCCCTTTGCCTCCGCCCCCTTTTGCCGATAATGGATTCCAGTCCTTCGATTATGCGGCGGACAGTGTTTTCTCTGTATTTCGGGATACGGTGGGGGTTTTTAGTATGAAGGCTCCGGATTCTGGTTTTTACCATCTTCAGATGGATAGCAGTATCGGTAAAAAAGGATACTCCCTCTTCAATTTCAGCAAGGGATATCCCAAGGTGCAAACGGTAGAGGCTTTGCTCGGACCGATCCGATACTTAACTTCCAAGGAGGAGTTCGAAAAGCTTCGCTCGAGCGAAGACCTCAAAGCGGCTATCGACAGTTTTTGGATCGAAAAAGGCGGTTCAGAGGAACGGGGACGCAAATTGATCCAGGCCTATTACAGTCGGGTGGAGACCGCTAATCGTCATTTCAATACACATGTTGAAGGGTGGAGGACGGATCGTGGATTGATCCACGTGATCTTTGGAGAACCAGCTAGGGTCGAGCGGATGGGGAGCGGGGAAAAATGGGTCTATGGGGAGGAGAACGATATAATGACCCTGAGCTTCGAATTCTCGAAAGTGAAGAATCCCTTCTCCTCCAACGATATGGTGCTCGACCGGAACCCGATGTACAAGAGTTCCTGGTATCGGGCTGTGGAAACCTGGCGGAACGGGAGGGTCCATTCTCACTGAAAGGGTTTATGGCCGAAAAGCAAGATCGTCCCGTTTATGGAAAGCACCCGGTGCTCGAAGCGATCGATGCCGGTACGCCTATCGATCGCATCCTCGTTAACAAGAAAGGGGGGCGGGGAGTGGAAGAGGTCGTCGCAGCAGCCCGTTCAGGCAATATCCCATTTCAGAAGGTCCCTTCCGTTAAGCTTGACAAGCTGGTGAAAGGAAAGCACCAAGGGGTGGTCGCGCTCATAGCTCCGATCCGCTTCGCCAATACCGATGAGCTGCTTGCATCCGCTTATGATAAGGGGACGGACCCGCTTTTCCTATTGCTGGATGGCATAACGGATGTTCGCAACTTCGGGGCTATATGCCGGACGGCGGAATGCTGTGGGGTGGATGCGGTCTTCGTTCCTGCACGAGGAGGGGCGCGGATCAACAGCGATGCTGTGCGGACCTCGGCAGGGGCTTTGCTCCGGGTCCCCGTCGCTCGACCTTTCGACCTTCAGAGCATGCCCGGACGCTTCCGCGATCACGGCATCGGAACGCTCGCTTGTTCGGAGCAAGGGTCGAGCCTGGTGGAAGGTGAGGTCCTTACAGGACCTCTAGCGGTCGTGATGGGAGATGAGGGAAAAGGGGTGTCCGAGCGGATGCTTCAGCGGGTCGATCGGAAAGTGCGATTGCCCCTTTTCGGTAGCATATCTTCGTTGAACGTTTCGGTCGCGACCGGGATGATCCTCTACGAAGTGCTCCGGCAGCGGAATTCCCCTACCTAGCTTTCGCTCGAAGGATCGTCCGTTCCCTCGCTTTTTTCCTTCGCTTCGCCCTCTTCTTCAGGGTTCTCCGTCCCTTCATCGGATGCTTTGACCTGCAAGGCACCTGCTTCGTAA
>CAZIDL010000065.1:0-12314 GCA_964537825.1 uncultured Weeksellaceae bacterium
AGCACTTTCAAAGCCTATTACGATCCGCAGGGGAATCCCGGGATCACCACGATCCAATACTGTTTTTACGTAGAGGGGGATCCATCCGACTCAACCTGCACCGTCGTTCGCTACGATGCTTCCGAAGGGGTCTCGATCGAGGAAAGGAAAAAGGATGAGATCGTGTTAAACGTAGCCCCCAATCCGGCTTCGAAAGAGCTGACGGTAAACCTCGGAAAAGGCAGGAAAGGAAGCCTTCGCATCGTTTCCATCCTGGGGGAGCTCGTTCTGGAAAGAAGGGTCGAAAGGAACGAAAGCGAACTCGAATTGGACGTCAGCGGGCTCAAAGAAGGGCTTCACTTCCTGAACTTCGAGCGCAACGATGGCCGGAAAGTGACGAAAAAGGTGATGATCCGTCGGAACTGATCACTCGCGCGCTTCCTTTTCGAGAAGCTGCTCGGCAAGCTTCGGAACTCCTACTCCAGCCTTTTCAGGGATAGCCCGGAATCCGCTCATCTCCACCTGGTCCTCTTCGGCTTTGGGGTCGATGAAGTACTTCTCCGCATGATGCGGGGCGTAGAAGACCAAACCAGCGGCGGGGTACACGTTCAATGAGCTTCCAACGACCATGAGCAAGTCCGCCTGCTGGATCTCTTTCGCAGCTTTCTCCAGCATGGGCACAGCTTCACCGAACCAGACCACGTAGGGGCGCAACTGGCTCCCTTTATCACAGGTCTGTCCGAGTTTTATCCCTTCTTTTCCCACTTCATAGACGAGCTCTGGATCGACGCTGCTACGCACCTTGAGGATCTCTCCGTGCAGATGGAGCACATGGTTGGAACCGGCCCTTTCGTGAAGGTCGTCGATGTTCTGGGTCACCACGACCACTTCGTAAGCCTCTTCGAGCTCTGCAATAGCCCGATGGGCAGGATTCGGCTCACTTTCGAGCACTTTCCTTCGCCTTTCGTTATAGAATTCCAGCACCGTTTCAGGGTCCCTTTCAAAAGCTTCAGGCGTAGCAACATCAGCAATGTCAAAACGCTCCCAAAGCCCCCCACTGTCCCTGAAAGTGTCGATACCGCTCTCTGCACTGACCCCTGCCCCAGTGAATGCTACGATCCGTTTCATAGTGCTCGCTTTCTTCGTTGAAATTACGAAATCCATAAGAGCAGGCGCTCGATCTCTTACATTTAACGCCCTTTTAAGCCCTTCAAGGAAGGAAAAGCGAAAGAAAGCCGCTCATGTACGAGTTCATCGAAGGAAAAGCGGTGGAAAAACATCCCACCCATGTCGTCATCGAATGCCAAGGTATCGGATATTGCCTTTTCATCTCGCTGAACAGTTCCTCCAAGCTCAATAGCGAAAATTGCAAGCTTTACACGCACTTGGTGGTCCGGGAGGATGCCCTCCTTCTCTACGGTTTCTACGACCGGGAAGAGCGGGAAATGTTCCGTCACCTCATCGAGGTCTCCGGGATCGGACCCAATACGGCCATCGTCGTTCTTTCCGGAATGACCCCTTCTGAAGCCCGGGAAGCGATCATTTCGGGGAACGTGGAGGCCTTCAAGCAGGTGAAGGGCGTGGGACCGAAAACGGCCCAAAGGGTCATCGTCGACCTCAAGGATCGCCTGGAAAAAAGCGAAGCCTTTTCTACAGAAAGTGCCGCTGCGCACAATAGCACCCAGGATGAAGCGTTATCGGCCTTGACCGCATTGGGCTTCGAGCAGCAAAAAGCGCGTAAAGCATTGGAAAAGAGTGCTAAAGAAAGTGAGGGAGAGCTAAAGGTCGAAGACCTGGTCAAGAACGCCCTGCGTCACCTATAAGGGATATCCCGATTTCATTCATGATCCGGGGATGTAAAAAGGTCCGGAGCGTACAGCTTATTCCCTTGATCCTGTTGGGGGGCACCCTCCTCCAAGCGGGCGTGAACGAACTAAAAGCGCAGGGCGGTGGAACGGATACCAGCAACACGGACCTGCGCTTTCCGGTCAATGATGAATGGAACGAAGAAGAAGGAGGCTCTTTTCGGCTTCCACCCCCTAAAGGTTACGACACCGAGCTCAACTACGACCCTTCATCCGGCCAGTACCAAGTCCAACCCACCATGGGTGATTCCTCCCTGGGCCCTTCCCGCTCCATGTCGCTGGACGAATATCTCCAGGAGGACAATCAGGAATCCCTGGACCAATACTGGCAGAAAAAGCGTGAAGCGGAACGGCTGAACAGGCGCGGCGATGCCTTTGAACCTTCCCTGGAGTTCGGGGGGAACGTCTTCGACCGGATCTTCGGTGGCACCAACATCGATATCAAACCCCAGGGCTCGGCAGAACTGACCTTCGGAGTCAACGTTTCCAAGACGGAGAACCCCCAGATACCGGAAAAGCAGCGCAAGATCACCACGTTCGACTTCGACCAGCAGATCCAGCTGAACGTGACCGGTAGCATCGGCGATAAGCTGGAGCTCCGGACCAATTACAACACCGAATCCCAATTCGACTTCCAGAACCAGATGAAGCTCGAATACACGGGTTACGAGGACGAGATCATCAAAAAGATCGAGGCCGGTAACGTCTCGCTACCGGTCAACAGTTCCCTGATATCAGGGAGCCAGAGCCTCTTCGGGGTGAAGACCAAACTCCAGTTCGGCCGCCTTAAGGTGACTTCGGTCTTCTCCCAACAAAAGGGCGACAAAAAGGAGATCGAAGTGCAAGGGGGGGCACAGACCCAGCAGTTCGAGTTCAAAGCGGACGAGTACGAGCGGAATCAACACTACTTCCTCTCCCATTATTTCCGCAACAACTACAATAAGAACATGAAGAGCCTGCCTCAGATCAACTCCGGCGTCAATATCACCCGGGTCGAGGTCTGGGTCACCAACAAGAACAACAACACCAAGAACACCCGGAACGTCGTTGCTCTATCGGACCTCGGTGAGAGCGAAGGACCCGATCCGAGCGATCCCAACTACCACACGGGCATGGGGATCGTGGACACGACTTCCGGACACCTCCCCGCCAATCAGCAGAACAACATCTACGGAAAAGTAAGCGAGGATCCGGACGTCAGAAGCTTCTTCAATGCCAACACGGCTCTTCGTAACATGAGCGGACCGGGTCCTTTCGACCCGGTCGAGGACTTCGAAATGCAGGAGAACGCCCGGAAACTCAAAGAAAGCCAGTACTCAGTGAACAAGCAGCTCGGTTTCATATCGCTCGACCGAGCTTTGGATCAGGACGAAGTGTTGGCCGTAGCGTTCGAATACACCTATCAAGGAAAGACATACCAAGTCGGAGAGTTCTCGACCGACGGAACTTCAGGACAGGAAGCGCTGATCCTCAAGATGCTCAAATCGACGAACACCAACCCCACGGAGAAGATCTGGGACCTGATGATGAAGAACGTATACGCCATCAATGCCTACCAGATGAACAAGAAGAACTTCGAACTGCAGGTCCTTTACAACGACCCCAAGCAGGGGGTGAATATCAATTACATCCCTCAGAAGCCGATCGACGGGACCCCATTGATCCAAGTGCTGAGATGCGATCGGTTGAACCAGAACCAACGTTCTTACTCGGACGGAGTCTTCGACTTCGTTGACAATGCCGCTACGCAAGGGGGAACGGTGGAATCGTCCAAAGGGAAGATATATTTCCCCGTCGTTGAGCCTTTCGGGGATCACCTCAGGAGAAAGCTCGAAGAAGGGGGCGTTAGCGATAAGGTGATCCAGAACATCGCCTTCGAGCCCCTCTACGATTCCACCATCACCGCAGCCCGCCAGATCCCTCAATTGAACCGCTTCAAGGTCAAGGGGTCTTACGAATCCAGCGTCGGCTCGGAGATCAACCTGAATGCGATGAACATTCCGGAGGGTTCAGTGAATGTGACCGCAGGCGGGGTTAAACTTGAGGAAGGGAAGGACTATACCGTCGACTACACCCTGGGGCGGGTCAAGATCCTCAACGAAGGCCTCCTCCAATCCCAGACCGAGATCAACGTCTCTCTGGAGAGCAATTCAGGCTTCAACGTACAGACCAAACGCTTGATGGGAAGCCGCTTCGACTACCGCGTAAGCGAGAACATGAACATCGGGGCCACGGTGCTCAACCTTACCGAGCGTCCCCTTACCCAAAAGGTGAACATCGGGAACGAACCCATGAGCAACACCATGATCGGTGCGGATCTCAGCTATCAAAAGGAATCCCAGTTCCTCACCAAGATGGTGGATAAGATCCCATTGATCGATACCAAAAAGAAGTCATCGGTGGACTTCAACGCGGAGTATGCCCGCCTGATCCCCGGACACGCCAATGCCATCGGGAAAAAGGGGAACGCCTATATCGACGATTTCGAAGGCTCGCAATCCTCCATCGACCTCCGCTCCATTACGCGCTGGCGCATGGCCAGCACCCCCCAAGGTCAACCCAACATGTTCCCTGAAGCCAAGGAGAACAACGACCTCCGCTACAATATGAACCGGGCCAACCTATCCTGGTACGTGGTCGACCCCCTCTTTTTCAGGAACAACAACCTCACTCCGGACCACATCTCCAACGATGCGAACATGCGCTCGGATCACCGGATGCGGGAAGTACTCGAGCAGGAGGTCTTTCCGGACAAAGAACTTCCCCAAGGGACCCCCCCCAATATCGCCGTGCTCGACCTTGCTTACTATCCCTCGGAACGGGGACAATACAACTTCGACACGGATGGATCGCAATATTCCGCAGGCCTCGAGCAGGATGGGAGCCTGGACGACCCCGATAGCCGCTGGGGCGGTATCATGCGGAAACTCCAGACAACCGACTTCGAGCAGTCCAACATCGAATACATCCAGTTCTGGCTCATGGACCCCTTCAACGAAGACTCGGAGAACAATTCGGGCGGAGACCTCTACTTCAACCTCGGCAACGTTTCAGAGGATGTCCTGAAGGACTCGCGAAAGAGCTTCGAGAACGGGATGCCTACTTCGGAGAACCCCCCTTCGACGGACACCGATACGACCAATTGGGGACGGGTCCCGAATACCCAATCGGTCGTCAACGCTTTCAGCAACGACCCTTCGAACCGAAAGTTCCAGGATATCGGCCTCGATGGGCTCGACAACGACGGAGAGCAGTCTTTCTTCAATTCTTACCTCAACGAAGTGGAGAACGTGGTCAACAACAACGCTTATCAGGACATCCAGGAGGATCCGGCAGGTGACGATTACAATTACTACCGCGACGACGATTACGACCAACAACAGCTCAACATCCTGCAGCGCTACAAAAAGTACAACGGGTTGGACGGGAACTCTCCGACGACCGAACAGTCGGAACAGATCAACGACGAAGGATATCCCACTTCCGCTACCACCCGCCCCGATGCTGAGGACATCGACCGGGATAACAACATGAACACCACGGAGAGCTATTTCCAGTATAAGGTTAGCCTGAGGCCTGGCGACATGAAGGTCGGAGAGAACTACATTACGGACAAACGGGTGGCCTACCCGAACGTGCCGAACGGGAACGACAAACAGGTCACCTGGTACCAGTTCAAGATCCCGATACGGGACTTCAGCAAACGGGTCAACAACATCCGGAACTTCCGGTCGATCCGTTTCATCCGGATGTTCATGAAGGACTGGGAAGAACGGGTGGTACTACGCTTTGCCCGGCTCGAGCTGATCCGAGGGGACTGGCGCCGTTATACGGATTTCGGACTCGCCGAAGGCGAATACCTGCAGGACGACCCTCCCGAGACCAACTTCAACATTGGAGCGGTCAACATCGAAGAGAACGCCAACCGCGATCCCATCGATTACGTCCTCCCGCCCGGGATCAACCGGGAGGTCAACAACCGCTCCACCAACCTGAGCAAACTGAACGAACAGTCGCTATCCCTGGAGGCCTGCAACCTACAGGACGGGGATGCAAGGGCCGCTTATCGCAACATGGAGATGGACATTCGGCGCTACAAACGGGTGAAGATGTTCGCCCATATGGAATCCCCCGAACAGGACGTGGAGGAGGGAGATGTGACCCTTTTCCTCCGCTTCGGAACGGATTTCTCCCGGAACTACTACGAATACGAGATACCGCTCAAGCCAACCCCGCACGATGCCACCACCCCGAATGAGATCTGGCCCGAAGTGAACAAGATCGACCTCAAACTAGCCCTTCTGAAAAAGGCCAAGAAAAAACGGAACGCCCTCGTATCCCAAGGGCAGATGACCTACAATGAACGCTATACGATGAACGATGGCGAGGCCCGCATCACGGTGGTCGGAACACCCAACCTTGCCGATATGAAGACCGTCATGATCGGCGTGCGGAACCCGGGAAGCCAGAGCGATCATCCCTACCAGCCGGACGATGGACAGTCAAAATGCTTTGAAGTATGGACGAACGAACTTCGCCTGAATCAATTCGAGGAGGAGGGAGGATGGGCCGCTACGGCCAAGATGAACGCTCAACTGGCGGACCTTGGGAACGTCTCGGTATCAGGGAACATGAGCACTCCTGGTTTCGGAGGATTGAATGACAAGATCAACGATCGGCAACGCTTCACCAAGAAGCGCTTCAATGCTTCTTCCAACCTCAAGCTCAGCAAATTCTTCCCGGAAGCAGGTATCAAACTTCCCCTTTACATGGGCTACTCCGAGGGTGTAGAGGAACCTCAGTTCGATCCGCTCAATCCGGACCTTAACTTCGATTCTTCGCTCTCCAGGCTGGAACCTACTCAAAGAGAGGAACGGAGGAGGAAATCGGTCACCTACCGCAAGAACAGGAGTTTCAACCTGACGAACGTGACCTTCGAGAGCGGTGAAGGGAGTACCCCGATCTACCATCCCTCCAACCTCTCCCTCTCCTATTCCTACAACGAAAGCTTCATGCGGGATATCAATACGGAATACCGCACCAACAAGACCTACAACGGCAACCTCAACTATTCTTACAGTCCAGACCCCCCTACCTTCGAGCCCTTTAAGAACGTTGGCCTCTTCGAGAAGTCCGACTATTTCGACCTCATCCAGGACTTCAACCTCAAACCCTACCCTTCCAGCTTCTCCTTCAATAACAGCATCACCCGGAATTACACGGAACGCCAGACCCGCAGCAACACGGACGCGATCACACCTGCACAGGCCAACAAAGAGTTCGACTGGACGCGCAGCTACAACCTGCGATGGGCCTTCACCGAGAACCTGGAACTGGATTACCAGGCGAACGACCGCGCCCTCATCGGCGAACCTCCCGGGCAGATCGACTCGAAACGGCCGGAATGGGAGAACAGGCACGGCTACAACTACGAGGAGTACAAGGACACCGTTTGGGGCAACATCAAAAAGTTCGGTGAGAACACTTCCTTCCAGCAGTCGGTGAACGCCTCCTACCAAGTTCCGATCAACAAGATCCCCATCCTGGACTGGATCCAGGCCAATGCCAACTACAATGCCTCCTACAACTGGCAAAGGGCTCCCTTTGCACAGGACAGCCTCGGGAACACGATCCAGAACTCAAGGAAGATCAGCTTGAACGGGAACCTGGACCTGACCCGCCTTTACAACAAAATAGGCTTCCTTAAAAAGGTCCGCCAGAAATTCAAAGGGGGTGGAAGAAGGAAAAGGACCCCCGATCAAAGACGGAGCATGCAGGGACGGGAAGATGGTGGCGACGGGGAAGATGAGGATGAAAAGAACAGCGGCCCGAGCGTCCTCGATCATGCGCTGAACTTCCTGATGAGCGTAGAGAAGGTCTCGCTGACCTATTCCCAGAACGAAGGGACCATGCTGCCGGGTTACGACAAGAAGACCGAGTTCGTGGGAATGGACCCGAATTTCGAAGCGCCGGGCTATGAATTCCTCCTCGGGCATCAGGACAGTAGCTTTAAATACCACGCTGCTGATGAAGGATGGCTCGTAAAAGAACCGAACCTCAACAAGCAGTATCGGCGCAATCGCTCCGAACAGTTCAATATGCGGGCTACGATCCGCCCAGCCAACCGCCTGCGCGTTCAATTGAACGCGAGCAGGCAGGAGAACTGGACCCGCAATTCCTTCTTCCGCTACAACGACAGCTTAGGGACTTGGCAGGACCAAAGCCCTCAGCGGACGGGCAACCTCAGTATGAGCATCATGACCTTGCGGACAGCCTTTGAAAGCTCGGATGAGAACGGAAAATCCGAGACCTTCCAGAAATTCATCAAAAACAGACGGGCATATTCCGAGCAATACGGGGAGGAGCATTCGAATTCGGTCAGGCAAAGCGACGGTTATTACGACGGGTACGGTGGTACCCAGCAGGACGTGGTGATCTCCTCTTTTATGGCCGCTTACATAGGCAAAGATCCGGATAACGTGGAAAAGAACCCCTTCAAGGTGATCCCCAAACCGAACTGGAGCGTTTCCTACGACGGGCTCAGCCAGCTCCCCATTTTCAAGGATTACGTGAGCAATTTCAGTCTGAGCCACAGCTACAGTTCCCGGATGAACACCTCTTATCAAACCCCCCTCCAATACGAGGCGAACACTGAGGGAGACCCGATCGCCCGCAACCAGAACGAGAACTACATCCCGAAGCGACGGGTCCAGAACGTTACCATCTCCGAAAGCTTCAGTCCCATCATCGGAGTGGACATCACCTGGGCGAACGACATCACCACCAAGTTCGAGATCAAAAAGAGCCGGAACCTATCCCTGAGCCTCTCCAACTACCAGGTGAACGAGGTCAAAAGCCAGGAATACACCATCGGAGCCGGTTATTCCTTTAAGGATGTCGTGATGCCCTTCAAGGTTTTGGGCAACAAGCTGAAGAGCGACCTCAAACTCCGCGCTGACGTCTCTATCCGCGATAACAAGACCTACATCCGAAAGATGGTGGAAGAGCAGAACGAGATCACCTCAGGACAGCGTATCATCTCGATCAAGACGAGCGCGGATTATTCGATCAGCCGCCGCCTCAACCTTCGGATCTACTACGACCGCACCGTGAACAAGCCCTACATCTCCACGACCTATCCGACCGCGAACACGAACTTCGGATTGACCCTTCGGTTGACGCTCGCACAATGAGCAGGAAGCTATCCTTCGCCTCCTGAAAAAATGTAATTTTGCCACCCAACAAAAGCAACGAACGAGCTATGGAGTTCCCGGAAGACCTCAAGTACACCAAGAACCACGAATGGGTGCGCGTAGAAGGCGATACCGCTACCGTGGGGGTTACGGAGTTCGCTCAGAACGAGTTGGGGGATATCGTTTACGTGGAGATCGAAACGGAAGGAGAAGAGCTGGATAAGGACGAGGTCTTCGGGACGGTAGAAGCGGTCAAGACCGTTTCCGACCTTTATATGCCGATCAGTGGCACGGTCCAGGAACTGAACCCAAAGCTCGAGGAAGCTCCGGAAACGGTCAATCAGGACCCTTACGGGGAAGGCTGGATGATCAAAGTGAAGATGAAGGATCCCTCCGAAACTGAAAAACTCCTCAGCGCTTCTGACTACAAGGAGCTCACCGGCTAGAAGCGGGAGGAATGTTCCTTCGTGCTAACCTTCCCGGGATCGGATGGGCCCTGCTCATCCTCTTCCTTTGCGGGGTACCTGGACAGCAAGTCCCCGACCCCAGCTTCTTCGATATCTACATCTTCGATAAGGGGGTCCATGCCTTCATGTTCCTGGTGCTGGGCTTTCTCCTCAGCATAGGGTTCAAAAAGCAATACCAGTATCCCACCCTTAAGGTGCATACGAAAAAGACCGTTTTCCTCATCACCACCGTTTATGGAGTCCTGATCGAAGTGCTACAATACCTGGTCTTTCTCGACCGTTATTTCGAGAGCAGTGATATTCTGTCCAACGCCGCAGGTGCTGTTGCAGGTGTGCTCGTCTTCCGGAGCATCTACGGGAAAGAACTTGCATGAACATTACGGAGGACGATCTTGTATCTTTAAGGCAATAAAGGCTTCAAGCTATGGAACGCAAAAAGGATCCAAGGGCCGACGTAGAAAAGCGACGGGCGCTCTTTTTGGCCGGCGGCTTTCTCGTTTCACTCGGAGTTGTATTGGCTGCCCTTGAGTGGAGGCTCATCGAGGTCGAAAAGAAGGTGGACCAAAAACTAGAGCTCAACAACCTCGAGGAGCAAATGGTGCAGCCCACCGTTCCGAAAAAACCCAAAAAGCAACCCAAACAGACCAGCGAGGTCGAAGTCGTCGAAGAGGAAGAGGACATCGAGAACGAGCTCACCATCAACGACATGGAGATCAACGAGGACTCGGAGTTCAGCTTCGAAGAGGACGAAGGCGAAAAGGTCAAAGAGGAGAAAGTCTTTATGGTCGTGGAGGACGACCCCTCTTTTCCCGGTGGTGAAGCCAAGATGATGAAGTACATCCAGGAGCATCTCAAATACCCGGAAATGGCCAAGGAAATGGACGTGACCGGGACCGTGATCGTCGGCTTCATCGTAGAACCGGATGGTAGCATCACGAACATCAAGGTGCTGAAAGGCATCGGGGGCGGTTGTGATAAGGAGGCTAAGCGCGTGATCGAAAGCATGCCTAAATGGGAGCCCGGGAAACAGCGTGGCCGCGCCGTACGAGTGAACGTGAAAGTTCCCATCCGCTTCCGCTTGAATTGACAGGCATTCCCCTCAGGGAATTCAAGAAGCTCAAAAGCCTCGTTCGATCCAGAACGGGGCTTTTTATTTCATCCCCATCAAAGCGATGCCTTCCTCTATCCAGCTACGGGTGAACTTGCCCCGACGTAAGAATGACAAGAGACTATCGAAGATCAGGGGGCTAAAGGGCATCGGTGCTGGCTTCGATAAGGAAGCCGAGCGGGTGGACCTTAATAAAGAACCCCGCTCCTTCCTGGAGCGGGGTTTATTAATACCATGCCATGAAAGGGAAGCTCAGGACATCACCATTCCTGCGGCCACTGTATCGTTCGTCGCCTCCTCGATGAGGATAATACTACCGGTCATCCGGTTCCGTCCATAATGATCGAAGAAGAGCGGCTCGGTCGTGCGGATGGCGATACGGGCAATATCGTTCATCCGCACATCCAGATCGTCCTCAATACGATGCAGTTCGTTGATGTCCATCTTGT
This sequence comes from uncultured Weeksellaceae bacterium, assembly GCA_964537825.1. GTDB lineage: Bacteria > Bacteroidota > Bacteroidia > Flavobacteriales_D > CAYVSK01 > CAZIDL01. The sequence goes on from CAZIDL010000065.1 coordinate 11,062, forward strand.
AGCGCACCTCTTTGACCATGCAGCGTGCATCCTTGGTGGTATGCTTCAATGCGTATTTGGCACCCGGATCCAGAGGCTTTTCGTGCATCCAACAGACCATGATCTCCAGATCCTGGCTCACCTCGGGAGAATTGTTCTCACGGACGATCATGTCCCCCCGGCTGATGTCGATATCATCCTCCAGGGTGAACGTCACGGACATGGGCGGGAAAGCTTCCTCGAGCTCCCCATCGAACGTGTCGATCTTGCTGATGCGACTGGTGAAACCCGACGGCAATGCCATCACTTCCTCTCCCTTTCGGAAGACCCCACCCGCTACGCGACCAGCATATCCGCGATAATCTGGGTATTTGTCGGACTGCGGACGGATCACATACTGGACAGGAAAGCGCTTGTCCACGTGATTTTCATCCCCGCTGATGTGAATGTTCTCCAGGGTGTACATCAGGGTGGGCCCGTCGTACCATTCCATGTTCTCGGAACGGTCCACCACGTTATCCCCTTTCAGTGCGCTGATAGGTATAAAGCGCACATCCTGCACCTCCAGTTTGGAGCAGAAAGCCTCGACCTCTTCCCGGATATTTTCGAAAGCTTGCTGGTCGTAATCCACCAAGTCCATTTTATTGATACAGAAGACCACGTGCGGGATCCGGAGAAGGGAGGCGATAAAAGCGTGACGGCAGGATTGCTCCGTCATCCCATTTCGGCCGTCGATCAGGATGATGGCCAGGTTAGCCGTGGAGGCCCCGGTGACCATGTTCCGCGTATATTGCTCGTGGCCCGGCGTATCCGCGATGATGAACTTTCGTTTCGGTGTAGCGAAATAACGGTAGGCCACATCGATCGTGATGCCCTGCTCGCGCTCCGACTTCAGACCATCGGTGAGCAGAGCCAGGTTGATGTTCTCATCACCCTTCTTCGTGCTCGCCTCTTCGACGGCCTCCCATTGATCTTCGAAAATGTATTTGCTGTCGTAGAGCAGCCTTCCGATCAGCGTGCTCTTTCCGTCATCGACGCTCCCTGCTGTAGTGAAACGCAGGAGGTCCATGTCGAGATAACCCTCGGTATCGACGTCCTGGTACATTAGAAATAACCTTCTTTTTTACGTTCTTCCATAGCGGCCTCCGAACGCTTGTCATCAGCGCGGCCACCTCTTTCAGTGGTCCTCGCTGCAGCGACTTCCTGGATGATGTCCTTGACCGAATTGGCCTCGGATTCTTCAGCGCCGGTGCAGGTCATGTCCCCGATCGTCC
>CAZIDL010000066.1:0-12207 GCA_964537825.1 uncultured Weeksellaceae bacterium
TCGATCTGCACGCCCTGTCCGCTGATCTTCATCTCGTGGAAGGTCTTGATCATCCCGATCACCGTCCCGAGGAACCCGATCATAGGAGCCGCTCCTGCGATGGTGGCCAATATGGAGAGGTTCTTCTCGAGCTTGTAGACTTCCAGCTTGGCCACATTTTCGATGGATGCACTGATGTCCTTCATCGGCTTGCCGATCCGCTGGATCCCTTTGAAGAGCATGCGTGAAATGGGACTGTCGTGGCTGTCGCAGAGGCTACGGGCAGCGTCGACCTTGCCGTCCTGGATATGGTCCCGCACCCTTGCCATCAGGTCGTTCTCTTCCTTCGTGGCTTTGCTGATAGCGAGAAATCGCTCGATGAAGATGTAGATCGTCATGATGGAGAGGATGGCCAACGGTAACATGATGTACCATCCACCGCTCATGAGGAGGTCCCAGATCGAAAGGGTCTCCATGGTTCGTTCTGTACTGCTGGTGTCGGCCACCGTATCCGCAGCAGTGTTGATCTGGAATAGCAGGGTCGGATTCATAGGAGCGTCCTCCGTTTATGGATCAGGAAGGGAGTGAAAATTAGAAAGCTCAAAAGGTGCTTTCTCAGCCTTTGGCTTCCATTTATCCACGTTCCCTTTTTGATAAAAGCCGCAGCGGCTTCTTTGAATGAACGCGAAGAGCTCAGGTCAATTGTTCCAGTGCCTGACGAAAGGCTGTACGGGCGATCCCACTTTCGCTCGTGTTCTCCGAACGAACGCGCTCGAGCGCTTTCCGAATGGTATCTGAAACGTCCCCAAAGATCCCTTGTTCGCTCATGTCAGGGTCTTTGCTCATACAATAGGCAAAGACGCGGGCCATACCGCAATTGGCTATGAAATCAGGGATCAAGGCAAGGGAGCGATCCGCATGATCGGCGATGTCCCCGAAGAAGATCTCGGGGTCGTTAAAGGGGACGTTAGCCCCGCAGACAATGGTCTCCATCCCCTGGGCCAACATCCGGTCCACCTGCTCTTTGGTGATAAGTCGAGAGCCAGCACATGGAAGAAAGACCTCAGCGTCCAGGTCCCAGATCTTACGGTCGGCTTCATCGGAGGGAACGGCATGTGATGCTTTCAGCTTGTTTCCGTCCTTATCCAACATCAGGCGACGTACTTCTTCAGGGTTCAATCCATCCGGTTGGATGAGGCCTTCCTCCCGGTCGATGATGCCTACGATCGAAGCCCCTTCTTGCGCTACATAGTGTGCGGCTGTTGCTGCTACGTTCCCCCAGCCCTGGACGATCACCTTTTTCCCATTGAGGGAAGCGCCTTTTAGTTCGTAATGGTGCTTCGCAGCATGCGCTACACCGTAACCGGTTATCAGATCCGCGACGCTCAGGTTCTGCTCCGGATCAGGGGTCAATGCGGGGTCCTTGACCGGTTTGGATACGCCTTCCCGCAATTGCTTTACCTTCCGGGCCTTTTCTTCTGCTCCGACCTGGAAGTGGCCGTTCACGATCCCCTCTTGAGGATGCTGGAGCCCGAGCTCGGACGTGATCGGGATCACTTCCTCCATCTCGTCCACGTTCATATCCCCGCCGGTTCCGTAATAGCTTTTCAGAAGGGGCATCACCGCTCGGTACCAGCGTTCAAGAACTTCTTGCTTGCGCGGGTCGTTGGGGTCAAAGTCGATCCCGGATTTAGCACCCCCGATCGGAGGCCCGGCTACGGTGAACTTTACCTCCATCGTTTTGGCAAGGGATACCACCTCAAGGCGGTCAACCCCTTTCCGCATGCGCGTGCCTCCTCCTGCAGCCCTTCCCCTGAGCGAATTGATCACGACCCATCCACGGGCTTCGCTCTCAGGGTCCTTCCATTCGAAGACGATCTCGGGCTCGCGGTTCTCGTATTTTTCCAGAAGGTCTTGCATGAGAAGCTTTATGGAGGTTCAGGGGCATCGGGGAGCGATCAAAATTAAAAAAGCTGCTTTAAGCAGGGGGTGAGGGGAGGTACACGGCTCCGTTGATAACGTCACGGTCAGCTCCTGTGGCCCCTTTGAGGGAGTTCGGTCTTCCTTTCCAGCGAAGGAGTCCGAGCAAAGCGAAGATCAGGGCTTCTTTGTATTCGATCACTTCGTCCTCGGGAAGGGTTAACTGCTGATCGGGGGCATGAACCTGGATGCGTTCCAGAAGGAACCAATTGAAAGCGCCACCTCCACTCACCAGCGTGTTCTTGCCGGGTGTGTTCGAAAGCTTCTCCCCGATCCGCATGGCGATGTGCTCCACGAGGGTCCGGAGGCGATCCTTTTCGGGGAGCCGTTGGTCGATGAGGGGAAGGAAACGCTCTTCCAGCCATTCCCTTCCGAGAGAGCGGTAATTCTCCGAGCGGTAAAAGGGAAGCCCTTCCAGGGCTTTGAGCATGTCGTTGTCCAGCTCCCCTTCCTGTGCCATGGCGCCGTTCCGGTCGAAAGCTTGTCCGAGCTCATGGCTTACGTGGTCCAGCACGGTGTTGACCGGGCAGATGTCGAATGCTTTTCGCTCTCCGCCCTCTTCATAGGACATGTTGGCAAACCCCCCGAGATTCAAGCATTTGTCGTAATCCCCGAAAAGGAGTTGGTCACCTACGGGTACCAATGGAGCTCCCTGGCCTCCGAATTCCATATCGAGCCCCCGGAAGTCGGAGACGACAGGAATCCCGGTTTTGGCCGCGATCGCTCCCCCATATCCGACTTGAAAGGTCAGTCCTCGCTTGGGCCTGTGATGAAGGGTATGACCGTGTGAAGCGATCAGGGTGGGGTTGGCTTCCTTCAGGTCGAAACGATCTTGCACGGAATCGCCGATGAAACGACCGAATTCCCGGTCCAAGCGGGCAAGGTCCTGTCCGCTTAGGGAAAGCGGTTTTTCGAGCATATTCAGTATCTGCTCGGGGAAAGGGACCTTCTCGGTCTGCAAAAGTCGATAGGACCATTTGTTGCGACGCTTGCTACCGATCTCCACCAGCGCCATATCGAGGCCGTCCAAAGAAGTTCCGGACATGATCCCGATGCAGTTCTCCTTTTCCATGATGTCCTGCTTTTGTAGACGCGAAGGTCGGACGAAAGAATTAAATTTGAAGCGGATAAGCCCGCCTGAAAAAGCATTCTATGAAGATCCATTTGAGTGAAGAACAAGAAGCCGTACGGGATGCCGCTCACGATTTTGCTCAGAACGTTCTGAAACCCGGCGTTATCGAGCGGGATGATGAGCAGCGTTTTCCGAAGGAGGAGATCGAGCAGTTGGGAGAGCTTGGGTTCCTCGGGATGATGACCGATCCGGAGTACGGAGGTGGAGGAATGGATACCGTTTCTTACGTGCTCGCGATGGAGGAGATCTCCAAGATCGATGCTTCGACCTCTGTCGTGATGTCCGTCAATAACTCGCTCGTTTGTTGGGGCCTTGAGAAATATGGGACTGAGGAGCAAAAGAAGAAATACCTGGAACCTTTGGCCAAAGGGGAGATACTAGGGGCTTTTTGTCTGTCCGAGCCCGAGGCAGGCTCCGACGCTACTTCACAGCGGACGGAAGCTGAGGACAAGGGCGATCATTACCTTCTGAACGGCACAAAGAACTGGATCACGAATGGGGGAACTGCCTCCGTTTATCTGGTCATGGCCCAGACTGACCGGGAAAAAGGGCATAAAGGTATCAATGCTTTCATCGTGGAAAAGGACTGGGAAGGGTTTACCGTAGGTCCTAAGGAGAACAAACTCGGGATCCGGGCTTCGGATACGCATACGCTCCAGTTCCAGGATGTTAAAGTCCCCAAAGAGAACCGCATCGGGGAGGACGGCTTCGGGTTCAAATTCGCTATGAAGACGCTGAGCGGGGGACGGATCGGGATCGCTGCTCAAGCCCTCGGTATCGCTTCAGGCGCTTTGGAGCTTGCTACAGCCTATTCCAAGGAGCGGAAGGCTTTTGGGAAAGAGATCTCGAAACATCAGGCCATCCAGTTCAAACTTGCTGACATGGCCACCGAGATCGAGGCTGCTCGTCTTCTTTGCCTCAAAGCTGCATGGCATAAGGACCAGGGAATGAACTACGACCTTAGCGGATCGATGGCCAAGAAGTACGCTTCACAGGTCGCGATGGACCAGACGGTAGAGGCCGTTCAGATCCACGGGGGATACGGTTACGTGAAGGAATACCACGTGGAGCGACTTATGCGGGATGCTAAGATCACCCAGATCTACGAGGGCACGAGCGAGATCCAGAACATCGTGATCTCCCGCACGCTGCTCGAGGGTTGAGTTTCACAATTCCTTCAGCAACTCTTCCAACCTAAGCCCCCTCGATCCTTTTACGAGGACCGTAGCTCGTTTGATCGGTTCTTGCTGTAGCCGTTCGCGAGCCTCTTCCAAGGTCCTCACCGCCGGGATCCCGCTACCCCTTGCTGCTCGTTCAAATGCCTTCCCGACCAAAAGGCCGTTCATTAGACCTTTTTCCCGAAGAATGCGAACGATGCGCTCATGCACTTCGTCCTCATAGGGTCCCATTTCGAGCATATCTCCAAGAATGAAATGTTTGGGCTCCCCTTTCATATCGAGGAAGCTTTCGATCGCGGCTTCCATGCTGCTGGGGTTGGCGTTGTAGGCATCGAGGACCACTCGGTTCCTATCGGTCCGGATCACCTGGGAACGGTTGTTATCGGGTTCATAGGAAGCGATGGAAGCTTCCATATCATCCCCATCGACCCCGAAATGATCCCCGATACAGAGGGCCGCCAGAATATTGGGAAAGTTGTAGGTCCCGATCAAATGGGTCTTGAAACTTGAACGCTTTTCATCCTTGCCTTTCCATTCAAGTTCGAGATAAGGATCCGCCCTGAGGAGCCCTCCTTGTAGATCTACCTCCTCGCTGGTCCCGTAGCTGCTGGATGTCAGTGTGTTCTCCATCATGCGGATGATATCCGGATCATCCTTATGGAAGAAAGCGTGCCCCCCATTGCCGGCTAAATGGTCGATCAATTCTTTGTTGCCTCTGAAGACCCCTTCCCGGTCACCGAACCCTTCGAGGTGATCGAGGCCGATATTGGTGACGATCCCATGGGTGGGATCGCTGATGCGGGCCAATAAGCTGTTCTCTCCGGGATGGTTCGCTCCGAACTCGAGAAGAGCGATCTCGTGCTCTTTCTTTATGGAGAGGACCGAGATCGGAAGCCCTATGTGGTTGTTCAGATTCCCCTGTGTCGCGAAGCTTTTGAATTTTTTTCCAAGCACTCGGCCTGTAAGCTCTTTGGTGGTCGTTTTCCCATTGCTCCCTGTTATCGCGATAACGGGAATGTTCAGCTGTTGTCGATGAGATCGGGCTAGTTCCTGGAGCGTTCGGAGCGGATCCTCGGTATGGATGGCCTTAGGGTCCGAAATGCCAGGGTCGCTCACGACCGCTGCCAATGCCCCTTTTTCAAGAGCATCCCGGGCAAAGCTGTTCCCATCCTGATCTTCTCCTTTAAGGGCGAAAAAGATCTTTCCTTGGCTCGGCCAGCGAGTGTCGATCGTAACGCCATTGCTATCGAGGAACTTATCGTAGAGTTCAGGAAGTTCCATACCCATCGGTATAAAAAAAAGCCCTCTTTTTGAGGGCTTTTTTAAATGAAAAGGAAGGTGATATCAACGGCCACCGAGTCCCACCGGACTTCCGAGTCGGCTCATAGCGCAACGGAAACCGATCGTTGCCTTTGCCTGCTCCTGATGAAGGAAACGGCGCGTACCAGGGCTCATCCAGTAAGCTCGATCTGCCCAGGATCCGCCTTTGTAGACGCGGGCTTTGTCATTGATCAAAGTGGTCTGGCCATGATCGTACATGTAATTGTCGAGCTTATCACTCTGAGGCTCGGAATTATAGTATCGGCTCGACTGCTGGTCACCGTCCAGATGGTTCCTGTGATCCGCGTACGTATAATTCCTCCTGTTCAGGTTCTCTTCAGGCTTGGCTTCCCGTTTCTTGACCTCGCCCGGCTGACCATCGACGTACTCCGAAATATCGCGCAGTAGGAACGTGGCAGTCTGGTAATAGGGCTCTTCCCTGGGGGTCTCTTTGATAGCGAAGATCACGTTCTCCTGGAACTGGGTGTTCGCTTCGACCTCGTTCCCCTCCTTTTTCAAGGAAAGGGCAGCTTTCGTGTTCTCGATCAAAGTGCTCTTGACCCATTCCTTTCCTTCATTGCTGAGGGTATCCCCGTTCTCATCCAGGAATTGCTTGAGGTGAGCGATAAGCCCTTTCATGTCGTAGGACGGCATGTCGCGTTTGCGCTTAATGCCCCCCCGAATGTTACGTTCTGATTCTTTGAAAACATTTCCCCTTACAGGATTGAATTCATTGTCGTCCGTACCGGTCAAGGGGCGGTAAACGTCCATCACCCACTCGCTTACATTGCCTCCCATGTTGTAAAGGCCGTAATCGTTAGGCCAGTAGCTGTAGACAGGGGTTGTAACATCTCCCCGGTCGTTGAGCGATCCAGCAACCCCCATATAATCGCCACGGCCCCGAACGAAGTTGGCCAGAAAATCACCTCGGAAATCCTGATCAGGGTTCCGGACCCAATGGCCGTTCCAGGGATAGATCCGCTTGTGGACGACCCGTTCCTGGTAGGTGTTCCCGATGAGCGCGTAAGCAGCGAACTCCCATTCAGCCTCGGTAGGGAGGCGGTATTTCGGGAGGAGGATCCCGTCCTTCTTCTTTATGTTCCTGTATTCCCGGTTGGGATTCGGTGTGGGTTTCCCTTCCACGACCTTACCGCTCTCGTATTGATCGGCATAATAAGATTCGGTGTCGAAGTGGTCTTGGTTGATCTGGGAAGGATTGTGTTTGAAAAGGCCTTCCCGGATCAGGATGAATTCGTTCACGCGATCGGTACGCCACTTACAGAATTCATTGGCCTGGAGCCAATTAACTCCCACTACTGGATAATCGCGGTAAGAAGGGTGGCGCAGATAGTGCTCCACATAGGGTTCGTTGTAGCCGAGCTTCCGTCGCCATGCATTCGTATCAGGGAGGGCTTTTTCCACGATCTCCGGATAATCCGGGCCGTAAACGCGGTTCAGCCAATAGAGGTATTCCAACCAATGGAAGTTCGTCACCTCCGTTTCGTCCATGTAGAATGAAGAGACCGTCTTCTTCTGGGGAATATTGTTCCAGTCATACGTCACATCCTGTTCTTTTTGTCCCATCGTGAACGCACCCCCTTGAACGAGGACAAGACCAGGGCCGGTCTCTTGTTGCGCATAGGGGACCTTTTCGAAGCCGCCATTGTTCGGGTCGTTGTAATTCCAACCCGTTATCCGCGATTTTTCGTAGCCGCAGGAAACGGCCAGAAAGCAAACGCTTGCTATCGCAAAGGCTGTTTTGACTTGCCGCATATTCATGATCCTAATTTGCTTGCGTTACCGATTTCAACTAGAAAGAGGGGCAGCTTATTGTTCTGTACGTCTTCTTATCCGGCGGACAGTTGAAGTTTATCGTAAGTGACAGTTCGTGAGCCCCTTTGGTATCAGGGGATAGAGATGATATCGTTACGTCGTAGCTATACCCGAATTTGAACATTCCGGTCTCAAATCCTACCAAAGCTATGAAAGCATCGCGGTTCCTGTACCAAAGCCCTCCTACGATGGGGCCTTTTTTCAGGTAAAGACCCATATTGAGTTGCTGAAAGTTCCCCTGTTGTTGGTAAAGAACGTTCGGGGAAAGCGTCATCTCATTGGAACTGAAGCGCGAATCGGAGAGTGGGATCCGCGCTCCGGCATGACCAGTGATCTTCATCGGGAGCGGGCTATTGTTACTGAATCCCTCGTTCGGTTCCGTCATGTGATGGACCGCTGCACCGAAGAAGTACTTCTTGCTGTTCCCGAGGAGGCCTGCGGAAAAATCAACCCCGGAAACGGAATTGGCGCGGGGCTGGTTCTGGGTATTATAAATAAAGCCTTTCCGGGGATCGATCATGTCCCCGAAAGTGAGGTTGCTCCAATCGAGGGAACGTTGGAACCAAGTGGCCTGGAAGCCTGCGTGGATGTCGAACTTTCGTGTGACCTGAAGCCTGTAGCTATAAATAGCACTTGCGCGCGTTGTGCTCAGGGTGTTGGCCGCTTCATCGTTGGTGACGAGCAAGCCCACGCCTCCTGAAATGGCATCGAAATGCTGATCGTAGGAAGCACTGATCGTTCGAAAGAGGGTGCCACCGCTCCCCGTAAGCCCCGGCCATTGGTTCCGGTAATTGAGGATGGCACGCGGGCATTCGTAGGTCCCTGCAAAAGCCGGGTTCAAATAGAGCTTATTGGAGTAGAATTGCGTGAATTGAGGGTCCTGAGCTTTTCCTGTGCTCGCGGAAAAGAAAAGAGCCATAAGGCTCAATAAGAACGGGATGGATCTCCTCAGTACCAAAACTTCTTAGCTGTCAAAAGCCGCGCTTCGACTCCAATGATACGGCTTTTTTGTAATTTGGTTTCGTACGTTCCTACCTACAATGATCTGCTCTATCTTCCGTTAAACCGCGGGTCATCGATCCGTTCATCGAGTCGAGCGATACCCATGATCCAGCAAATTTAAAAAAGCGATCCGATCCGATCTTGATCTCCTTTTTCTCAGTTTCAAAGGACCCGAAATTCCTCTTCCTGGTTCCTTTTGTTTTTCTTGTCCTTTCTGGAAGGGCGCAAAAGGAAGAAGCAATTCGTCGTGAACCCGGGCCTGGTTCGGTGGCAGGAGCCTCAGATCCTGAAGACACTGTGGATAACGATAAGGGAACGGGGAGCTCGAAGTGGTCGATCACCCAAGTGAAGCGGAAAAAAGGAGAAGAACCCGTCGAATGTTTGACCTGCGAGGGGTGCGTAATGAACGCCGATGGCTTGCCCGTCTCAACTTTAACCCGCCGTCTCGGTCCTCGTGGGGTTTATATAAAAGATGTAGGGGTGCGGTTGAAGGAACTTCGCTTCAAAGAACTGAGCGAAGAGGAGCGCCGTGCTTTGGGAGATAGGGTGGACTCTCTTCCCAGCGAACTACAGCCGGAAAAACGGATCGTTTATTCGCGCAAGCGTCCTTACCTCAAGTTCTCCTTCATTCCGCTTATCAAGGAATCGTCCGGGACGGTCAAAAAACTTGTGTCCCGGGATATCGAGCTTGGAGAAGTGGAACGACGAAAGGGGTCTGCTGGTCGGGCTTCTTCTTTTGCTTCCCAATCGGTCCTTCGCTCGGGGGAATGGTACAAGGTCGGGGTTACGGAGAGTGGTGTGCACGCGATCGGATATTCCTTTCTCCAGGATCTCGGTATTGCGGTGGACTCGATCGATCCCACCCGCATTGCCGTTCATGGAAATAGCTTCGGCATGCTTCCCTTCGATAACAGCGAACCCCGTCCGGATGACCTTCTTAAGAACGCTATTCGTGTCGAAGGGGAAGGGGACGGAAGTTTCGATCAGGGTGACCGGATCCTTTTCTATGCAAAAGGTCCCCACGTATGGGAGCAGAATTCGCTGACCGGCCTTTTTGAACAGGATCATCACCTCTATGCGGACACTTCCTGGTACTTCCTTAGGATGGGAAGCCCTTCCCCTGAACGGGTTCAGACCGGAACGGAGGTCACCGCACCGCCGGATGAGATCGTGGAGTCAGTGAACAGCATGCGGGCTCACGAAGCTTATCGGACCAACCTCATCCAATCCGGGCGGCAATGGGTCGGAAAAGCCCTTCCGAACGGAGGGAAAAAGAGCTTCACATTCGAATTGGGAAGGCTGGAATCCGGTTCCAAGGTTCACGTTCGGACGAGGGTCCTTTCACGGACCTTGGGAACAGCCAATAGCAGCTCCTTCGAGGTCACTGTGAACGGTCAGAGCTCGGACTATTTCACGGTCAGTGGAGTGCAAGACAATTATCTCGCACCCCAGGGCAAATTTGCTTCCACCGAGCTTCTTCATGATGTTGGGGGTAATGAGAACGACGTAAGCGTGTATGTCAGGTTTGATGGAAATTCCCCGAATTCTAAAGCTTGGCTCGATCGGATCGTCGTGAACGCGGAGCGAAGGCTCGAAGTGAAAGGGGCACAAACGAGCTTCAGGGATACTTCCTCGGTCGGCTCCGGTAATATCGCGGAGTTCCGCTTCCATAATTCCGATCAGGTAGAGCAGGTCTGGGATATAACCGCTCCCACATCGGTTCGGGCCGTCCCTTTCGATACCCTCAACGGCTCTCCGCGTTTCCGGGCTCGGGTTGACTCGCTTCGGCATTTCGTCGCTTTCGATCCCGACCAGCTTCCCACTCCCGTATCGGGAACGAAGATCCCGGAGCAGAACCTTCACGGTGAAGATGCTCCGGATATGTTGATCGTCAGTGCGAAAGCCTTTATGCCTGCAGCTCGTGAACTTGCCTCTTTTCATCGGCAGCAAGGGATGGATGTGCTCGCTACCGATGTCAGAAAGATCTACAATGAATTTTCGGGAGGCTTGCGAGATGTGACCGCTATCAAGGACATGCTTCGGATGTTCTATTTGAGGGCAGGGACGGATAGCTCGCTCATGCCCGATCATCTCCTGCTTATGGGTGATGGTTCTTTTTCCAACAAACGGCCTGAAATGGGACAGCTGGCGCTCCCGACCTATCAATCGAGGAATTCCCTCGATCCTACGAGAACCTATACTTCGGACGATTACTTCGGTTTGCTCGATAGCATGGAATCGAACGATACCTGGGACCTCGTGGACGTTGGGATCGGAAGATTGCCTGTGAGCTCGAAAACGGATGCGAAAGAGGTGGTGGATAAGATCAAAGCGTATGGGAACGGAGGGGGCAAGCTCTCCGCTTCAGGGGAGGCATGTGGTCCTGAAGAGGGTTCGCTGCAGAACCCGAATTGGCGCGATCTGGTGGTCTTCATCGCCGATGATGAGGACAATAACCTTCATATGCAGGATGCTGAGGATATCGCCGGTAAGGTGCGGAATCTCTACCCCGTGATGAACCAACGAAAGATCTTTCTGGATGCCTTCCAGCAAACCACAGCGAGTGGGGGAGAACGTTATCCCGAGGTTAATGAACGCATCGACCAAAGGATGGAGCGAGGCGCCCTTATCCTGAATTACGTCGGGCACGGAGGAGAAAGTGGTTTGGCCCACGAAAGGATCCTGACCCAAAAGATGATCCGGGAATGGGAGAACATGCAGAACCTGCCCCTTTTCGTCACTGCCACATGTGAATTCACGCGCTTCGACGATCACTCTTTTGTCTCGGCCGGAGAGAACGTGCTCCTGAACCCGAAAGGAGGGGCGATCGGATTGCTGAGTACCACGCGGGTCGTCTACGCTTCCCAGAACAAAGAGCTGAACAAGGAGCTCTATGATCACGCGCTGAAGCGAGCGGACGGGAAGCCCCTCCGCATCGGAGAGGTCGTGCGTCGGACCAAGGTAGGGATCGCCCAAAGCGCCCCTTCGTCCGTTAATCACCGCAAATTCCTCTATTTCGGCGATCCGGCCCTCCGCCTGAACATGCCCCGGCAAAAGCTGAAAGTCGATTCCATCAATTCCTCCCCGCTCGCTTCGCCCATGGATACCATCCGGGCTTTGAGCGAGGTCAGCGTGAGCGGTTCCGTGCAGGAGGACGACGGATCCCTGGACAAGGATTTCCAAGGGGTTGTCCACCCGGTCGTCATGGACAAGCGGCAGACCATCGAAACGCTGGCCAACGATGGAGGTTCCCCCATGAGCTTCAAGACCTTCAACAGTTGGCTTCATCGGGGAAAAGCCACCGTGAAGGATGGAAAGTTCGAGTTCGCTTTCGTGGTCCCCAAGGATATTGCTTATCAATTCGGGAATGGGCGTATAAGTCTTTTGGCCAAAGGGAACGATCAGGATGCACACGGTTACACGGAGAGCTTCATGATCGGGGGTACGGATCCGAACGCACGAAATGATGATAAAGGTCCTGATATCCATATATTTATGAACGACAAGGATTTCGTCCCGGGGGGTACGACCGATGAAGATCCGCTCATGCTGGCTGAGCTGAGGGATCAGAGCGGGATCAATATCTCCCGGTCAGGGATCGGCCATGACATTAAAGCGACGCTCGATGGGGACCGTTCGGATGCCGTGCTTCTCAACGACCGCTACCGATCGGACCTGGACACCTACAAGGAAGGTAAGGTGAAGTACCGCTTCCAGGATCTTGAAGAAGGTTCCCATACGCTGAACCTCAAGGCTTGGGACGTTCATAACAATCCCTCAGAG
>CAZIDL010000067.1:0-7689 GCA_964537825.1 uncultured Weeksellaceae bacterium
TCACGGTCACGGTCACCGATCCGGTCAACGGCTGTACGGACGACACGACGGTGACCGTACCGATCGATACGGTTTCACCGAACGCATCTGTGGCCGAGCCGGACACGATCGAATGCACGAACAGTTCGGTCACATTGGACGCTTCAGGTTCCAGCACCAACAGCGGGAACATCTCTTATACCTGGTCCAATGGAGATACAGGGCCTACCACGAGCGTGAGCACCTCCGGCCCCTTCACGGTCACGGTCACCGATCCGGTCAACGGCTGTACGGACGACACGACGGTGACGGTACCCGTGGATACGACCAGCCCGAACGCCTCGATAGCCGAGCCGGATTCGATCACCTGCTCGAACAGTTCGGTCACATTGGATGCTTCAGGTTCCAGCACCAACAGCGGGAAGGTCTCCTATTCCTGGTCGAACGGGGATACGGGGCCGACGACCAGCGTCACGACTTCCGGCCCCTTCACGGTGACGGTGACGGACCCGGTCAATGGTTGTACGCAGGACACGTCGGTAACGGTGCCCGTTGACACGGCAGATCCGAACGCTTCGATAGCCGAGCCGGATTCGATCACCTGTGCGAACGATTCCGTCACCCTTGATGCCTCTCCCTCCACCACCAATAGCGGGAAGGTCGCTTATTCCTGGTCGAACGGGGATACGGGGCCGACGACCACTGTCGGGGGGGTAGGTCCCTTTACGGTCACGGTCACCGACCCGGTGAACGGCTGTACGAACGATACGACGGTGAACGTTCCGATCGACACGGCTTCCCCTACGATCAATTTTGCTTCAGCCGACACCTTCACCTGCAGCACGGACTCCATGATCCTCGATGCCTCCGGATCGAGCTCCAATTCCGGAAAATTGGATTATTCCTGGTCCACTTCCAACGGCCTCATCGATGGGACGACGAACGCTGATACCTTGGATGTCGAGGGGAGCGGCGATTACGTGCTCACTTTGACCGATCCGGTGAACGGATGCAGCGTGACCGACACGCTTACAGTGCCAAAGGATACCGCTTTGCCTAGCGTTGTGGTGGCTACGCCCGATACGCTCGATTGTGCCACGGCCGTGGTGACCATCGATGCTTCTGCATCTTTCACTTCGACGGGGAAGATCCTCTATAGTTGGAGTACTTCGAACGGGAACATCGTCGGGGCTGCGGCCGATTCTTCCACCATCGACGTGGATCAGGGCGGCGATTATACGGTTACGGTCTCCGATACGGGGAACGGATGTTCTGCCTCGCAGAACGTGACGGTGATCCAGGACACCGCTCTTCCGGTCATCGACACTTCCGGCCTTTCGATCGGTCCTGTGGCTTGTGGGGACACGAACGGTACCATTAGCGGCGTCAAGATAAGCGGGGGTAGTGGCCCCTTCTACAATGTTTGGACGAACGCATCCGGTGACACCGTCCAGGCTGATACAGGAGCCCTTGATGTGGACAGCTTGCTCGCAGGGAATTATCAGTTGACCGTGACCGGAAGCAATGCTTGCATCGATAGCATCGGTCCCATCAACGTCCCGGCGCAGGGAACGCCTAACCTGGACAGCAGTTCCGTTCAGGTCATCGATGATACCTGCGCCCAAGGGGTGGGGAGCATCAGTGGCATTAGCATAAGCAGTGGGACCGCTCCTTATACTTACGTGTGGGATAGCTCCGGCGTGGCCATCGACACGAATGTCGGTAATCCCGACATCGATAGCCTCTATGCGGGCACTTACGACCTCACGGTCATCGATTCCAATGGCTGCATCGATTCGATCGGTAGTTTCACGGTGGGGACAGCCCCTGGTCCGGTGTTGGACACGAGTTCGGTGGAGGTTGTGGACGATACCTGTGTTGTGAACGGAGGTGCTGTCAAGGGCGTTACCGTTAGTGGCGGCAATCCTGGTTACGACCATTATTGGATCGACGATGCGAGCGGGGACACGGTCTCCACCGATTCCGATCTGAGCGGTGTTGGGGCTGGTTCCTATTCCGTAAAGGTGAAGGATGAAAGCGGTTGTACCGATAGCATCGGCTCTTTCCAAGTGGATCCCCTTCCAGGTCCGAACCTCGACACTTCCAACGTGACCGTAGAGGATGCTTCCTGCATCGCCGACGACGGAAGGATCTACGGGGTGACCGCGAATGGCGGTAGTCCGAGTTTCACCTTCGTTTGGACCGATGCCTCTGGCAATGTTGTGGACAGTTCGGGTTCTCCGGCTTTGCTGGATAGTGTGGGCGGTGGGACCTATTCCATTACTGTGATCGATGCCAATGGATGCCGGGACTCGATCGGTTCCTGGACCGTTCAGAAGGAGTCGGGTCCGAATGCAGCCTTTACGGCGGATCCGTCACAGGGAAATCCGCCATTGGACGTGTCCTTTACCGATCAGAGCAGCGGGGCTGAATTCCGCAAATGGTCCTTTGGCGATGGGGATAGTTCAACGGCGAGTGCTCCGGGCCATACATACGAAGATACCGGGACGTACGAGGTAATGTTGGCGGTCAGCGATAGTTCCGGATGTGTGGATACCGTTTACCGTATCATCGAAGTGACCCCGGAGACCGAGATCACGATCCCTAACATATTCTCGCCCAACAGCGATGGAAAGAACGATCGCTTTAAGGTCGTAGGAAAGAACCTGGAGAGCGGAGGCGGAACGATCTACAACCGTTGGGGTCAGTCGATCTACAAATGGGATGAACTGGGTGTCGGATGGAAAGGACGTACCAGCAAAGGCAAAAAGGTACCGGAAGGCACCTACTTCTACGACATCCGGATCAAGGATGGCAACGGAAAGGTCCATCGCAAGCAGGGTTCGGTGACCCTTGTGCGCTGACTGACTGAAAGGCGGCTGGTAGAGGAGCTAGCTTCCCTTCAAGATGCACCCTTACTTATATGCGGCGTATGAGGTTCTTCTTTCGTAAGCCGCGTCTTCTCTTGGCTTCGGCCTAGGGTCGAAGCCTGTTCGGCCCGGAGGCCGAAAGCCTTATATTAAAACCTGCGAACCTTAGCCTTTCCTTTTTTATGTACTTCAAAGGGATGAGCTCCTGCTTTTTATGCCTGGTGGGGATCCTGCTGTTACTGGCTGGATGTAGTGAGGAAAGTTCAGGCCCGGAGCGGAAGGCCGAACGAGCCGATGAGGACTCGGATACGGCCTTGATACTGCAGCAGCTTCAAAGAGCGAAAGAAAGCGCAAAAGAAGATTCGGCACGCCACTATTATCAAAAGGCCAAGAAAAAGGCCCGGGCTTTGGGATCGAAGAAGTGGAAAGGAGTTGTCGCATTGAAAGGAGGACAACTAGCACAAGGGAAAGGGCATTTGAAGAAAGCACTGGAGCGAGCTCAAAAAGCTCAGAGAAGTCTTGAAGGAGCGAACACCCCCCGTTATCTGAATCAGCTATATGATCTGAAAGGGCAGCTCTTCGCTTATTTGGGAAAGTCCGACAGTTCGCTGATCTATTTCCAAAAGCAGAAGGCATTGGCCGAAGAGAAAGGGTACAAAAAAGAAGTGGGAAGGGTCTGTAACAACCTATCTTATTTCTATTACAGGCAGGGTGAGAACAAAAAGGCACTTGAAAAAGCCCGCCAAGCCCTCGATATTTTCAAAGAGCTGGAGGATTCGACCCGGATCGCCTCTGCTTACAACTTCCAGGGAAATGCGTATTTGAGGATGAGCAGTTTGCCCGATGCTCTGGATGCTTACCTGAATGCCCTTTCGATCCATAAGGCCCTTGGAAATGAGGAGGAGCTCGGAAAGCTCCATCTTAATGTTGGGAATATCTGGTATAAGATGAAGGAATATGCGAAAGCGAAGAAACGCTATAAGAAGAGCCTGGAACTCGCTGAAAAGAGTGGGGATAAGCGCATGTTGGCCAAAGTCTACGGGAATCTAGCAACTGTGCAAGAGGATCTGGGAAAGATCGATCAAGCCCTTCCTTATTACAAGAAATGCTTGCGTTATCAAAAGAAGGCCAAGGATAAAAAGGGGATGGCCATCTTTCATCTAAGTATCGGGAGTCTTTACTTGGATAGCCTCCGGGAACTCGAGGAAGGAAAAAGGAAACGAAGCCCGGTGTTCGATTCGGTCACTTTTCATACCCGAAGGGCAAAGGAGATCGCCTTTGAAGCAGGGGTCAAAGGAGAGCAAGCCTCCGTCCTTAACCAAATGGGGCGGGTGGCTCTAATGCTGGGTAAGCCTCGCCAAGCCATCGAAAATTGCAAAAAGGCCCTTCGCATCGCTCAGGAGCATTCACTGGGGGAAGAGGTCCTCGAGGCCCGGAGATCTCTCGCTAAAGCGCATGCTCGATCCGGGAGCTATCAAAAGGCCTACGCGTACAGAACGGATGCTGCTTCCTTGAGGGACAGTCTTTTCAATAAGGAAAAGAGTCGGAAGATCGGACGCTTGGAGGCCAAGCACAAGTATGAGAAACAGGTCCTTAAGCAAAAGAAGGAGCGGCAAAGGGATAAGGCATTGGCCGAAAAACGGGAAGCAGAGCAGCGTTTCGCGATCGTTCTTATCTCCTCCGTATCCGGGCTCCTTTTGGTCTTTGCCGTTTTCCTGGTCTACCGGTTCCGCGTCACTCGGAAGCAGAAGGGGATCATCGAAGCCAAGAAAGTCGAGGTCGATCGGGCTTATGGGCAATTGCAGGAAAAGAACCGGGAGATCCGGGATAGTATCACGTATGCCAGTAAGATCCAATCCGCCATCCTTACTTCTCCCGAGGAATTGAAGCAGGTTCTCGCAGAGCATTTCATCCTATTCCGACCCAAAGAAGAAGTCTCAGGGGATTTTTATTGGGCTTACGGGAATGATGAGGTATCGATATGGATGGTAGCGGATTGCACGGGCCACGGAGTGCCGGGTGCCTTTATGTCCATGATCGGGAACCGGCTGTTGAACGAGGTCATCGTGGAAGAAAAGGAGCGGGATCCCGGAAAGGTCCTGGACAGGATCCGTGATGGGATCATTGGGGCACTCCAACAAAGTGGAGAGAAAGAGAGCAAGGATGGCATGGATGGGGTGCTCTGCATTTATGATCGGAAAAAAGAGGTGTTGTCCTTCGCGGCAGGGAACAATCCGCTCTACTTGGTCCGAAACGCTTCTGAACTACCTACTGTAGAAGGAGCGTCCGAAAATGAGCTTAAACCCTTTCAAGGATCGGGACGGGGTGGGGAGCGCCTGCTCGAGATAGCGGGCGACAAGCAGCCGGTCGGTAATAGCGAAAAGGAAGGCACCCCTTTTAAAACACGCTCTTTTGAATGCAGAAAAGGGGACCGTATTTATACCTTTAGCGATGGGTTCGCCGATCAATTCGGAGGACCTAAGGGGAAGAAATACCGCTACAAACCCTTCAAACGCTTGATCCTTTCTTTGGACTGCTCTTCCATGGAAGATGAGAAAGAAAAGCTGGAAGCGGAGTTCGATGCTTGGAAAGGAGAGCAGGAACAGATCGACGACGTCCTGCTGATCGGGGTTCGGATCTGACGATCAGCTCATCTTAGCTGTTCCGACTTCTTTCAGCAGGTTCCATCTGCTTATTCCGTTCAGTAGAAGCTTCTCCGATGCAGCAGCAAAAGGGAACAGGATCTTTCGTCCTAATTTTCTTTCCCCATTCGATAAGAGGTGGTCATTCCGAATTCGCTGGCAAGGGGCGATCCATTGTAGTAAAAGGCTACAATGCCCCCGTAAGGATGGGGGACCAGCTTTTCGGTGATAAAGAATTTCAAACGGCCCCCGATCTTGCCGCTAACGAAAAGGTCCCTTTTCCTGTCGCCGTTGTAAATGTCAAAACCCAATGGATCCAAGTAAGGAGCGAAGCTTATCTTGTCCGAGAGGGGGACCCCGAAAGTGACCCGTTCGGGAACGAAAAGGGAAAGGACGGCCCCAAGGCTTTTAAGTGCGGCCAGACCTTCCGAACTGTCCGCTAAGGAGATGCTCCGAGTACTCCAGCTCCACCTCCTCCGAGGTAACTGTGCATGTAGAATCGCGAGTTCTGGTCAGCCCAGAAGGTCAATGAATAATTCAGAGCTACGTCCTCAGCCACATATAAGCGAAGTTCCAAACCGTGGTTCTGGACTATATGCCCCTTGAAAAAAACAGGGCGGCTTCCCCGGATGCCCATCCACTGCATGCCCTTTTCCTGTGCGTGAGCAAACCGTGGGGTTAGGAGGGAAAGGAAAAGGGCAAAAAGGAGGGCTGCGATGGTAAAAGGCAGCCTTGAAACAATGAAGATCCTTTAAGCCATGAGCGCTGCTTTAAGATAACGGTATGGTCACTTCTCAACTAAGCACTTTGACCCGAACAGGAAGGTAAAGATCCTCATGAGCGCCGATGGTGTCTTCGATGGTGAGGAAAAGAAGTTAGGAAAGGTTCGGTTTGAAAGTTTTTTCCTTTCGTCACCTTCCGCACCTCCTTAGTTCCATTCTCGGTCCGGATCTCTCTCACTCCGTCAGGACCAGCTTCCCGGTGATCCGCTCTCCCCCGGCTCGGAGCTCGTAGAAGTAGATTCCGGCTGACCGGTCCTCTCCGCGGAAGGTGCGGGTGTACTGCCCCTTGTCGAGGCGACCCTTGGCGAGGGTCGCCACCCGCTTGCCGGTGGGGTCGTAGACAGCGAGCTCCACCTTGGACTCGCGGGGGAGCCGGAACTCGATCGTCGTCCGCGTGCGGAAGGGGTTAGGGTGGCTTTGGTGAGAGACCGGGGGGTTGGCTCCTTGCCGTTCTTCGATATCCGTCGTTTGCCCGTAAACGGCTAGACCATCTCCATAGGTCCCGATCCACTTGTCCCCATTCCCGTCGATAGCGATCGCCCGGACATTATTCCCGGAATTGCTCGTGTCATAGACGGTCCAGTTGCTTCCGTCGAATTTGACAAGGCCTTCTTCATAGGTCCCGATCCACTTGTTCCCGGACCCATCGATCGCGACCGCATCGACATTATCTTGAGGAAGACCCGAATTGCTCGTGTCATAGACGGTCCAGTTGGTTCCGTCGAACTTCGCAAAGCCTTTATTGGTCCCGATCCACTTGTTGCCGCTACCGTCTATTGAGACCGCATTTACCCCATTTCCAGGGATTTTCGAATTGCTCGTGTCGTATACGGTCCAGTTGGCTCCGTCGAACTTCGCAAGGCCTTTATTGGTCCCGATCCACTTGTTGCCGTTCCCGTCGATCCTGACCGCATTGACATCAAAATGAGGGATCCCGGAATTGCTCGTATCGTACACGGTCCAGTTGGTTCCGTCGAACTCCGCAAGCCCTCCTCCATTGGTCCCTATCCATTTGTTACCACTCCCGTCGATCGTGACCGGCATGACGAAAACACCAAGGAGCCCAGAATTGCTCGTGTCATAGACGGTCCAGTTGCTCCCATCGAATTTTGCAAGTCCTCCTCCATAGGTCCCGATCCACTTGTTGCCGTTCCCGTCGATCGCGATCGCACTGACATCATCATCTGGGATCCCGGAATTGCTCGTATTGTAAACGGTCCAGTTGCTCCCATCGAATTTTGCAAGTCCTCCT
This sequence comes from uncultured Weeksellaceae bacterium, assembly GCA_964537825.1. Taxonomy (GTDB): domain Bacteria; phylum Bacteroidota; class Bacteroidia; order Flavobacteriales_D; family CAYVSK01; genus CAZIDL01. Next base: position 7,526 of record CAZIDL010000067.1, read on the forward strand.
CCATAGGTCCCGACCCATTTGTTCCCGCTATCGTCAACAGTGACCGCCCAGACATCATCCCTAGGCATCCCAGAATTATTCTCGTTATAAACAGTCCAGCTTTGAGCGGAGGTCGTGGAAATGGACAGAAGAATGAGCAGGCAGCAGACGAGGGCGAGCTGCAA
>CAZIDL010000067.1:7789-11898 GCA_964537825.1 uncultured Weeksellaceae bacterium
TGCGGGTAGGAGCACGAAGCGCAGTCTAACTTAAAAGCTGGTAGGATGTCCTTTTTGTGGGCCGATGCGGCGGGGCTACGGCCCCTCCCCGCAAGGTCGGGTCAGGGTCGGAAAAAGCATAAGGAGGGTTCGTCGGCAAGTACGCTCACCTCCGACCCTATCCCAAAGGGGCGTGCCAATGCGGGGACCAACGGTCGGCAATGCCCGCCTTTTAGGATTTGGGTCGTCCAAAGGTAACCGATGGGGAGGCCCCGGGTTTGGGACAGGGAGAGCCGTTGAAGGAAGGCCCGCGTACGCTCACCACACCTTCACGGACCCGAACGCGGCATGATCTCGTGGTGTGCCCCGACGCACGCTTGACCTCACTGCCTATCGAAGGGAAGGTCTTCCCCTGACCCGCGTACCTGCACCACCTTTCCGTACTCGCCTTCTTCCAGGTCCTCGAACCGGATCACCTGCTCGTCCGCTTCACTCCTGAACTGCCTTTACAAGAACTAGCTGTCTGTCTGCACAGCCTTCATTCACCCTTTCGGTAATCCTCAACCTTCTTTATCTCTCCCTGAAAGCCCGCGTTCCGGACCTGCCTCAAGAGCTTCTTCGGGTCCCGACCCTTTTTCACGACCACCTCCGCGCCGTCGTCCTTCAGGTGGACCGCGACGTCGATCACCTCGGGGAGGGCCATCAATCGCTCCCTGACCGTTCGAACGCAGTACCGGCAGGCCATTCCCTCGACCTCGAGGCTCACCTTCTTCGCCTGGCTCAGGTCGGGTTTTGGCGCCTTGTTCAAGACCGCCCCCTTGTAACGGACTCCCAAGCTTATGTTGGCCCCGGGTTCGGGAAGCTGCGGATCCGTCAGGTGGCGCCTGTAACGGCGGTTGGTGAGGTTCTCGAGGTTGAGCTCGAGATCGAGGCCCTCCGCGACCTCCCAGCCTGCGCTCAGGTTGAAAACGGCATAGCCCGGCGTTCGGACCTCCCCGTATTCGGGGGCGTACCTTTCCTGGGCGGCCACGAGGTCGCTACGCAGGGCGATCCTGAGCCCCTCGCTCCTGTTCCTGTAGCGGACCTCGGGGGAGACCCGGAAGGGGGCCATGTTCGGGAGGGGCTCGCCTCCGGAAGTGACCCCGTACTGGTAGGATGCCTTGAGGGAAAGTTCAAACTTTTCGGTAACGTACCAATTGAAGTCGGCGTTGGCCCCCGTAATGGTCCCTTTCCGAATGTTAGCCGCGCGACGGACACCCCTCAGCCCCTTGATCGGGCTCTGCATGTCCGGCTCCACTCGCCACTCTATCAAACCCTTGACGCTGTTATGGAATGCTTCGATCCTCCCGTTCCACTGGCCGAACATCCCCTTGACGGCGAACCGCTTGTTCAGGTTCGTCTCGGAGGAGACCCGAGGGTTCCCGTAGTGGTAGTAGCCGTCGAGCATGGGGGCGCTCACGAAGCGGTCGACGGGCGTGGCCGCATTGAAACCCTTTACCACGGCGGCTTCGAAGGCGAGCTTCTCGTTAACCCGGAAATTGGGTTCCAGGTTCCAGGTGAGGACGTTGCCGGCCTTCCTTAGATCCTTCCCGAGGCCACTCCCCCGAATGGGTTCGGCGTCCGAGACGGTGCGGTTGAACCGCACGCCCGCGTCCACCCGCCAGCTGTCGCTAATCTCCATCCGGTCCAGTAGGAAGACCGCGTGCTCGCGGAGCCTGCCGCGGTTCAGGATCGGGCGGAATTCGCTCCGGGACCGGTCCGTGATCACCCTCCGCTCGGCCTGCATCCCCCAGAACCAATGTTCGGTCCCTAGGGTGAAGCGGTGGTGCTCGCCGTAGCTGAAGTAGGTCCTCAGGGCGGCCTGAAGGTTTTCGCTGCGGGAGACCCCTTTGTAGCGGGTGTTGACGCTGTCCTGTAGTTTGTTCACCATCTCGTGGTACATCGGCTGGTATCCCACATTGGCCTTCAGCTTCTCGAAGCGGAGCCTGCCACTCCCGCTGTCCAACTTGGGGTCGTAGCGGTACTTGATCCCGTAGAGGTCGCGCTTCTCCTCCGGGATCACCGTGGGGGCCATACGGCTCGGCCAGCCGATCGAGTCGGCCCGGTAGATCTGGGAGACGAGGGTGAACCTGTGGTCCTTTCCGGGACGGTAGCGCCCCTTGAAATGCAGCCACTCCGTGTCGAAGCCGCTGTGGGGGAGGGTCTCGCTGGGAAGGGGTTCGTAAGCTCCCTTTTTTGGGATCCGGTAGTTCCCGTGCCTGCCGATCCCTCCGCTGAGGGCGAAGTCGAAGCTCCGCTTCCCGCCCTCGAGGGAGAGCATCCCCGTCCGCGAGTTCGAGACGCTCTTGTAGCCGATCTTTCCTCCCAGGTCCATCCGGAAGGTGTCCTTTGCTGCGTAGCTTCCGGACCGGGTCCGGATCTTCATGACCCCTCCCATGTTGCCCGAACCGTACCCGCTACCCCCCGGGCCGACCTGGACGCCCATTCCTTCGACCATTCCGGGTGGTACGCTCGCGGCGCAGGCATCCATGCCCATGGGGCACGACTGGGTGACCTTGAAGCCGTCGACGAAGGTGAGCACCCGGTCGTCGCTCATCCCTTGGAAGACGGGCTTCGAACCCCAGTTTCCGTTACGAGCTGCGGAGACCCCGACCACGTCGTCGAGGAGCTCCGCGGTGCTGGTCTTCGCGAGCTCCTCGATCCGTTCCCCGCCGATCTCCCTCATGGGCATGGGCTCCTCCATTCTGTGTTCCCTCCTTCGCTCTGTGACGGTAACGCCACTTTTCATGAGCTTCCTGCGGGCGAGACCGAAGTCGAGGGAGGTCGTGTCGCCGTCCTCGACGGTGAACATCCTGACCTGCTTCTCGTACCCGAGGTAGCGGGCGACCATGTAGTAGCTCCCGGTGTCGACCCGCTCGAGCCGGTAACGCCCGGACGAGTCCGTCCCCGTCCCCAGAAGCTCGCCCTTTACGGACACGGTGGCACCGGGGAGAGGATCACCCGAAGAGGCATCGAGGACCTCCCCCTGGACCGTGCCCGTTTGGGCACTGAGGGGGAAGGGGTGCCACAATAAGGTCAGCAGGCACGGGATCGCAAGGGATCGGGGGTGCAACATGGGCAACGGGTCGACCGGTTCGGGGCGAAAATGGAAGGGGAGGAGAGGTGGTCGTCACCACCCCCTTCGCAAAGAAAGGGGTCAGTCCCCCTTCACCTTGGCCTCGTAACCGAGCTCCTCGATCTTGGCGAGGATCGAGTCGGGTCCGGTCAGTTCCGGGTGGTAGTTAACGACCCCGCTACCGTCCTCGTGGGACACCTCCAGCTCCTTAACGCCCTCCATTTCCGAGAGGGCGTCGTGGATCCGCTTCTGGCATCCCATGCAGGTCATACCCTTGATCTCGAGGACGAGCTTTTCGGTCTTATCCTGTGTTTCCTGAACGCCGGTGTGAACAGCACCCCCTTGCTCGGCGGCAGGCTCACCTGCCCCGAAGGCCGGAGCTATGTATGGGAAAAGAAAGGCGAGGAGGACCAGCGGAGTTACGGCCCAGAGCATTCGTTTCTGCCCTCTCCGTTTTTTCTCGACTGAAGGGTCCGTGGAGCAGCAAGAGCCTCTTCCTTCTTTCGCCCCCTTTTCTTTTACATAGACCTGGTAGAAGGCGATCCCGAGGGAGAGGACGGCGAGGCCTTTCAGGTAAGGGCTCAAGGGATGTAGCCAGGAAATGAGGGAGCTGCTCCCGCTCAAACCGGCAACCCCCGAGAGGAGGACCGGCCCCCAGCAACATACCGTGGCGAGGAGGGCGGAGAGCAGGCCGGAACCGGCCCAGACCCCGTTCTTGCTCGTTCCTTCGTAGGTGGCCATGGTGCTTTCTTTTTTGGTTACGGAGGCGAAGCTCCGAAGGGGGGAGGGGTGGTCGTCACCTCCCTCCCCGGTCCTTTTCCCGTTCCTCCAGGTCGGCTACGAGATCCTGAACCCCCTTGAGGCTCTCAATGAGCTCCTCCTCGCTCATCTTCGGGAAGCGCTCCCTGAGGGACCTGATCACTTCCTCGTTGCCGCAGTCCCCAGGGCATGCCTCGTTCGCCTCGACGATCTTCTGCGCGAGGGCTTTCCGGTAGAGCTCGTCGAGGAGTTCCTT
>CAZIDL010000068.1:0-11768 GCA_964537825.1 uncultured Weeksellaceae bacterium
GGAAGAAAGGTCCATGAGCGTGATATCGATGACCCCTCACGGTTCAAGCTCGAACTTGGGAAGGAGAACGGGCTTTATATTGTGGAGCTTCGGGGTGATGACGGCAAGAATGCGGTGATAAGGGTTTTGAAGGAATAAGCCTTTACTCAACCCCCATCCTCACTTTCTTCTTAACCTTCTTCTCCCCATCCTTTGGATCCGGCTCCGGACCCTTTTCATCATCACCCCCATCCTCTTGTGAGTACATAAGCACGAACTGCCCGTCCGGAATGCTGTCATCACAAAGAAGGTATACGGGTTCATCATCCTTTTTCTCCACCGCGGACTCGATGGCATAGATCATTTCTCGCTCGCCCTCTTTGTCGATCCTTTCGTTCGTCTCGAAGTCATGTTCGGCATCCATCCCAAAGCTTTCATTATTCAGATTGAAACAGGACTGTAGAAGCAGCATCGTCGCCGTATTGGACTTGAAGTAATTGGCTGCTATCGGATGGCTGTCCTGATGGAACTCCCGTTGGCAATCGTCGATGAAATGGACAAATAACCGATGGGGATCTTCTTTGAACCGTCCGTTCTTGCGGTCAAAATCGAAAGGGTTGAAGTGGTAGGTCTGTTGGATGGGCATTGTGAATCGAGGATAATAGGAGAGGGAGTGGTTGTTATTAATTGGATTCAAGGGTTGTTCTCAGATGAGTCCTTATCCTTGGACTTTCTACTGAGCTTAAATATTTCATCCTTAAGCTCTTTATCGCTTATCTCAGCAAGATAGGTTTCGGTCTCTTTTTGGGTTTTGTGCCCCAAGCTCTTTTGAATAGCCGCCATGTTATTGGTCACATCCCTTAGGTTGGACGCATGCGTATGCCTGAAGGTGTACATCGTGATATCTTGTTGGATACCAGCTCTGCGTGCAAGTTCTTTTAAGGCTGCATTGGTTCTGCTTCTTACTTTATCGATCCGGTCTACTTGTTGCCTTGGAGTTATATGAAAGTGCGCATCTAAAATGGGGAATATGTGGTCTTTGCTCTGGGTAAGAGGGTAGAAATAATCGATGACCTCCTGCATTTCAGGAGTGATCACTGCCGCCATTATTCTTTTGGTCTTTTGCCGGCGGTACTTGATCATTTCTCCGTCCGAATCGATATCGCTCCATTTCAGTTGAGCCATATCGGTCAAGTTCATTCCCCCGGCGTAGAAGCTGAATATCATGTACTTATGCGCCTCTATGATGGAAGGGTTATCTCCTTCCACGTTCAGATCCTCTATGGCGCGGAAGGCTTCAATGGAGATCGCTCTTTTTTCGGTCTCGGTATTGAACTTGGAGATTTTGAAATCAGAGAAGGGAGTATCTTTTTCCGGGGCATATCCACGCCTTGCTGCTTCGTTGAAAAGGGCGCAAAGGGTTTTGAAATAATTATAAAGGGTGGTTTCCTTCACCTGCCGCTCACCCCTTAAATAGGTTTCCCATTTGTTCAGGAGTTGGTAAGTCAGCTCGGAGAACTCAATGCCTTCCTTTCTCTCCTTTTTCAGAAAGTTCTGTAGTTGTTTACCTATATTTCGGTAATTCTGGGCATTGGAATATTTCCCTTTCTGCTCCAGCTCCTTTGCACGTTCTTCAAAGAAATCAAGCACGGAGATCGAACCTTTCGGTCTATCGTATGCGTCGATGATCTTTTGAGCAGTGATCTCGATCCCCTGTTCTATTAAGCGGTCCTGAATTTTTTCGAATTCGTTCACCTTGTCGCGTATGATCTTGTTCCAATCCTTTTCCCGTGGATGACTGCGCCGTATTTCATTGCGGTTCTCGTTCCAATAGGATGGTGAGCAGGATAACCCTTCAATGCTCCGATAACGTTGCTTTCGGTCCTTGGTGATCCGGATGCAAATGGGGTGCTTATTGTCCGATAGTTCTTTGGACCTTCGGAGGACGGGAACGATGGTCGCTCTTTTTGCCATAGGGACCGATTTGATCGATTATCATGTAGACACCGTGGACACCAGTGGTAGATACCAGTTATATTTGGTGTCTACGTGGGTGTCTACATTTTGGGTCAAAAATAGCAAAGAAGAGAAAAGTGCCGAAAAGTTATAAGCGATAAAAATGTTGAATGATAGGGGTTTAAGGATTTCAAGAGAAAATACCGAAAACCCCTGAAAAATGGAAACATGGTGCCCCACAAGCAAGAGGTCGCTGGTTCGAATCCAGCAGTGCCCACGACCTGCCTTCGTCAGAAATTCCAAAATCTCAAATTCCAAGTCAAAGAAGGGATTTTTGATCTTACGGAAAGGGGATCGACCGTTAGGCGGTCTTATCGGTCCCTGATATTCAGCCACTGTTCCCTTATTTTTTCGGGATCACGTGCCCCTAGATCCGAACGGATAAAACCTTAAATTCGGGAACAGGCTATCTTATCCTTCCCTTGCTTATCCTAAAAAATGGGGGGCGTTCCGGGGGGGATGAAAACCAGATCTGGAATACGATGACCCCTGAAGAAAAGTACGATGTGATCATCCTCGGTGGGGGATTGGCCGGCCTGACCTTATCCCTTCAATTGAAGGGAAAGAACCCGGAGCTCTCGGTCCTGCTCCTCGAAAAGCGAAACCGACCCGCACCCATCGCTGCTCACAAGGTCGGCGAGTCGACCGTCGAACTAGGCACTTATTACTTGAGAGAAATGCTCGGCCTGAAAGACTACCTGGATCGACATCAGCTCCCTAAGCAAGGATTGCGTTTTTTCCTTTCCCCTCATCATAAAACGGATATTGCCAAGCGGGTGGAGCTTGGCCCCCGGGCGCCCCTGAGACCGGTCAAAAGCCATCAACTGGACCGGGGCGCTTTGGAGAATCACTTGGAAGCATACGCCCTGGAAGCAGGGGTGGACATCTCCCTTGGGAACCAGGTGAAAGAGGTGACCCTGAGCAAAGGAGCGCATCGGATCGATGTTAGAAAGAAGAAGGAAGATCATACCTACCATTCCAAATGGGTCGTGGATGCTACCGGGCGTTCCGAATTCCTGAAGCGAAAGTTGAAGCTTCAAAAAAGCATGGACCACCACATCAATGCTGCCTGGTTCCGGGTTGAGGGAGAAGTGGATGTGGACGATTGGTCGGAGAACGCATCCTGGAAAGGCTATCTGGAGCCTGGTCTGCGCAGATTGAGCACCGTCCATCTGATGGACAAGGGGTATTGGGTGTGGCTCATCCCCCTAGGGACCGGGTACACGAGTGTAGGCATCGTGGCGGATCCGAGGGTCCATCCTTTTGAGGACTTCAACCAACTCGATAAGGCCTTCGATTGGCTTTCAAAGAACGAACCCTTAGCATACGATGCCCTTGCACCTAAAAAGGACGCGGTCTTGGATTTCAGGGTCTTGAAAGATCTCTCCCACCATTCCCAAAAGGTCTATTCCAATGAAGGATGGGCGCTGACCGGAGAGGCCGGTCCTTTCTTGGATCCACTCTATTCCCCGGGTACGGATTTCATCGCCATCAACAACACCCTGATCAGCGAATTGATCCAAAAAGACCTCGAAGAGGACGAGGACATCGAGTTCTATGCCGATGTTTTTGAGCACAGCTTCCTTTCCGTCGTGGACAGTTGGATCCCCATTTATCAGGACAAATACCTCCTCATGGGCAATACCCAGACCATGTTGGCCAAGATCCTATGGGATTGGGCCCTTTATTGGTCTTTCACGACGCTTCTGTTCACCAATAATGGGTTTTCCAACCTCATGGTGCTCAAGGAATTGTTCGCTTCAGAAGATAGCCCTGCGAGCAGGGTGCATCTACTCAATGAACAGGTCCAGCGATCCTTCATCGATTTCGCTGAACATGACGATGCTGATCTTGTTAGCAGCTATGTCGATCCTTTTGACCTTCGAACGCTGAAGGATTTTTATAATGAGCTCGATACGCAATACCGAACGAGGGATCTCATCAAAAAAGTGAAAGCGAACATGACCTTGTTGGAACATTTGGCCGCAGAACTTTTCCGAAAGTTCTGCTCCAAAGTGCATGGCACGCTGGCCGACCTTCAGGTGAATCCTTATGAGATGGACCTGAAAAAAGGGCAGCCCTATTCAGGTGCAGGAAATAGCCCCGATCTTCTGTTAGATCAAAAGGAGGAGATAAGGGAAGACGTGGATGCATTGTGGTTGTATGGGAAAACGATGTCAGCAAGCAGTGAACCTGTGTCAGGTTGACCGCCTTCAACTTCCCCTCCCACGATTGCCCTAGAGTGGTTAATTTTGATGATCGTTCCCTCCCAGCTGGTCTCCTTAATTTTTTGGGTAACTCGTTCTACAAATGGAAGAAGTCTACATTACAAAAAGTGCTAAATTCCTTCCAAATGAAGGGGTTTCAAACGAGGAAATGGAATCCTTTCTCGGAAGGATCGATGGGCAAGGATCGAAGGGCAAGAATCTGACCCTCCGGAACAACGGTATTAAGAACAGGTATTACGCCCTGGACCGGGATCAAAGGTCCACTCACTCCAATGCAGAAATGACCTCTGAGGCCATCAAAGCTTTGGAGGCGGACGGGTTCAGCCTCGATGATCTGGAGCTTCTGACTTGTGGGACGACATCACCCGATAACCTCCTCCCTTCCCACACTTCCATGGTCCATGGTGAACTAGGGAATAAGCCGATGGAGATCCTGTCTCCCTCTGGATCATGCTGTGCAGGAATGCAGGCCATGAAATTCTCTTACCTGTCGATCATGGCCGGTAATTCCTCTAATGCTGTATCTGCAGGCTCCGAGAAGTTCTCGACCTGGATGCTGGCCCATCATTTCGAAAAGGAGACGGAGCGCCTGGCCCAAATGGATGAACATCCCATTATCGCTTTTGAAAAGGATTTCCTAAGATGGATGCTGTCCGATGGGGCCGGAGCTTTCCTTCTCGAATCGCGCCCAAGAGGAGAACGCTCGCTCAAGATCGAATGGCTCGATATCCGTTCTTATGCCGATCGATTGGAATCTTGCATGTATGCCGGTGCCGTAAAGAATGAGGACGGAAGCACCACCGGCTGGAAGGAACATTCCCCTGAAGAATGGCTTCAAAAGTCCGTTTTCTCCATTAAACAGGACGTCAGGCTTTTGGGTAAGAACATCGTCCAGGCAGGGACGGCTTACCTGGATGAGATCCTGAAAAAACGGGAATTCGATATCACCACTATCGATCATTTCCTTCCTCACTTGTCCTCTGAATACTTCAGGAGCAAGATCGCTGAAGAGATCGAAAAATATGGGATCGATATCCCTCAGGAAAAATGGTTCACCAACCTGTCCAGTGTGGGCAATGTGGGAGCCGGGTCCATTTACTTGATGATCGAAGAACTGATGAACGAAAAGGACCTGAAAAAAGGGGAAAAGATCTTGTTGATGGTGCCGGAAAGTGCAAGGTTCACTTATGCTTATTGTCTTTTGACCGTCTGTTAAGATGAAAAAAGAAGACCTTCCACAGGACGATTCACCCCTTGATTATATGTCGAGGGAACTCTATTATGTGAAGGATGAGGATGGAAATTATACCACTGGGCTGAGCAAGGGATGGAAAGTGAAGAAAGAAGCCTTGGATGCCACGTGGGAAGCCATCAATGAAAGGGTCGAAGAAGCCCGGCAAGCGGTTTTGAACGGAGAAAAAAGTCCCATCCATTATTACATGGAGCTCAATATCATGGACTTATCTGTGCTCTCTGGCTATACAGGCTTTTGGAAATGGACGATCAAAAGGCATTTGAAGCCTGAGCGGTTCCGGAAATTGAGCGATAAGAAGTTGGAGCGTTATGCAAAAGCTTTTGAGGTCAGCCTTGAGGAATTGAAAAATTTCGAGGGAGCCGATTGATCACGGAATTCCAACATACGCAGAGCGCACATTGCGAGAATGGCGCTACCTCCAGTTTGCTCCGATTCTACGGACTGGATTTCATGACCGAGCCCCTCGCATTTGGAATGGGGTCCGGCATTTTTTACATCCACGTTCCTTACATGTCCATCAACAATGGGCCTGCAGTCTCTTATCGTTCGATGCCGGGATGGATCTTCAATAGGACTTGTAGGTCCCTCGGTGTAGAGGTTCGGCGCAAAAAATTCAGGTCCGAGGGCGACGCAGAAGCATTCCTGGATAAAAAGTTGACGGAAGGACAACCCGTAGGGTGTCAGGTAGGGGTTTTCCACTTGCCTTATTTCCCCCCGGAATACCGCTTCCATTTCAATGCCCACAACATCATCGTTTACGGGAAAAAGGATGGCCAGTACCTCATCAGCGACCCGGTCATGGAAACGGAAACGACGTTGACACCGGAAGAACTCAGTAAAGTACGATTCGCCAAGGGACCGCTCGCTCCCAAAGGGCAGGTTTATTTCCCCGAGAACGTAGAGCCCGTGAGCGATGAAGTGATCAAAAAAGCCATCATCAAGGGGATCAAAGGTTCTGTTAGAGATATGCTGTTGCTCCCCGGCCCCGCCGGGGTTACCGGGATCAAGTACACGGCCAGGAAGATCAAAAAATGGAGGGGGCAAGTGGGGCCTAGACGAGCAGGGCTTTACCTCGGTCAGATCGTCCGCATGCAGGAAGAGATCGGTACAGGTGGCGGCGGATTCCGGTACCTCTTTGCTGCTTTCCTTGAAGAATCCGCAAAGATCCTTGGGAACGATGACCTGATCAAAGCGTCAGAGGATTTCACCAAAGCAGGTGATCGTTGGAGGGATAGTGCGGTGCAAATGGCAGGTATCTATAAAGGAAGGCTCACCGATCAAGAAAATTTCGATCATTGTGCTGAGATCCTGATGGAGATCGCCGAGATCGAAAAAGAAGGGTTCAAAAAATTAAAAAAGACCGATATTTAGCTTCATCACCCATGGACAAAGAGCAGCTCAAAAGGGAATTGAAGGAGCACATGATCTCCTACCTCAATCTGACCGACCTTACCCCGGAGGAGATCGGGGACGAGGATCCCCTTTTCGTGGAAGGTTTGGGCCTTGATTCCATCGATGCCATCGAATTAACGGTCATGCTTCAAAGGGAATACGGGGTTAAGATCAAGAACGCGAAGAACGGAAAGGATATCCTTTCGAATGTGGAGTCCATGGCCGATTATCTGCTCGAAAATGCCACGAAGGGCGTTTGAATGAGGGTTTTTGTTACCGGTTTCGGGACTGTTTCCGCCATTGGGGAAAAGGTGGAGGAGAACCTGAGCAATTTGCGCAAAGGCCAAACCGGTATCGACAAAGCTCATTACCTGGATTCCCGTTATGCGGAGATCTTCCCCTTTGGAGAGGTGAAACGCTCCAATGAAGAGCTCTACCAAAAGATTGGGCTGAAAGAAAAAGGGGTCCCCCGGACCGAACTTCTCGCATACGCCGCTTTTCAGGAGGCCATTGAACATGCCGGATTAAGCTCGGGGGAGCTCCGTTCCTGGGAAACCTCCCTCGTATCCGCGACCACGGTGGGCGGAATGTCCAACATGCAAGCGTTGTACAATGACGCTAAAGCCATTGGCAAAGGAACCCCCTATCACGATTCCTATAGCAATGGAATGCATACCCAAAGATTGGCCGAAAAACATGCCATCAAAGGGATGACCTGTACGATCAATACCGCTTGTTCAGCCTCCGCCAATGCCATCATGCTCGGGACAAGGATGATCAGAACAGGAAGGAGCAAAAGAGTGATCGTAGGCGGCACGGACAGTCTTGCCAAATTCACCGTCAACGGTTTCAATGCCCTTCAGGTCTTCTCCGAGGAACCATGCCGTCCCTTTGATGAGGACCGGGATGGATTGAACCTCGGAGAAGGGGCCGCATACCTGGTGCTTGAAGCGGAGGATGCTTGCCGGGATAAGCCACGCTATTGCGAGCTGCTCGGCTACGGCAACAGCAATGATGCTTTCCATCCCTCATCCCTTTCCGAAGAGGCGATCGGTGTTACAGCAGCTATGGAAAAAGCCCTTTCGATAGCTGGGACAGCCCCTTCTGAGATCCATTACGTCAACACCCATGGAACCGCTACCGAGAACAATGACCAGGTGGAAGGCAATGGATTAAAGAAAGTGTTCGGCGAGCAACTCCCTTCCTACAATTCCACGAAATCCTATACAGGACATACCCTTGCTGCTGCTGGGGCCCTAGAAGCTGTTTATAGTATCCTGAGCCTTCATGACCAGGAACTCTTTCCCAGCCTGAATTGCTCCCACCCGATCTCATCCCTCCCCGTTGCACCCATCAGGGAATACGAAGCGGAAGCTCCGATCGAAAAGGTCATGTCCAATTCTTTTGGTTTTGCAGGGAATTGCACCTCGTTAGTCCTTGGCAAGGCTTAGGCCATGTTCATCAAAGACCTTGCTTGCATATCGCCTCAACCGACCTTCGATGACTCCTTCCTTAAAGGAGATGTCCGGTTTTTCGAATCCAACGCGTATCTGGCTGTGGAACCTTCCTATGGAGAGATGATCCCGAGGAACCAGTTGAGAAGGATGGGAAAAGCGGTGAGAATGGGCATTTGGACAGGGATGACCTTGGTCGAGCGGAATCCCGGTCTTGAAGGGATCCTCGTCGGGACCGGCGAGGGCTCTGCTGAGGACTTCATAAGCTTCATGGAACAGATCCTCGAATATGAGGAAGGCGACCTTACGCCAACGGCCTTTGTGCAAAGTACCCCCAATGCCCTTGCCGGAACCCTTGCTCTGATGAGTAAGAACACCGGCTACAACAACACCTATGTGGACAAGGGATCCGCCTTTGAATCCGTTCTGTTGGATGCCTTGATGTTGTTCGAAGAAAAGGAGGTCGATTCATTGCTCGTGGGCAACATGGAACAATTCGCACAGGATACTTACAACATCGAAGTCCTCGATGGTCTCTATAAAAAAGAGCACGTATCCTCCACAGAACTGCTGCGATCCGGGACCTCCGGGACCGTATGCGGCGAGGGCAGCGCCATGTTCGCGCTTGGAAGGGAGGAAAAAGGAGCATACGCCGAACTGGTCGATGTGGACCAAACCCTTCATCCTTCGAAGGACGAGCTTTCCCGCTGGGTCAAAGCCTTCCTTGAAAAGAACGGAACGACACCGGAAGCTATCGATGGCCTGTTACTCGGTTTGAATGGGGACAAGAGGACCGACCATTGGTATTATGGACTCCTCGAACAGGAATTCCCGGAAAAAGCCGCTTGGGCCTTCAAACCGCTCATCGGTGAATTCCCGACCGCTGCTGCCCTGGCGACCTGGTTCGGGACGCGGATCCTCTCCGGTGGGAAATTACCCGATGCCTGTATTATGAAAAAGGCATCCCGAGTGCCCCGGGAACTTTTGATCTACAACCATTTCAAAGGGGTCGAGCACGGGTTGATCCTTTTGCGGGCTTAATACCCTGTTTTCTTTTATTTATCCAGGAACTTTGGTTGAGGGAAAGGTCTTTACCATCTTGGTTCTTTGGTACTAAGGTCATTTTTCATGGAGGAAAGCTCGAAAAGCCTTGAAGATCTCGTTTCCCGGAAAGGCAACCGCCTTTGGTCTGCCTCGTTATGAAGGCGGAAAAAAACCGCTTCGTCATGAAAAGATCCTTCCTGACGCTCGCTCTCCTCTCCTTCGCTTTGAGTTCCATAGGACAACGGGGACAGCAGAACTCCTTTTTTATCGATTTCGGCCCGAAATTGATCTTCGGGGAGAACGCCTTGTACAACTCAAAAGCTTCGTTCAGTAGCGACCGTTACTTCCACAACCCTAGTTCTTTGGGGTATGGGGCAGGTTTCAAGCTAGCTCTCGACTTCACCCGCAACATTGCGCTAGTTGGGGAAGGGGTTTACTACCGCTTCAATCAGGTCTATGATATGACCGAGCCCGCTGCGAAGGGCAGCAGAGAGCTCAATTACCAAAAGAGGATCAGCTACTCAGCCCTCGAGGTCCCTATCATGTTCCGTTACAACAACGATGATATGGACTACTTCGAAGTGGGCTACGTTCACAGTACCATTCTGAACGTCTCGGAGACCAATGATGGGAAAGGGGCTGAGGTCACTCAAAAGGTCGGGGATCTATATACGAAGAGCAATAGCGGCCTTGTTCTCGGTTTTGGTGGTTATGTATGGGGCTCTAACAACTTGGGTGTTTCCACGGGATTGAGGTTCCGCTACGATTTTCAGGATTTTGTGGCCCAGAACGGTGATGTCGAGGGGGCTCCCGTTTATGCCTTGGATTCGGAGCCGAAGGGGACTACGAATCCCCTTGCGGTGAACCTTGTCATCGAATTGAACTATGACCTCGGCTTTTATATGGCCAATAACGGTTGCGGTAATCGGAAGCTCCTGATCGGCAGTTAGATCCGGGGCCGCTACGGGTCATCCGTTCAAAAGGTCCACATCCACCCATTCCCCTTCTTCTGCAGGGACTTCTCTTGGAGGAAGGGAAACGAGCGCATCGGCAAGGGCGAAGGACCGGAGCATCGCTGAGCTCTGTCCATCGAGCAATCGCACACTGTTCCCTTCGATGCGGGCTTTTAGAAATAGGTGCCGATCGGAGGCTTTGGGTGCCGTACCGACGAGGGGCAAGCTTATCCTTCGGGGAAAAGGGTTTTCATCCCCCTCGATGCCTTTGAGGAAAGGAAGGGCGTATTCGTAAATGCCGACCAGACTTGCTGCCGGGTTGCCCGGGAGGCCGAACGCATATTGGCCGTTCCCTATCCCGAAGAAGATCGGCTTTCCGGGCTTCTGGTCCACTTTGTGGAACCCCTCCTCGATCCCGTTCGCGAGGAGTGCTTGCTTTACATGATCCCGGTCACCCACCGATATTCCACCGGATAATAAAAGGAGCTCACAGGATCCGAGAGCTTTCTCGATATGTTCGCGGCTAGCTTCAGGGTCATCAGGGAGGTGGGCTTTGTATTCCACTGGGTGATCGTTCTCCTTCAGCAATGCTTCGATCCCATAGGTATTGCTCTCGTAGATGTTCCCTCTCTGAAGCTCTTCGCCCGGCGGGGTGAGCTCATCCCCGCTGTAGAGGAGGGCGATCCGCGGTCTTCGATGAACGGGGACCTCTTTGATACCAAGGGAGGCTAGAAAGGCAATACCTGCTGGTCGTAAGCGTGTAGCAGATTCCAGAGCAAGGTCCCCTTCCAGCAGCTCTTCACCGCGAGGGCGAAGATTCGCGCCCTTTTTCAATTGGAGGGTTGGATCGATCCGAACCTGTCCGTTCGTCACATCCACATCTTCCTGGCGGATCACGGTGTCAGCTCCTTCAGGGATCATAGCACCGGTGTGGATCCGAACGCCTTGTCCTGGTCCGATGGCCACTGGTTCTCCGTGTCCGGCATCGGCTCGTCCGATCAGCTCGATCTCACGGGTTGTTCGAAGGTCATCATAGCGGACCGCGTAGCCATCCATCGCTGAACGGTCGAAAGGGGGCATGTCCAAAGGGGACCGGAGCTTTTCGGCCATGACCCTTCCGTTCGCCTCTTCGATGGGGAGCAAGCTGCGTCCTATCGTTCTCATTTCTCGCTTTATAAGAGCCTGGGCTTCATCGACTCGCATCATAAATTCATGAAGTTATAAGGGCTTTTACTCGAAATTTCGGTGCTTTGGGTCAACATTTATGATACACATCATATTTATGTTATGAGGAAGATCCGAAATTTCATCCTCCAAGCTTAAAGAAGATAACCATGCGTACCTTGAGAAAACGGCCTGAACTCCCCGACTGCAAAGATTGCCAATACAAAGAGAACATGCTCTTTTGCAGTTTGAACGGCGATGAGCTGGAGGATATTTCGGAGGC
>CAZIDL010000069.1:0-11416 GCA_964537825.1 uncultured Weeksellaceae bacterium
AGCAAAGAAGGGGACCTTCCCAATATGCCGGTCCATTGGGCGCTCTTCGACCCAGGAAGTTTCAACGAGATCCTTCTTGCCACCGAGGTAGGGGTCTGGATGACCCACGACCTTAGCAAAGCTTCTCCCGATTGGTTCTTCGAAAGTTCAGGCGTACCAAAAGTCCGTGTGGACATGCTTAGGCGGCGGAGATCCGACGAAAAGGTCTATGCAGCCACCCACGGGAGAGGCATCTTCTCAGCTTCAAGTTTCACTCCACTTCCTCTGGAGCTCCTTTCGTTCGAAGCCAAAGCGCTAGAGGAGAGGGTTCGGCTAAGATGGCGGACGGCCTCGGAGCAAGGGAGCGAACGCTTTTACGTTCAACGCTCGGAAAAAGGGGAACAGTTCCGGACCATAGATACGCTAAAGGGGTCCGGGACCAGTGCTGAGCAACAAGCGTATTCGAGCACGGATGAAATTCCTTTGGAAGGTGATTCCTATTACCGGCTCTTGATAGTCGACCGGGAGAGGGATACCATCCGCTCAGGGACAGAGGCAGTCCGCTTTGGCGAAGGGATCAAGGAAGAAAAGGAATTTTCCGTATCCGTTCATCCAAACCCTGTTGAGCAGGATCGGGCCTTGCTGAAAATGAAGAACGGCGTGGCTGCAGAAAAGGTGCTGCTAAGGCTCTTCGATGGCCAAGGAAGACCCGTTCTCAGAAAACGCTTTGAAGCAGAGGGAAGAAAGGTCAGAAAAAGGTTGAACCTTCCCGGAGAGCTTTCCGGAAACTACATCCTTCAAGTTGAATGGGGGAATGAACGAACAAGTGAACGATTGATCATCAGATGAGCCACCGAACCTTTATGCATAAATTTTCGTTCTAAGGATGCTGTTCGTCCAAAAGTCGGGTGGACCTCAGTAAACTTGTTCCCGAACTTATTCGGTACGATCGAAGCTAAATGTCTTTCAAAAAGAAAGCATTAGAGGGTAAGATCCGCAGAACTTTTTTGCCCCACGATCCTTTGGACGAGAAACCCTCATTATCTTAGTACGAAGAACGACATTCCAAGCAGTTATGAAAAGGCTTTGGCCAATTCTCACGTTCGCATTTCTGATCCTCCTTGGCGCTTGCAACAAGGACAAGTTCAACACCGACCGCATGAAGCAGACTTCTTACAGTCCCAGCATAGCGGCTCCGGTGATCAACTCGGATCTCGGTGTCTACGACATCATGGCCCGAACGGACAGTACCAACGTATCGGTGAACAATTCCACGGGCTTGGTATCCCTCGTTTATGACGGGGAAATGATCTCCTTCGAAGGAGATAACTTCGTCGATATCCCTGATCAATCGGTGAGCACCCAAACGGTCAATTACAGCTCAGGAAGTGGGGGTAGTGCGAGTTACACCTACACGTTCGATGCAGGGAACCCCCAGAACGAGATCGACTCGCTATGGCTTAAAGCCGGGACCATGGATCTTACTATCAATGGCTCCAGTAGTGGGGATCTGGAAATTAAAGTCCCCGGACTTCGGGATGGCAACGGGAACACCTTTTCCAAGACCGTCTCTTTCAACAATTCCAATACGAGTAAGAGCTATTCCCTTTCAGGTCATCACTGGAATTTGAATCCGAGCGGGACAACTCCGAACGAGGCCAAGTTCGAATTCACGGTAAGCAATGTGAGCTCCAATGGTTCCGTGGACGTGGACGTTTCACTTAACGGCCTCGATTTCGAAGCTGTGTTCGGGTACTTCGGTCAACAACAGATCGCGTTCAGTGAGGATTCGATCCTGCTGAAGGTCTTCAAGGAATCGAGGCCCGGTGTCTTCCAACTCAATGATTCCAAACTAGTGCTGGACATCCAGAACTCTTTCGGGATACCGGTCGGGATCCACGTTGACACCCTGCAAGCGATCAATTTCAACACGGGGAACAAGCAATCCCTGAATTATACAGGTGCCAACCCCTTTGTCATCAATGCTCCATCGATGTCCGAATTCGGGGATTCTGCTAGTACCACATGGACCATTGATAAGAACAATAGCGATGTGAACACGGCGGTCAATAGCACCCCCAAATGGATCCATCACGTGGTCCACGGCGAATCCAATCCGAACGGACCCAACCAAAATTTCATCACGGACGAAAGCCAGATCCGCATCCGCTCCCACTTGCAGATGCCCCTTAAAGGTTATGCACACAGCTGGGGGCTTCGTGATACGGTGAAGTTCGATGTCGGTGAGGATCGCTTCAACAACGTCGACCAGGTCCTTATACGCACCCTGATCAACAATGGATTCCCCTTTCTCGCGGACGTTCAACTCTTCCTGACCGACAAGGACACCAATATCATCGATTCGGTCTACCACGACAGCCGGCGGCAGATCAAGGCTGCGAGCGTGGATAACAACGGGGATGTTATCTCCCCCAGCGAAAAGATGACCACCGAGATCCTCAAAGGTCAACGGAAAGTGAACCTTCTCGATGCCCGCTTCATGATCGTCGAAGGGGGAGCCCGTACCAACGGAGCTCTGAACGGGGACGAGGTGAGCATTTACGACGATCAGAAGATGAACGTGAAGGTGGGATTGAAAGTGAACGGAGACATCTCCTTCGCTGGTAATTGAACGATCAACAGAGTTTTCGGACCCTTACGATGAACCTTCGATCCATGAACCTTCTACGAAGCGTACTCCTTTTAGGAGCTGTTCTTATCTTTTTCAAGGCAGGAGCTCAGG
The DNA here is from genome assembly GCA_964537825.1 of uncultured Weeksellaceae bacterium. Classification (GTDB taxonomy): domain Bacteria; phylum Bacteroidota; class Bacteroidia; order Flavobacteriales_D; family CAYVSK01; genus CAZIDL01. The sequence goes on from CAZIDL010000069.1 coordinate 2,723, forward strand.
GTGATCTGACCCTCTACCACAATCAAAAGGTCCCCCAAGCCACCTATACCAACCCTGCCCTCACCCCTCAGAGCAATGTGAACATAGGGATCCCTGCCATTTCCGCGATCAGTACCTACGCAGGGAATAGCGGATTTAACTGGAATCACCTCGTCAAAGAAGCGGATGGGGGTGACTCCCTTCAGCTCACCCCGGACGATGCAATGGAGGAGATGGCCGACCTTAATTACCTGACCTCCTCCACCCGCCTGGATCTGATCCATGTAGGGATCCGAACGGGGAAGCATTACTTCACCCTCAACGTCACTCAAAAGTTCAGGGCGCAATTCAGTTATCCCCAGGAATTCATGCAGCTTCTCTGGGAAGGGAACGGGGGAGAGCTCCTGGGTCAACGGGCATCCCTCGAAGGACTGGGATTCGACCTGATGCATTACCGGGAATATGCCCTGGGATATGCACGCCCCCTCTCAGAGAAGATCAAGATCGGTGCTAAGGTCAAGTACCTTTCAGGGTTCCAGAATTTTTACACCGAAAAAAGCTCGCTCGGACTCAAGACCGATGAAGATGACTTCGGGTTGACCGTCGATGGGAGCATGACGATCCGCTCTTCAGGTCTCGACAGTACAGGACCTGAAATGGCCGCGTTCGGGGCTGGAAATCCCGGATTAGGACTGGACCTCGGGGGGGTCTATTCCCTCAACGACAAGATCGATCTGTCCCTTAGTGTACTCGACATCGGGTACATCAAATGGAACAATGAAACGCGAGGGTTTGAAAATGAAGAGGTGAATTTCCAATACGAAGGAGTGGACGTGTTCACCCTATACGGGCAGAACGATACCACCAAGGAGGATGTGGGGCAGCTAATTACCGATTCCCTCAACAAATCCTTCGACCTTGAAGAAAAGAACGAAGGATATACAACACCTCTGAATCCCAAGGTCCACATCGGTGGGACCTATAAGCTGCTCGAAAACGGACGGGTCGGAGCGCTCTTAAGGGGTACCTTCGTAAAAGGAAGGCTTCGGGGCGCCTTGTCCCTTTCCTATCAACACCGCCTCGGAAATTGGTTCACGGGAACGATCAATTACTCCATGTACAACCGGAGCTATGGCAACATCGGACTGGGTATCGTATTGAACGGCGGGCCTATTCAGTGGCATGTCATGACGGACAATGTGCTCGCCCCCTTGATCCCCCACAAGGTCAGGAATCTGCAGATCCAGACCGGCTTCAACCTTACGTTCGGGCGTGGCAGTGATGAAGAAGGGACCAATCCGAGTTTCTGATCATTCCCCGTAGATCTCACGGATCGTCCCTGCATAACGTTCAAGGAGCACTTTCCGCTTGAGCTTGAGGGTTGGGGACAATTCCCCGGAATCGACACTCCATTCGTCAGCGATCAATCGATGGCGCTGGATCTTTTCATCCTTTTCCAATTCCGCGTTGATGGACCCAACGATGCTCCGAAAAAGACCCTGGACTTCCGGGAGTTCGATCAAAGCTTCCGTACCTTCCGTTTCGAGGCCTTTTTCCCGGGCCCATTCCTTCAACTTTTCGAAGTTCGGTCGGATGATCGCGCTGGCGAACTTCTCCCCTTCCCCGATCACCATGGCCTGGTCGATGTAAGGGGAGCTATTGATCCGGTTCTCGATCGCACCAGGGGCGATGTACTTTCCGTTCGATAGTTTGAAGAGGGACTTTTTCCGGTCCGTGATCCGAAGGAATTTTCCTTCCTCGAAGGTCCCGATATCCCCGGTCCGGAAATATCCTTCTTCGTCAAAGGCCTGCTGAGTGGCCTCCTCGTTCCCGAAATACCCCTTCATCACGTTCGGTCCCTTGCAGAGGATCTCCCCGTCATCAGCCAACTTGACGTCCACTTCCGGGATCGGGGTCCCGACCGTGCCAAGCTTAAGATCCGGGGGCTGTTTCCGATTGATGGTAATGATAGGGGAGGTCTCGGTAAGCCCGTACATATTCAAGAGCTTGATGTCCGCAGCCCAGAAGGCACGCTCAAGTTCGGTGGGAAGCGCTGCACCCCCCACTCCTATAGCCTTTACATTCCCACCCATAGCCTCCCGCCATTTCGAAAAGACCAGTTTGTCCGCGATCTTCCGCTTCATCCGTTGAAAGCCTCCCTCGGTGACCGGGTCGTGTTCGCGTCCGAGTTTCAGGGCCCAAAAGAAAAGGCTCCGCTTGACCCCCTTCAATTGCGACCCCTTTGAGACGATCTTATCGTAGACCTGTTCCAGAATTCGGGGAACAGCACCGAACCCGTGCGGTCTGATCTCCTGCATGTCCTTTGCGATGCTACCGAGCTGCTCGTTGTAATAGATGCTGCATCCCGAAAGCTGGGTCTGATAGTTCGCCATCCTTTCTCCGATATGGCAGAGGGGGAGGATGCAGAGATAGCGTTCTTCGGGTTTTAATCGAAAGACCTCAGAAGCTGCTCGGGCATTGCTGATCAGATTCCGATGGCTCAGGAGCACCCCTTTGGAACTCCCGGTCGTTCCGGAGGTGTAGATCAAGGTCGCGGTAGCGTCCGGATCGATCCCTTCCTGGATCTGTTCGGCTTCCTTTTCGAGTTCTTCTTTCCTCCCCTTTCCTTCTTCTAAAAGGTCGGTCCAATGGGGAAGCTCCTCCAGATCGGCGATGGCGTATAATTCGGTATCCACTCGCTCCAAGGCAGGAGCGATGGAGCCATGTAAAGCTTTATTCCCTACGAAGACCAGCTTCGGTTTGGAATGGGATAAGAGCGCTTCATACTCCGATCTTCCTAAGGTCGTGAAAAGGGGAACGTGGACCGCCCCGATCCGAGCCATTCCAAGGTCGAGTATATTCCACTCCGGGCAGTTCGGGGTAATGGTGGCGATCTTATCACCGGGGCGCACCCCATGAGCGAGAAGCCCCCTACCCAAAGCCTCCGCCTGTTCCACATAATCCTTGGCGCTGTATGAATACCGATCCCCTCCTTTCTTGCCGACCAGCGCATCTTCTTTTTCCCTATACGGACCTCTGTAGAGGTCCAGAATATCAAAGGTCCGCGTCACCTCCATGAGCATGTTCTTGGGCCTGACGGATGAGCTCGTCAGGCTTCAGTTCTTTTTCCAGGATCCTCGTCCCATCACTGCGATAGGTCACTGTACCCGTATAAGCCTCATCGGGAACGAATTCCCAAAAATGCGGCACTTCCTCCCCAAAAGGATAAGGAGCAGCGATGAGCTCGATGCCCCCTTTCCGGATCCGGAACTCCAACTTTTCAGGAGAAAGGCGCATTCCCTCTCCGACGGCTTTAAGATAGGATTCTTTGAAGGTCCAGAAACGAAAAAAGTTCTTACGCCTTTGCTCCCCTTCCTTGCCAAGCTGTGCGATCTCCTGACTTTGGAGGCTCTTTCGGATCAATCCTTCCAGATCTTTCATGGTACGGATCCGCTCCAGGTCCACCCCTATCTCCTGATCCCGGGCAAACCCGATAGCGGTCATCCCCTCTGAATGGGACATATTGAAGCGGATCCCAGGATCATCTCCACATCGAGGCTTTCCCTTCGAAGACCTTTCGATGGAGACCATGGGGGGTAAAGATCCCAAGTAACCAGCCAATAGAAGACGAAGGGAAGCCTGAGAAACGATGCGTTCGGTCCGGGACCTACGGAACTTGAGGCGCTGAAAAGCTTTAAGTTCTTGCTGGGGAAGGAGTTTTCCAGCCGCCTCCAAAAGGGTGTCATCCTCCGGGTCGAAGGCGATGGTCCAGAGATGAAGTTCATCCCTTAGAAGTCGAACGTCCCGGATCGTAGGGGCCATCCCACTGCTCTTTCTACCTTCTCCGTCCACTCACTGGATATCCAATGGAGCCCGGAGCGGACACGGAATGATCTTAACAACGAAAAAAGAGCCAAGGATCAGGCTTCCACCGATACGGCCAACTTATCCTTGAGGATCTCCAGCAGCTCTTCTTTGTTGTCCCGGCAGAACAAGTGTCCTCCTTTCACTTCCTGGTATTCGAACTCAGAAGCTGTATGCTTCTTCCATTCTTTGAGTTCCGCTTCGCCGAAGACGCTGTCATCCGTACCACCGATCGCAATAACCGGGCATTTCAGGGGTTCCTCCTCGTAATACGTGTACTTCTTACCGAGGAGAATATCCGCTCGAAGGGCGGGGAGCATCTCGTTGAAGAGCTCCTCGTTATCGACCACGCTGTCCGGTATCTCCAGGGATCTCAGGTGATCCTTGATGTGGGGGATGTTCTTGTCCTTGTAGACTTCGCCGTCATCGATCTTTTGAAGGTGCGGGAATGGGCTTTCCATATCCGGAGATCGCCAACCCCCAACGATGAACTTGACCGGATGCACGTCCATCTCGCGCCGCAGATAGCGGGCAAGTTCGAACGCGATCCCGGCCCCTGAACTATGGCTGTAGAAGGCGACCGGCGTTGTCAGCAAGGGCTCGATCACTTCGGCCATCTTGGCAACGAGTTCGAAGACATCATCGTAAGCCTTTTCATCCGCACGCTCTTCACGTCCCGGGAACTGCACCGGACACACCTCGATGTCGTCAGGTAGTTGCTCGTACCAATCGCTGAACACGGAAGCACCTCCTGCAAAGTAAGGGAAGCAGAAAAGTCGCAAACGCGGGTTCTCCAACTTTTTCTTACGCGGGATCCATCGATCGAGCTCGCTCTTTTCTTCGCCGTCCTCGCTCATGGCCACCTCTTCGCCCGACATCTCGTCGAGGATCTGCTGGGTCATCTCTTCGATGGTCGGCCCACGCATGATACGCATCATGGAATAATCGATGCCGAAATTGCTCTGGATCCAATTCCGAACTTGATTGGCCATGAGCGAATCGAGGCCGTACTTGCTGGTAGGCTCGTTCACATCCAGTTTCTTGGCGGTCGTACCGAGGACCCGTGCGAAAGTCCCGGTAAGGGCTTCCTCCAGCATTTCTTTTTGTTCGGATGGGTCTGCTTCCAGAATGCTGGCTTTCAAGGCCCCATCACCTTCTTCGCCGGCACCGCCACCCATTTCCTTCTCGTGCACCAAATGGGCGAAACGTGAGGATTCGCTGACGTGTGGGAAGAACTCCCCGACGGTCTCCCAATCGGAATCGGTCGCAACACGGTTCACTGGCTTATTGAGCAGCATTTGCTCCAGGATATGGAGGGCCTGCTCAAGCGTAAAGGATCTCCATCCCTGTTTGTAGAGCATGCCGTCCACTTCCTGGCTCCTGGCCACGAAACCAACATCACCGATCACACCCCAGTTGATAGTGGTAGCCGGCAATCCTTGAGCTTGACGCCAATGAGCGAAGTTATCGAGGAAGCTATTGGCCCCTACGTAACTGACCTGCCCTGGATTGCCGAACACGGCCGAAATGGAGGAATAGGAAACGAAATGGTCCAGCTCCTTATCCTTGGTGTGCTCATGAAGGAGCCAGCACCCTACGGCCTTCGGTGCGAAGACCTTCATGTAACGATCCCGATCGATCTCCGGGATACTACCGTCGTCGAGGACCATGGCCGCGTGCTGGACCCCTTTCAACGGTGGCATCTGCTCTTCGACCTCATTGAAGATGCGGTCCATGTCCTCCTTGGAGGATACATCCCCCTTCGGGAGCATGACGTTCACGCCACGCGCCTCCATATCCTTCACCCGCTCTTTCTCTTCATCCGTTTTGGGCCCGCTTCGGCTCATGAGAACGAGATTCCGAGCGCCTTTGCGGGTCATCCAATAAGCAACGGCCAATCCGAATCCAGAAGCACCTCCCGTGATCATGTAGCTAGCGTCCTCCTTGAAGCAGATCTCCTCCGGAGGAGCTAGATCCACTTCACCTTCCATGGAGATGATGACCTTTCCGATATGACGAGCCCCGCCCATGAATTGGAACGCATCGGGCAATTCCCCAACGGGGAAGACAGTGACCGGATGGGGCTCGTATTCGTTCTCCACGAAATGGTCGATGGAACGCTGGAAGAGCTCGCCGCCGAAATCGACCTTTTGCGCAAAAAGACGGTCCACATCCACCCCGAAATAGGAGAGGTTGTTCCCGAAAGGCTGGAGCCCCAGCTTGCTGTTCCGATAGATATCCGTCTTACCGATCTCCACGAATCGGCCGTATGCTGCCAGGCATTGGATGCTCTTATAGATCGATTCGCCGGAGAGGGAGTTGATCACGACATCCACACCCTCACCGTTCGTCTTTTCCATGATCTCATCAGCGAAGGCATAGCTGCGGGAGTTCATGATATTCTCCCGCTTAACACCCAGCTTTTCGATGTAGTCCTGTTTCTCTTGGGTACTGCAGGTGGCAAAGACCTCTGCACCGATCGTATTGGCGATGTTGATCGCAGCGATCCCCACTCCTCCTGCTGCTGCATGGATGAGCACCCGCTCACCCGCTTCGATACGGCAGTGATGGATAAGGGAGAAATAAGCCGTCGTATAGACAACCGGAAGACTAGCCGCTTCAGCCCAGGAGATCCGCTCAGGTTTCTTGACAACATGCGCACCCTTGGGATAGGCAAAGCCGCCTAGACAGGAGGGTGCAGTGGCCATCACTTCATCACCGATCCGGGAGCTTTCGACATTCTCACCCACAGCGGTCACCACCCCGGAGCATTCGAGGCCGAACGTATGGCCGAAAAGACCCCCTTCTACCGCTTCATCGGAAAGAAGCCCCATTGCGATCATGATATCGCGGAAGTTGAGAGCGGAGGCTTTGATGCGTACCTCAACCTCGTCGGGAGCGGGATCCCTTCGCTCGGTCTCCCGCAGCACAACGTTGTCGAGTACACCATACTCGGTGATCGTAGCCTGGTAAGAGGCTTCTTCTGCGTTCACTCGTCGCTTGGCCCGTTCGGCGATCCGGTCGGGAGCGATCCGTTCGAGACGGTTCACGTAACGCTTGCGACCACGAAGGGCCATCTCTTCGATATGCTCCTGAGCAAAGAATTCCTTCAACAATTCGTCGATCTCATCCTTCTGAACCGGATCGCTCAAGTCAACCAGGGTAGTGGGATAGTTGGGGAATTCGTTGAGGATCACGCGAGCGACCCCTCGCTCCCCTTCTTGCTTAAGATTCGGGAGCTCAGGGGTGCCATCCACCGTCTGCGCCCCTGCGAAAAGGACCCAAAGGGACGGGTTCTTTTCGAAGCTCATGTCGTTCAGCTTCCGCATGATGTTCAACAACATCACGGAGCCTTCCTCTTCCGCTTTCAAGAGGCTTTCCGGATCGATGTCCTGGCCGTCGTGATCGAGCCCCCAGGCAAAGACGATACCCTCGAAACCCTGCCCTTCGGCGAGCTTGTCGATGGGCCGGTCGGCCCCCTCCTGAGCTTTCGGGTCACTTACGAACTCCGTCTCAGAGCGCTCTTCGAGCGCTTCACCCTTATGAACGCGCACACAGCGCTTATTCCGACTTTCAAGCTCTTCGATGACCTTTTCGGCCACTTTCCCATCATCCGTATAGACCAACCAATCGGCCTCTGCGGTCTCTTGCTCGTTGCTATCCTGGTATTCGGAGAGGTCGAGCTGCTCGGAACGGGCCAGAAGAACCGACTGACAGGAAGCCTGGTTATCCGGGAAATCGCTGAACCAATTCACATCGTGGAAGCCGTTGCTCCCGAGCACTTCCTTCCACTTCTCTGGTGCCATCGTGGCATGATGAGGCCGGATATCCGTATCCTGGAACATCCACCAACCCTCGGTCATTCCGAAGATGAGATCGAGATAGACCGGTGAATTGGTCACCTCGAGGAGAAGAAGTTGCCCTTCAGAAGCGAGGAGTTTGCGAACGTTCTCGAGGGAATTGTCCAGGCGACTGGTCGCGTGGATCACGTCCGAGGCGATGATGAGGTCGTAGGCGTTCGTATCGAACCCTTGTTCTTCCGGATCCTGCTCGATGTCGAGCAGATCGTAGCGGACGAAGGGGTATTTGGCGAACTGTTCCTGGGCCTTCATCGTGAACATTCGCGAAAGGTCGGTGAAGACGTATTCCGTCCGCTCGGGTGGGAGCAGCGGCAGGATGGCCTGGGTCACCCCTCCGACACCAGCACCGACCTCAAGGATACGGAGAGTCTGGTTCTCCGGAAGATCCCTTATCAGCTCTGATACAGCTCGCTGAGCGATATCGTTGTACTTCTTAAAGGCGAAACCCTCCACATAATACTGGAGAATGGCTTGCCAATCGTCCTCCGGGAAGATGAGCTGGACCGGATCCACTTCGCCCTGGAGCACGTTCTGGATCTCCGGACCGCAACGCCCGAGAAGCGTGGATTCGTGAAGGAACTGCGGGAAGCGTTGCTTGAGTTCCTCCATCCAAGCGAAAACGTCGGACAGTTCGGGTGCTTCGACCACTTCGTAGTGGCCGTTCTCCCCTTTCAGAATACCGGCATCCTTCAGGATCTTAAAGAGGTGATGGAAGAGCCGCTCTTGCTCTTCGATGACCCCCATTTCTTTGATCAGGGCTTCCACGTTCAGGACGTTGCCCTTTTCGAAGGACATGCCCATATTGCTCAGAGCTCGGACGATATAAGCGATAGTGAGCCGATACTGTTCCGGCTCATAAGCTTCATAGTAATCTTCCTGTTCCTGGCGTTTCCGCACTGCATCGAGGGTCTCGTCGACCTCCTTCTGGATCTCGAGCGGGCTTTTGAGGTATTCGCCGGGATCGCGCAGGCGTTCCTGCTCGATGCGCGGC
>CAZIDL010000070.1:0-8418 GCA_964537825.1 uncultured Weeksellaceae bacterium
ACCTGTCAAAATCTTAATATGTCCCCACTGATATGAATCCATTGACTAAAAAGATAAAGAGGTTTTCGTAGGAAATTTTAACACCGTTTAAAATGATCGAACAATTCATTTTATATATTTGTGACGGAAATTGAAAAAACAAGATCAAAATGGCAGAAGACAAACGAAACAAATTCGAACGCCTGGGGGAAAAGCGAATGGTACAGACCTTGAACGATATGGACAAGGTCAAGAAGCTTTCCAACAAGGTGAACTACGAATATTCCCAAAAGGACGTGGACAAGATCCGCGACGCTCTTAATAAGAAAGTGGACGAAGTGGTCAATGCCTTCGAAGAGAACCTGAAAAAAGGATCCACAGGAAGCAAACCCAAGAATGAATTCAGTTTCTCAGGTTCTTCTCAGGCCAAGAAGTGACGCTTTCTCTTTTTTCTGAGAATCTTGGAATGGGGATCATCGATAAGATGGTCCCCATTTTTTTTGACGTTTTATCCCCATTTCATACAATGCTCCATTATAGCTTTATTCAGATCGAAAGAAAAGCTCCCGAAAGAGACTAGAGGACTTTTTCAGGATCCCTTAAATTGAGCATCCTATGAGAAGAAGGGAGCGTAACATCTCCTGGACCGCACTCTTCCTCTTCATATTCGCCTTCTCCCTCGACTTTTGGCGCTGGAGGTCGGAGGTCGAGCTCACAGCGGGGAACTTCCCGGCCTTCCTGATCCATTTCATCATCCTTCAACTCCTCTTTGCCGGTGCGATTCTGCTCTTCATCCGGAAGGTCTGGCAAAAAGAGGATAAAGACAGCTCATGAGCAGCGTCTACATCATCATCGGCGCCTATCTGTTCCTCACCCTCTTAGTTGGATGGCTCGGTTATCGAAAGGGAGAGAGCACTCCAGAGGATTTCTTTCTGGCAGGCCGGGGGATCGGGGCCATTGTCCTCCTTTTCACCTTCATCGCCAGCAATTTCAGCGCTTTTTATTTCATGGGTTTCGCCGGGGCCGGCTACCGGATCGGCTACGCTTATTATCCCATGATGGCCCTCGGGACGGCTTTCGCCGCATTAGCCTTTTACTTCATCGGTTATCGGACCTGGAAGCTGGGAAAGGTTCACGGCTTCATCACGCCCCCGGAAATGATCGGATCCCTAACGGGAAGCCCTTCGCTCAAGCTCCTTTTCATGGGAGTGCTCGTCTTCTTCACCTTGCCCTATGTGGCCATCCAACCCATGGGAGCGGGCTATATCCTGAACACTTTGACCGACGGGCAGATCCCCTATTTCACAGGAGCGGTCGTCCTGACCGTTTTCATCGTGATCTACGTGTTCGTGGGCGGCATGCGTACAGTGGCCATCACCGATCTCATCCAGGGGGTGTTGATGTTCAGCCTCATGGTGGCAGCTGTCTGGATCATCGCATCCGATCTCGGAGGGCTTGCAGAGGCCAATGAGCGGGTTTTCGAACAAGATCCGGAGCTCTTCTCAAGGCAAGGCGCAGCCGATCATTTCAGCATGCAGAAGTGGTTCAGCCTTATGTTGCTCTGGCTTTTCTGCGTCCCCATGTTCCCCCACATGTTCATGCGCTTCTTCGTTTCTAAGGACCAGCATGCCTTTCAGTTCTCCACGTTTTTCTACGCCCTTATCCCCTGCTTTCTCTTTATCCTTCCTGTGATCATCGGGGTATTGGGACACCTCACCTTCCCCGATCTTAGCGGAGAGGAGAGCGACAAGATCATCCCCATGATGTTAATGGAGCACGCCCCGCTATGGGCCGCTGCTCTGATCCTGACGGGTGCTTTGGCGGCATTCATGTCCTCCCTCGATTCCCAGCTTCTGGCCATATCGACCATGTTCACCCGCGACGTTTACCTCAGCTTCATCGACGAGAAGCTCTCCATGAAGAGGCAGGTCTGGATAGGCCGGAGCGCCGTGGCGATTTGTGCTCTTCTAGGCTTATCGATCGCAGCTTTTGCGGAGCGATCCATCTTCGCGATCGTTAAGATGGCCTTTACGGGTTATGCCGTATTGTTCCCAAGCACCCTTGCGGTCCTATATTTCAGGAACGTCCCTCCCGGAGCTTGCATCACCTCGATCCTCTGCGGAGAGGCCTTGCTGGTCGGCCTTAGCCTCGGATGGATCCCCCAAGCATGGATCTTCGGTTTCGATCCGATCATCCCGGTAATGATCATAAGCGGCTCAATAGTCGGGATCGGAATGCTCGCGAACGGAGGAGGAGCGACCCCAAGACGGCTAGGGTCTGTGGGGTGAGAAAAACCTTCCTCCTTATACCCTTACGCCCATCACGCAGATATCATCCACCTGTTCGAGCTCGCCCTTCCAATCGTTCAGGGTACGTTCCAGGACTGCCTGCTGCTCATTGGAAGGACAGTTATAGAGCTCACAAAGGAGTTCGCGAAAAGGACGGTATTTGAACTTCTTGTTGTGCGGTCCTCCGAACTGATCCGGATAACCGTCGGAGAACAGGTAGATCATGTCCCCTTCCTGGACGTCGAAAGTCTTATCAGTAAAGAATTTGCTCCCTCCATTCGAGCCTCCGATACTTTGCCGATCCCCTTTCAGCACATGGGCCGTACCCTCCCGGACGATGTAGCAATCGTGACCCGCTCCCGCGAAATAAAGCTTTTGCTTTTCCTTATCGAGCGCACACAATCCCATCTCCATCCCATCCTCGACCTGCGTTTCCGAACGGATCTCGGACAAGGTGGCTCTGAGCTCCCGGTCGACAAAACGGAGCGCATTAGCCGGGCTCTGGACCGATAGTTCCTTCTTGGCACGGGTAAGGATGCTCTGTCCCAAAAAAGTGAGAAAAGCACCGGGCACACCATGCCCCGTACAATCCATCACGGAAAAGAGGCGCAAACTTACTTCGTTGGGTATCGGATCGCGCGAAAGTCCAGAGAACGCCAGATCCTCTTCATTCCCCTCGGCAGGTTCTTCCTTCCCTGCCTTGCCGTTCTCCGCAGAACACCAATAGATGTCCCCGCTAACGATATCCCGGGGACGGAAAAAGACGAAACGATCCTCGAAAAGGGTTTTGAACTTTTCCTCAGAAGGTAGGATCGCACGCTGGATCCGTTCGGCATAACGGATGCTGCTCATCATCTCCCGATTGATGGCATCCAACTTCTCCCGCTCCCTCTCGAGATCATGGGTCCGCTGGGCCACTTCTTGTTCCAGCTCCTTGTTGTATTCATCCTTAACCCTGTTCAATTCCTGCATCTGTTCGATGGACCGTTGTTGAGCCTCTTCTTTTTCCTTTTGGATGCTCCGGTATTTCTCAGCCATCGAGAAGGAAAGGAAGATCACTTCACCCAACCCTCCGTATTTCAAAGCGTTGAGCGTAAGTGGAGAACTTTCCAGAACACCTGTGTTCCCAAGAATGAAGATGACAGCGCCGGCAATGAGCCACAGGTAAGCGGTCATGAAATAGTTCGAGACCTCATACTTCCGATTCTTAAGGTAGAATATGGAGAAGAGTACGAAAAGGACCGCTATGAAGGAGAAACTGTTAAGAGCTGGATTGGCGAAACTCGACAGGGAACTTGGAAGAAAAGAGACCAGAAAAAGGAAAAGGGCCATCCCGATGAACCCTCTAAAGGCAAGCTCCAGGGCTGGCGATCTTTGGGGAATTTTCAGGTAGGCACGGGCATAGAGCAGAAGCATGAGGATCGTGAGCGAAGAACCGAGACGCATGATCAGATCCGCCATGTAGGGCCAGTCCCAGAAAAAGAACCTGTAACTGTAGCCATCGAGCGAGAACTGTAAAAGCCCGAAGCAAAGGATGTAGAGAACGTAATAGAGAAAGGAACGCTCTCGGAGCACTTTGTAAAAGAATCCGAATAAAAGGAAGACGAAGACGAAGATCCCGTAGAAGAAGCCATGACGCAATTGGGCCGTCCGTTCGTGGGTAAAGAAAGCTCTTGGCGTCCAGATGATGAGCGGAAAGACCAAAGATTCATGATCGCTCCTGAGCTCGATCAAGAAACGTTTTTCAGCATCCGGTTCGAGCTGAATGGGGAACACGTTCTTGCGGGAATCGACCAGCCGGTCCTGATAAGCCACATGATCACCGGCCTGCATCGTGTCCACCACCTTGCCTTCCTCGATCAAATAAAGGTTGACCTTATTCGTTAGAGCTCTTGCTGCCTGGAGGAAAAAACGCTTCTCTTCCTTCATCCTGTTCCGCAACTTCCCCTCCACCCATATCGTGGCATCGGTGAATCCGAAATTCTTCCGTTTCTCAGGATAGGTCTGATACCGCTCGCTCAGGTCCTCTTCGAGGAAAGCAGCGATGCTCAGTTCATGATCGGGGTCCTTCACGTAACGGACCCGATCGGCCATCGATGTCCCGATGATATCCGGATGGATCGGGATCGCTTCGGATGAAGCAGCCGAAGCGTTCATGCTCCCGAGGACCAAAAGTAGGATCAGGAAGGGTCTCATCGTAGCAATAAAGGTAGAAAAGGATCGCAAATGACCTTTATGAAGCTATTTCCACCTTATTTCACCCAGAAGTTGAGCCTTATTCGGGTACCCCTTCAAGGAAAAGCATCCGGTCCTAGTACCTCCTCTTTGCTCCATCCATATTAGATGAACTCAAGCCAAGGATCAGGCTCCATTTTTAAGGGGCCAAGGGATCTTACAAAAACCCAAAACCCATTATCTTCGAAGGAAGAATGCTCCACACGGAATGCATACCCTTCTTTTCGATCCTCCTTCTATTTGCTCCGGGTTGTGCGCCGATCTCCGAAGCGAAAAAAAAAGAGCATCCTCATTTCAGCTATAGTGAAGCTTTCTACTACCATTGGGCACCCGGAACACCAGGTCCGGTCGGAACGAACTACATTTTCAAGTTCATTCCCACGATGAAGGAAACACCCGAATTCAAAAAGGTGGAGATCAAAGGATCCTCTGAAAAACCGGACATTAGGAGCAATGGGGATACCCTCGTGTTGATGGTGCAGAAGAGCGGCGCCAAAAGGGAGGCATTCGAGGGAAAAGGAGCAGCGAAAGAAGAAGAGCAAGAAAAAAAGGACGGGAAAGCCGCCGATAGTGCTACTGTGCACTACACCTTGAACGGGGAACCCTACCGATTCGAAGTGGAGCAGATCCCCAAGAAGGATCGAACCACCATGTTCGAATAGCCCTTAAATCTGATCGCTATGATGATCTTCCGAACGACCGCCCGAAAATGGATGAGCGCTTGCCTTCTTATAGGTATCGCATCTTTTTTCATTTTCTCCTATTTCTACTACCAAGGAACTCAGGAAGACCTGAGCGAGCGGGAGCGTTATGCGCGCTATCTCAGAAAGCATGCCCCGGATCAAAGCAGCGGTTCCGAAAAAAAAGCTGAAGACCCGGGGCCTGCTTTTCAGCAGAATTTCCTCGCAACGATGGACCCCAAGCTCAAGCGGCCCACCCCTGAGGTACTCCCTCAGGTCCGCCAGCGTATCCAAAAGATCAACAGCGGGCGTGCTCCGGGTGAAAGCGGTATACCCTGGGTGGAAAGGGGACCCAAGAGCGTGGGAGGACGGACCCGTGCCATCATGTTCGACCCGAACGATCCCAATAACGAAAAAGTCTGGGCCGGAGGCGTTACCGGAGGGCTTTGGTATACGAACGATATCACTTCATCGGATTCTTCTTGGCACAAGGTGAACGATTTCTGGGCCAACCTGGCCGTTTCCTGTATCGCTTTCGATCCCAACGATCCGCAGACCTTCTACGTGGGAACCGGTGAAGATTTTTATGCCGGGAGCAGTAGAGGCGCAGGGATCTGGAAAACGACCAATGGAGGTACAAGCTGGAGCCAACTCAGTTCCACCACGGATTTCTACTACGTCAATGACCTCATCGTGCGGAACGAAGGGGGGAATAGCGTGGTCTATGCTGCAGTAGGCGGTGCAAAGTACAAGGGGGTCTTTCATACGGCGAATGTGGGATTGCAGCGTTCCACGGACGGTGGAAGTTCCTGGACCGAGGTGATGCCGGATGCTCCCAACGGGCAACCCTATTGTTCGGCAGACATCGAGCTGGCCAAGGATAACCGGATCTGGGTAGGAACGAAGGCCAACTCTTTTTCCGGAAGCGATGTAGAGGACCGCGGAGGCGGTCGGATCTTTTGGTCGGACGATGGGACGAGCTGGAGCGGGAACGTGCACAACCCTTCTTCCACGAACAGCCGCGTGGAATTGGCGACAGCTCCTTCGGATAAGAACTACGTGTACGCCATCATGGCCGGATCCAACCTCACCGATGTGGACAATATGCTCTACACCAGCGACCAGGGAGGGAGTTGGAATTCCATGAACCAACCCGACGATGCGGACAACGACATCCCTTCTAATGATTTCTCAAGGGGGCAGGCCTTTTACGACCTCATCATCCAGGTCGACCCGAACGATCCGTCCACGGTCTATGCCGGCGCCATCAACCTGCACAAGAGCACGGATAAGGGGACGACCTGGTCACAGATATCCAAATGGTCCAACAATCCCGACATGGATCAATTGAGTTGTTCCAAGGTCCACGCTGATCAACACGAGATCCTCTTCCGGAACGGCAATTCCACTGAAGCTGTGTTCGGGACCGACGGAGGGGTCTTCTACACCTCCTCCCTGGATATCGCCGCGAACAATGACGTGATCGAACGACGGACCAAGGGCTACAATGTCACTCAATACTATGCCTGTGCAATGCATCCGGACTCCGCAATGAACGAGTTCATCGCCGGGTCCCAGGACAATGGCACCCAACGTTACACGAGCCCTGGAATGAACAACACCCAAAAGATCCTGGGAGCAGATGGGGGCTACAATTTTTACGACGAAGACCAGCCTGATTACCTGATCGCTTCGACCTATTACAACAGGTATTTCCTCTACGATCTTAGCGGAGGGATCTCCTTTGTCCAAACCCTTCAGAATGACAGGAATTCCGGAGACTTCATCAATGCTGCTGATTACGACGGGCAGCAGAACATCCTTTATTCGGGAAAGGACGCTTCCAAGATCAACATGATCCGGAACGTCATCAGTTCTCCCACGATCGATAGTTTCAGCATTTCGGGGATGGGCTCCATGGCCACAGCTTTCAAGGTCTCCCCCTATACGACCAGCTCCACGAAGCTCTTCGTCGGCACTCAAGCAGGCCGGCTCTTCAGGGTCGATAATGCGGACGGTTCCCCTAGCATCACGGAGATCACCGGAGGATCCTTTCCGTCCGGCACGATATCCTGTATCGAGATCGGGCAGAACGAGAACGAGTTGCTCGTGACCTTTTCGAACTACGGGGTTAGCTCCGTATGGTACTCCAGCGACGGAGGCTCCAGTTGGTCCGACAAGGAAGGGGACCTGAGCAACATGCCCGTTCGTTGGGGGCTCTTCAATCCCAACAATTACAACGAAGTCGTGCTGGCCACCGAACTCGGCGTTTGGCGGACAGAAGATCTGAGTGCTGCCTCACCATCCTGGGTACCTTCTAACTCAGGGCTGGCGAAGGTACGGGTGGACATGCTTCGCAAGCGTAAGAGCGATGATCAGGTCCTCGCGGCGACCCACGGAAGAGGGCTCTTCTCCAGCACATTCCTACCCGCCTGCACTGCTCCTTCCTCCCAACCCAGTTCCTTGGTCCTGAATGCCGTGGATTCATCCCGGATCGATGGCCATTTCGATACCACAGGAAGCAATGCGGACGGCTACCTCGTCGTACGCAGCACCAACAGTTCCCTTTCAGCGAACCCGAGCGACGGAACGAGTTATAGTAGCGGAGATGCGCTCGGAGGCGGTACCGTAGTGAAGGCTTCCAACGATACGAACTTCTCGGCCACCGGACTGAACAACGGGACCACCTATTACTTCTTCGTTTTTGCCTATGATCAAAAGAATTGCACGGGAGGTCCGGATTACATCAACAATTCTCCACTCCAGGGGAACGAAACCACACCGACCCCCTGTTCTGCTCCGGCTTCTCAGGCAAGCTCCCTGGTATTGAACGCAACGAGCCCCTCCCAGATCGACGGGTATTTCGATAGCACCGGGACCGCTGCCGACGGATTCCTCGTGGTGAAGAGCACCAGCAGCTCGCTCTCATCCAACCCGAGCGACGGGACCAACTACAGTAGCGGCGATGCCCTCGGAGGGGGCACCGTGGTCCGATCGAGCAGCGATACCGACTTTTCGGCCACCGGCCTCAACAGTGGGACCACCTATTATTTCTTCGTCTTCGCCTACGATAGCGCAGGATGCAGCGGTGGACCCGCCTATAAGACACCAGGGCTCCAGGGGAACGAGACCACTCCTGTCCCTTGTACCGCACCAGCATCCCAGGTCAGCTCCCTGGTACTGAACGCAACGAGCCCCTCCCAGATCGACGGGTATTTCGATAGCACCGGGACCGC
>CAZIDL010000070.1:8518-11312 GCA_964537825.1 uncultured Weeksellaceae bacterium
TACGATAGCGCAGGATGCAGCGGTGGACCCGCCTATAAGACACCAGGGCTCCAGGACAACGAAAGCACTCCCTTGCCTCCCTGTACGGATCCGGCATCCCAGGTCAGTTCTCTGGTATTGAACGCAGCGAGCCCCTCCCAGATCGACGGCTCCTTCGATAGCAGCGGGACCGCTGCCGATGGATTCCTCGTGGTGAAGAGCACCAGCAGTTCGCTCTCATCCAACCCGAGCGACGGGACCAACTACAGTAGCGGTGATGCCCTCGGAGGGGGTACCGTGGTCCGATCGAGCAGCGATACGGACTTCTCGGCCACCGGCCTCAACAGTGGGACCACCTATTATTTCTTCGTCTTCGCCTATGATAGCGCTGCATGCACCGGTGGGCCTTCCTATAAAACGCCAGGCCTCCAGGGGAACGAAAGCACTCCTACTCCTTGTAGCACTCCGCTCCAGCAAGCAAAATCCCTTACGCTTAACGATGTGAGCACCAGCAGTATCGAGGGAGCTTTCGACAGTAGCAATACAGGAGCGGATGGATTCCTGGTTGTAAGGAGCAACTCAGCTTCCCTTTCATCCTTACCGAGCAATGGCAGCTCCTATAGCAATGGAGATGCATTGGGTGGAGGTACTGTAGTGAAGGCGTCCACGGACACCTCCTTTGTAGCTAGCTCTCTGAACCCGAACACGCTCTATTACTTCTTCATCTTTGCTTACAACGATGCCGGTTGCTATGGAGGACCGAAGTATCTCACTCCTTCTTTGAAAGGGCATGAAGCGACGCAGCGTAGCGACGGGTATTGTGCCGCTATTGCTCATCCCGGTAGCGGTGAGCACATCAAGAAAGTGAGCATCGAGAACATCGACAATACGAGCGGGAAAGAGCCAAAGGGATATGGGGATTACAGCAACCTTTCGACCGAGCTTTCGAAGAACAAATCCCATACCCTCGAAGTAACGATCGATACCGATGGAGACACGACTGCTCACGTTCATGCATGGATCGATCTGGATCAGGATCAGAACTTTCAGCAGCCCGATGAGAAATTCGATCTGGGAGATGCCACGAATGCAAGTTCGGCTGTTCTGAGCAGCAGTATCAGCTTGCCATCTTCAGCCAGTCTAGGGAATACTATCATGCGGATCGTCCAGTCAAGCGGAAGCGACCCCGGTCCTTGCTTGGAAGGGTTCGCCGGGGAGGTTGAGGACTACACGGTCGAGATCGTGGACCGCTCAGGAATTGCGAAAAAGGACCAGGGGATCAGTATGGAGCTCTTCCCCAACCCGAACGATGGTACCTTCAAAATAAGCGTACCGAACCCTGACCGAAAGGATCTGGAGATCACTGTATTCGATCCAAAGGGAAACAAGGTCTACCAGCGAAGCCATGGACCCAGACCGCTGGACCAAAGGAAGATCGATCTAAAGCCCGACGCGGCGGAAGGCAATTACCTGATCCGGTTGAAAGTGGGGGATGAACTTGTCACACGGAAATTCCTGGTGGAAGATCAATAGTTAACTAGCTGGTCCCCAAAAGGCTGTTCCGAAGTTCTTTGAAAGAGCTCGGATCCCCCTCGAAAAGGTTCATTTTGATCGTGTGGGATCTGGAGGTCTTATCGATACACCCGAGTGCTTCAGGGGTATATAAGCAATGTCCCCCGACCGGATCATCTCCCATAGAAAGTTCTTCTTCTCGGGATCGGAACGAACAGGACCTCCTGGCTGGGGGTAAGAAAAGAGCATAGAAGGTTCAAGGACCCCTACCATAGAGGGCTTTTATATCGAGGTCCTTCCCACGTTTTCCTTTGACCTCGGCCATCAATTCAGCCTCATCCGGATAGGCCCGGGGCATATCGCAATTCATGCCTTTATTCTTTCCAGCACCCTCTAGGAAAAGGGGAGCGGCGGATCAGCTCAACCCGAGCTTATTGAATGAGAAAGTAGGACAGCGGGTCACTCCTGTCCGTTCCCACCACTTTCCTCTTCGTCGTCGATCTCGAACCACTCAGCGTCATTGAAACTGAGGTAGTAGCGGATGTAATACTTCTCGTCCACGTTGAAGACGAGCGCCCCTTCGTTCCCGTTCTCGTCCTCTTCTTCGAAGAGCTCGAGCTCTTCGAGGTCCACTTTCTGGTCATCCTGACCGAGGAGTTCTTCGAGGTGCTTTTTGATCTCGTTCATAGCTTCCAGATATTGGATGCAAGGTAATGAAGAAGGGTGATCCGGTCCCTTCGGATGCGATAAGTTTGCCTTCCCCTTTACCCTAATTATGAGAGCAGTATGCTCCGCTTCCTCGACCTGTTCTTTCTGACCTTCCACTCTGCTTGGATGCTCTTCAACCTTTTCGGATGGATCCATCCCCGAACCCGTCCCTGGAACCTCCTCACGCTACTACTTACCGGCCTTTCATGGTTCGGGATGGGGCTCTTCTACGGCTGGGGGTACTGCATCTGCACCGATCGGCATTGGCAGGTCCTGAATGAGATGGGTCAGCACGGCCTTCCGAACTCCTATTTGACCTACCTGGCCGAACGTTTCTTCGGGATATCACCTGAGCGCTGGCTCGTCGACACGATCGCAGTGGCTGGGTTGTTGATCCCTCTAGCGCTGAACCTCTTTTTGCGTTGGAAAAGAAGATGGGACAAGAAAAAAGGATGAAAGGCTCGGATCCCCGACAGCTCCTTCTTATGCAAGCCGCTTCTACCAAGGGGAACAACTTTTCACAGCGCATTTGTTTCCCCCTACCCAGAAGAGCTTTTCGTAACTATAAAGGTACTCTTCATCCCCACCATACTTG
>CAZIDL010000071.1:0-10961 GCA_964537825.1 uncultured Weeksellaceae bacterium
TCGGGGTGATTTTGGTGGCAAAAAAGGGATCCTCCGTTTTCTGGAAAAGCGTGGCATGATCAGAAAGGCGAAAGGATACATCCTCCACTTTCTTCCTTATGACTGGACCCCGGATACCGGCAAAATCTATACGGAACGTTCATGATCCCTTACATGCTGCGATCGTCCCCCTATGCCGAATGCAAACACCTCTTCGGAAAAGCCCGTCAGCATGTCTTTTCCCTCGGTCTTATCTGCAATTTCCGCTAAGAGGGACCGAACCAGATCGTCATCTACGTCCACGAGCTCCTTACTGAAGAAACCCGATCTGAGCATGAGCTTGAAGCTGATCAAGGAAGAGCTTCAACCCCCCGGCTTTTGGATGAGAAAAACCTTATCCAGAACTTTCCTCTACACCCAATTCCTTCTCGATCAAACTGAAATCGGAAAGGATCTCGGTCTCTCCGTTCGAAAGGAGGGCGATATCATGCTCGAAATGCACGGAAGGCTTTTTATCGGCAGTGATGACGGTCCAGCGATCTTCGAGGACTTTGATCTTTCGAGTCCCGAGGTTGATCATCGGCTCGATGGCCAGGATCATCCCGCTCGTAAGCTTTTTGCCTTTGCCTTGTTTCCCGTAATTCGGGATCTCAGGAGGCTCGTGCATGCTACGGCCCAAACCATGACCGACGAGCTCGCGGACCACCCCGTAACCGAAATGTTCGGCATGGGATTGGATCGCATGACCGACATCCCCTACGCGGTTCCCTTTCTTAGCAGCTTCTATCCCCTTGTAGAGGGATTCCTTGGTGATGCGGATCAGGTGCTCGGTCGCTGGTTGGATCTCCCCGATCGGGAAGGTGAAAGCATGATCCCCGTAGAAACCGTTCATCACCACTCCACAATCGATCGATATGATATCCCCGGTCTCGAGCGGTTTTTCAGTGGGAATGCCATGAACGACCTGTTCATTGACCGATGTGCACAGGGAGTTCGGGAACCCCTGATATCCTTTGAATCCGGGTTCCGCACCGTGATCACGGATGAAATCCTCAGCAAGACCGTCCAGGTAAAGGGGGCTCACTCCTGGCCCGATCTCCTGAGCTACCATGGCCAAGGTCTTCGAGACCAAGCGGGCACTTTCCCGGGCCTTATCGATATCTTCGTCGGAATAGGTCGGCAATACCGAAGCCTTTATGGTCAAAGCTAAGGGAAATTCCACGAAAGGGGGCGAAATTCATTCCTGGCTCCTTCTTTTCGCATTTTTTCTCATTCCCCAAGATGTAGAGGCACAGGATCCTTCCACCTTTCAGCGTCTCACCCCTTCCTTCGTTCTCGACAGCGGCGTCCTCGAAGCCAAGCTGTACAACGATATGTACACGCAGAACGCCTATTTCAACGCATCAAGGGAACGGATAGGGCTTCCACAACGCTCCAGCTATCTAACGAGCATCACTCAGCTTCTCTACGGGATCGATCCGGGATTGAACATCGGGCTCGAAGCGTGGACCAGTTCCGTCCGGACCGGAAAAGCCGAACGCTCTCCCTTCCATCTCCTTCAGGGAGGAAAAGGCAGCGGAAGGCGAACAGCTCTGAGCTACCTTGGACCGCGCATCAAATTCGCCCCGCTAAAGGAGCTGACGAAGAGTTCCATGGAGCTTACCCTCCTTTTCCCCATCGCAAAGGACCTGGAGGGAGCGAACCGAAAGGCGCCCTATCTAGCAGAGGATCGTTATTCGGTGGTGCTGAAATGGTTCTACGACCGAAGCCTGAGCAATGAATTCCGCCTTTTTCTTCGCGTAGCTCCCTGGATGAGCATCGACCGAAAGGGCAGGCAAGCCGAGAGCTATTTCTCTTCCCCTATCAGTGCTTTCATTTCGTTCATACCTACCCCTCGATTCACTATTTATAGCCAGAGCGAGTGGTGGCCCACCTATGGAAAGGATCCGCTCATCAATTCTTCCTTCTTCCAACAAGGCCTCGGACTCAAGGTCATGCTGATCCAGGACCGGCTCGAGTTCGAACTCCTCTATTCCCGTTTTCTGTTCGGTCGCTCCAGTGGTGCAGGACAAAGCTTCGATGCAGGGGTCCGACTATTGGTAGGGAACTGAAAGCCCCCCTTTTGCAACACGATCGCATGGGAAGGCGAAAAGATCCTTAACTTGCGTTTCGAACCTTAAAGCGCTCCCATCATGCTTCGAAGCCTTATTATTTCCCTTTTGAGCCTCTTTTTCAGCATCTTCACGTTTAACAGCTTGGCACAAAAGGGCCCTCAGATCAGTGTCATGGGGGGAGGACACACGACCTGGATGCTCAATACGGCGGACTTTGATGAAGGAAAGTTCTTGAACTTTCAGAGCACCTTCGGAAGCCAATACGGGATCAAAGCCGCTTACTTCTTTTCTGAGAGCGTCGGGCTCGAGGCTGGCTTCCTAAGAGCCGTTCAGGGGCAGCAGTACGAGCATACCATCGAGACCTTTACGGGTGAAGAGACCTTCGAGTCGCAACGCACCCTCATCTACAACAAGATCCCGGTCCTCCTTCACCTTCGCTCGGCTCCCGAAAATGCGGCTTATTTCTCGGCCATGATCGGCCCACAATTCAGCTTTTTGAGCAGCTTTTCGCAAAGCACGGAACGATTCGGGAACATTTGGGGTGATCGGGCCGACTATGAGGACAATACGGTCGACATGATCCTCGGCTTCGGACCAGGCTTCAGCATCAGCGACGCATTGAAGGTGGACCTCCATTTCCGCTTCAGCTACGCCTTCACAGACGCGGAGAACAAAAGTTCCGACCATTGGGACAACGGCTGGTGGGATGATGAACGTCCCGTTACCAACAATGCCACTGGCGGGCTTCAATTGGGTATCACCTACGGATTCGGAGGCTGAGCTTTTGCGCCCCCTTGTTCCGATAGCGTCCATCCTTTTGAGCGCTTTCCTATTGGCGGGATGCAGCATGCTTCAAAAGGAAGTGGTCCAGGGGAATGGCCGGGTCGTAGAGGAAACCCGTTCGGTCGGAGGTTTCCAGCATTTGAAGAGCGAAGGGCCGATCGATATCATCCTCACCCCCGAGGAAGGACCGCTCAGGGTACGGAGCGATTCCAACTTGCTCCCCTATATCACGACCGAAGTGGAAGGTAAAGAGCTGACCATCGAGCTCGAAGAGCGCGTTCAGACCAATTCGGAACTCAGTGTGACGGTCCCTGCTCAGGATCTTGAGCGCCTGGAGCATTCGGGGTCCGGGAACGTATCGAGTGAAGGCAAGTTCCGATGGGGGCAGCTCAAAGTAGTGAAGGAAGGCTCCGGGGATATCTCCCTTCACATGTCCGCTAAAGAATTTCATTTCGTAAGCAAAGGTACCGGGAACTCCCATTTCAGAGGGAACGCTGAGCGTTTCAAAGTGGAGAATGAGGGAAGCGGCGACGTCGATGCTCTGGACCTTATGGCCACCCGGGTTGAATGTCACGCTGAAGGATCGGGCGATGTGAAGGTGGATGCTACTGTAAAGCTGATCGTCGAGTCCGAAGGGAGCGGAGATCTGATCTACAAAAGGGCTCCTCCGAACATCAACATCCAAACCGAAGGTGAAGGCAGCGTGAAAGAAAGCCAATGAACCCCTTGCTGGAGGAGAACGTTCTCTGGTCAAGAAGATAAGGGCAATGGCAACCCGCGAATGTCCATCTTGTGCAATGGAGGTGGACAGCAAGAACAACAGCTGTCCGGTCTGCGGCTACGAGTTCCCCGACTACAGCAAGGGGTTCAAACTCCTGGCCATCCTGTTAGCCCTGCTTTTCATCCTTTTTTTCATCCTCTACTGAAGGGACCCCCTCACCCCTTCATCCTCAAGCTCCTCAAACGATTCAGGGAAGCAGCGAGTTCGATCCGGCGAAAAGCCGCATGGTCACCCACCTTCCGCTTGTCGACCACATCCCACCCCTTTTCTTCAATAGCAGCCTCTACAGCATCCAGAACGGCTCCGAGCGAGCGTCCGTCCATATACTCCTTAGCGAGAACGAGGGCAGCTCCTATGGCCTTCGTCTGAGATGGATCCACCAACTGTTCCACGGCAGAAAGGTCAATGTCCTGAACACCGAACTGCAACCCGCGTGTCCCATGCGCACGCAGCTTCATCTTCTTGCCCTTGAAAGGATCGATGGACTCCGGGACCGGAGTTCGTTCAGGGATCCTTCCAAAGGCCTCCCCTCCCTCTCGCTTCCGTTCATCGGGCTCTCGTTCGGCGATGCTTTTCGCCCTATCGGTCAGATCGTGAGGCTCGTACTCCAACATGCATATCACGCGATCGGCGATATCGAAGTAGGCCCCTGACCCTCCTATTACGAGCAAAGTGGACACTCCTTTCTCCTGGTAGAGCTGCTCCGCCTTGTCGATGTAAGGAGTGATCGGCTCCTGATCCTTAGGGACCAGTTCCTGCATCCGTTCATCGCGGATCATAAAGTTGGTAGCAGACGTGTCCTCGTCGATCAGAAGGGTCCTGGCTCCTGCCTCCAAAGCTTCCAAAGTATTAGCGGCCTGAGAGGTACTTCCGCTCGCGTTCTCGGAACTAAAGGCCGTAGTATCCTTCCCGTGCGGAAGCTCGTTGATGAAGGGTGAAATGTCCACCCGCTCGATGCTGCGGCCATCCTCCGCCCGGACCTTCACAGCGTTCGACTCACTAACAACGAATTCACGGCCATCTCCGGGGATGTGATCGTAGACACCGGCCTCGATGGCATTTAGCAAGGTGGATTTGCCGTGATAGCCACCTCCGACGATAAGGTTGATCCCTTCAGGGACCAACATCCCCTCGATGCTTCGGTTCGGAAGTTCGAAACGTTCCCGCAGCGTCTCGGGAGAACGAAAAGGAACGGCATCCTTAAGCGGCCTCGGATCCACCCCGCTCGATCGGGGCAAAACGGAACCATCGGCCACGAAGGCGATGGCCCTTTCTTCCCGCAAGCGCTCACGCAAGGCATCAGCATCCTCGCGCGTCTTAACGTGTTCTTCAAGATCCCTGGAAGAAAGAGCATCGAAATAGAGCGCATCATCCACAAGAGCAGGGATCTCTTCACCGAAGATGGCCGCTGCCTGTTTACCAGCGATCTTACGCCCGAAAGCAGGGAGAGCAACATTGAAACGGACCTCGAGCTGATGTCCATCGAGCAGAACAGCTGTACGGTCCAATACCTCCTGGCCGGGGGCATCGATGGACACAGCGCCGCTCTTCCCACTGCCGCGATCCCCTTTTACGTGCTTTCGGACGGCTTTGAAAAAACACCTTGCCAGAAGATCCCTGAGCGCAATGTTGCGGCTTCGACTCGAATAAGCCCATTCGGGTATATCGTGTTCCTTCTGGATCCGAACGCTGCTTGGGGCAGCAAAAGGGTCGCCCTGGACGTGGTCGATCATCAGGCGGTACGGGCCGGCATCGTATTCCCCCTTGATGTCCTTGTACGCCTTATAACCTTTTCCGTCCAAACGGCGCAATTCGCCCTGAAGCTCCTCGATTGTCCGCATGAGTCCACTTTTGATGGGCTGCAAAGGAAAGGATCCTGCAGGGGAACCCCTACCCTTTTCCGAACAGTTGCATCTGGCGCCCGTGCCCGTTATCGAAACATTCCCTATCCAAAGGCGGCATCCCTGAGCTCCCCAAATGCTTCTTTTTGGCCATTCCGAACAAGCTAGCCAGGGAGGAGGCCAATGCTCCTTCCCCTTTCAGACGCGTTCCGAAGCGGCTATCGTTCACCGTACCCCCATGAAGGTCCGCTATCTGGTGAAGGACCTTCTCCTTGCGATCAGGATAATGGGTTTCGAGCCATTCTTCGAAAAGTTCCGACAGTTGACCGTTAAGCCTTAGCATGGAATAGGACATATCCCGAACCCCTGCTTCCGCGGCCTGTCTGACCAATTCTGGAATTTCACTGCCGTTAAGCGAGGGAATGACAGGAGCGATAAGCCCCCGTACAGGAATGCCAACTTCGGACAATTCCCTTATCGCTTTCGTACGAAGCTTCCAGGAAGCGGTGCGGGGTTCGAGAACCCGTCTCAAGTTTTCGTCGAGCGTAGTGAGCGAAACATTAACATGGACCAACCCTTTTTCGGCCATGCGAGCGAGGATATCGATGTCCCGCGTGATAAGGCGGTTCTTGGTAACGATGCTTACGGGTTGGCCGAATCGCAGGAAAAGCTGAAGGACCTTCCGCGTAAGCTCTTTTGATCGCTCGATCGGCTGGTAGGGATCCGTGTTACCGGCCAGCATCACGGGCAGGACTTCCCATTTCGGATCGCGCAGCTCGGCTTCCAACAATTCGGGCGCCGATTCCTTAACGAGCACTTTTCGTTCGAAATCCAACCCTGCACTATAGCCCCAATAGGGATGGCTGTTCCGGGCATAACAATAGATACAACCGTGCTCGCAACCTTGATAAGGATTGAGCGAATAACAACGGCCGATATCGGGACTTTTGACTTCGTTCACGATCCGTTTGGGGTGAACGGCAAGAAAGGAAGTAGAAGGAGCCGCTTCCTCGTTGGCTTCGGGATCGATCCCCTCAGGTTCCTCATCCGCGTAGTGATAGCGCTGATACGGATCGGTCGGAGATGATAGAGCCCCTCTTCCGTTCTTTGGCTGTTCTCCGGGCATCTCCCGTGAAGGTACGAGATCCGAGAAGGGATAGCACGGCGGATCTTTTTAACTTTCAGCCGTATGCGAACGCTGAGCAAGGGCGAAAAACATCCAGCTCCATCCGAATTGGTCCTGAACGAGGACGGCAGCATCTATCACCTGGGGCTTTTCCCGGAGGACATCGCTGAAAGGATCTTTCTGGTGGGCGATCCGGGAAGGGTGGACCAGATCGCCGCCCATTTCGATCATATCGAACTGGAGCGCAGTAACCGAGAGTTCTTTACGCGGACCGGAACTTACAAGGGGGAACGGCTCAGCGTTCTCTCCACAGGCATCGGAACGGACAACATCGACATCGTGGTGACCGAATTGGATGCCCTGGTCAACTTCGACCTTAAAAGCAGAAAAGGCCTCGGCACCCCTTCAACTTTGGAATTGATACGGATCGGGACTTCAGGGGGGCTTCAAGAGGATCTCGCGATCGACAGCTTCCTTTTCTCAAGGATGGTCATCGGACTCGATGGTGTGATGCACGCCTATGCTTTCCTGGAGACCGAGCGCGAACGAGCCGTCCGGGAAGCTCTCGAAGGATCGATCGAATGGCCAAGGGGATTTGCCTCCCCCTATGTGGTGGAATGCGACCCACAACTTCGCCAGGAGTTCGAGGATGCCCAAGAAGGCATCACCGTGACCGCTCACGGTTTCTATGGGCTTCAGGGTCGCGCGTTACGGCTTCCGCTCGCCCGCCCATCCTTCAACGATGAGCTGCGGAACTTCGAACACGGTGGACTGCGGGTAACGAACTTCGAAATGGAGAGTTCCGCTCTTTATGGTCTGGCCTCCTCCCTCGGCCATCGAGCGGCTACGATCTGTTTGATCATCGCCAACCGTTATTCAGGAGCTTTTAGTGCGGATCATGAAAAGAACATGGACCGTTTGATAAAATGGGTATTGGAACGATCCGCATCCGGGAACAGGGATTGACCTTCGCACGTTAGGAACGTAGAAGCAGCAAGATGGAAAGAACGAAGCTCCGTTCGCTGATCGAACTGATCGACGACCCCGATGAGCGGGTCTTTGACCGCATCCGGGAAGAGCTCGTCGCCAAAGGCGAAGAGGCGATCCCGGAATTGGAATCTGCGTGGGAGGACCGTTCCTTCGGGTTTCTCTTCCAACAAAGGGTCGAAGCGATCATCCATCAGATCCAATTCGAACAGGTACGAGAAGGGCTTCGCGGATGGGCTCAGGAGCGATCCAAGAACCTTCTTGAAGGCGTGCTCTGGGTGAACCGGTATCAATATCCAGAGCTCGACAGCGACCGCATCGACCGCGTGATAGCCCAACTCAAAAAGGATGCCTGGATGGAGCTCCACGAGGACCTCACCGCTTTTGAGAAAGTGAAGGTTCTGAACCACACGATCTACACGGTCCACGGCTTCAGAGGCAACAAAAAGGATCCCCAGGCACCCCGCAACCATTACCTCAACCTTCTCCTGGAGAGCGGGGACGGCAGTCCATTGGCTTTAGGGATCCTTTATCTCTTGCTAGCAGAAGCCTTCGATATCCCTGTGCGAGGGGTCGATCTTCCCGAGCATTTCATCCTCGCTTACATGGATGAGTACAATATTCTTGCTCAATTGGGACAAGAAGGTGATGTGCTCTTTTACATCAATCCGTTCAGCAAAGGCGGCATCTTTAATAAAAAGGAGATCGATTCCTTCCTGAAGCAGCTCAAAAAAGAAGCGGACCCTTCTTATTACCAGCCTTGTGGGAACATTGCGATCGTGCGTCGGCTTATCGGCCAATTGAAGGCCGGATATCAAGCCTCCGAACAGGATGAAAAAGTGGAAGAACTAACGCTTCTTGAAAAAGAACTTCAGGGGATCCAGGAATAAGAACTAAGCCTCCTGAGCAAGGCCGAACTCTTCCTTGAGCTGCTCGACCCATTTTTCCACGCGCTCATCGGTCATCTCCTCTTGATTGTCCTCGTCGAGTGCTAGTCCCATGAACATTTCCTCGTCAGGGAGCTCAGCCTTGGATTCGTCGTGTTCGTATCCTTCCGTTGGCCATTTCCCGATCAGCGTGCCGCCATTATCCTTGACGATCTGCCCGAGCACCCCGATGCCATCGCAATAGTACATGCTATAACCGTACTGATCGCCCAGTCCGAATATGGCCACGGTCTTACCGGAAAAGTCGATCTCGGTAAAGGATTCATAGAACTCGTCCCAATCGCTCTGAAGCTCACCGTCGTGCCAAGTTGAAAGGCCGAGGATCAGTTTTTGGTACGGTTGGAAATCCTCCGGCTTCACCTCGAAGATCTCGTGGACTTCTACGAGGTCCTCTCCGAGCAATTCCTGTATCCGCATCGCGACCCCTTCTGTAACGCCCGTATCGGAACCAAAGAAGAGACCTATTTTATCGCTTTTATCGCTGCTCATGATGCTATCGCTCTGATGGCTCCCTTTTCAAGCTGCAAAGATAGGGAAAGCAGACCGGTCTTTGGAAGGCTAAGAACCGAAGTTCATTGCGGTGGGATCCTCCCTTCCACAACGGTCCCTGCTCCGGGTCGGGAATGAAATTCAACCCTTCCCCCAAAGAGCTCTGCACGCCGTTGGATATTGATGGAGCCGCGCCCTCCTTTTCTCTGTTTGGGATCGAACCCTCTGCCATTGTCCGCGACCCGGAAAGAAAAACCCCCGTCATGATCCGACCCTATCGCAACGGTCAACTCGGTCGCCTGAGAATGTTTCATCACGTTGTTCAAAAGTTCTTGAAAGATCCTATAACAGGCGACCTGGAACTCTTCCGATAATTGGAGCTCAACATCCGGCGTTTCGAACCGGATCTGCATATCATCACCGAAGCGCTCCAATAGCTTCTCCACAGCCTGGATCAATCCATAATCCTGCAACTCATTGGGCATCAGGTCATGGGTGATGGTTCGGGTCTCATCGATCGCGTTCCCGATCATCGAGGTCAACTCGGGGAGATGCGCGTTCAGATCTTCCCTGGAAGCGTTCTCGAGGGAATGCAACTGCATCTTCGCCGCTGAAAGGATCTGCCCGATCCCATCGTGAAGGTCCTGGGCAAACCGTTTGCGTTCGCTTTCCTGGGTCTGGATCACAGCGTTCAGAACCTTTCGCTCCATTTCCTTGCGTTCGGAAAGGTTCGTGAAAATGGCGATGGACCCTTGGAATTCCCCTTCCTCGTCGAAAACAGGGGTTCCACTCACCAAGAACGGGATCCGTTCCCCGTGAACGCTACGGATCTCGAACTCGTTCTGACCTTTATCCCCTTCTTTCCGGCTTTCAAAAACTTCCTTGATCCGTTCCTCATTTTCTGGATCCATCTGTTTGACGAGTTCGAGCAGGTTATGGCCTTGAAGTTGTTCACGTTTATAACCGGCCATTTCCAGCAAGCGATCGTTGATGAATCGAATGTTGTATTCCGCATCAATTCTGATGATCCCTTCGTTGATGTTCTCCACCAAAACACGGAATCGTCGCTCGTTACGACGAAGCCGTTCCTCCATCAGATGCCGTTCCGTCATATCGGTCTGTATGGAGAAAAATCCCTCCAGGGAGCCTTTCTGATCGTGAATGGGTTGAAGGTGGATCCGGATCCAATAAGGGCTTCCTTCCTTGTTGTAATTGATCAATTCCACAACTTCACTCCGTTCTTCTGCTATGGCCTTTCGCATCTTTTCCACCTCTTCAGGGTCCGATCCAGGACCTTGGAGAAGATCCCCGGGTTTCTTTCCCCTCAATTCCTCCAGGAAATAACCCGAGATATCGATGAAGGCATCGTTCACCCATTCGACCAGCCCATTGGGATCAGTAATGATCACCAAATTGTCGGTCTCCCGAGCGATCAGGGCCAAACGGTCCAATTCACGTCGGATCCGCATTTCCTCGGTCACTTCACGTGACATGATGATCAAACGGATGCAACGACCTTGATCGTCGAGAATGGGAATGGCCCTTGCATAGTAGACCTGATCCACCTCTCCGTAATTCAATTCAGCGGTGTAATCCACGATCCGCTTCTCCTGAAAAGCTTTGCGATAGTATTCGTAAAGACCTTCTCCTCCTCGTTCCTCCAAAAAAGTATATAGATCCGCTCCGATCACATCCTCTCGTGCCAATCCTCTTTGCCGGAGGAATTCCTCATTGACGAATTCCACTTTCATCCGATCTCCTTCCTGATCCATCGGAACCACCATATGGATGCTCTCCGGAATGCCTTCGACGATCGTCCGATATTCGGTCTCTCGCCTTTTCAATTCGCGTTCGCTCCGCTTTTTTTCACTCACGTCTCGCATCACCAAATAAGCACAATCCACCCCGTCACAT
>CAZIDL010000072.1:0-10335 GCA_964537825.1 uncultured Weeksellaceae bacterium
AGGGTGTTCACGCGGATATCCCCCTTCTCCATATCGTCGGAGGCGCGGAGAGCGAATTCCTTCGTACCGCCTCCGCCTGGGATCAGACCAGCTCCGAATTCGACGAGGCCGATATAGGTCTCAGCATGAGCCACGACCTTGTCCGCGTGCATGCAGATCTCGCAGCCACCCCCGAGCGTGAGGTTGTGGGGGGCAACGACGACCGGCACGGAACTGTAGCGGATCCGCATGGTGGTGCGTTGGAATTGGCGGACGGCCATATCGAGCTCGTCGAAATCCTGTTCAGCCGCCATCATCAGGATCATTCCCACGTTGGCCCCGGCTGAGAAATTATCCCCTTCGTTACCGATCATGACGCCGACGTAGTTCGGGTCCTCCTCGGCCTTATCGATGGCCTGTTGGATGGCCTTCATCACATCGCCTCCGATCGTGTTCATCTTACTGTGGAAGGCTACGTTGAGGACGCCGTCGCCGATGTCGTGGACGGTCGCCTCGCTGTTGCTCAGCACGACCTTGTCATCCGATAACTGGGAAAGCACGATAAGCTCGTCGGAGCCGGGGACCTTCTCGTACTGCCCTTTTTCGATGTCATAATAGGAACGGACGCCTTCCTCCAGCTTGTAAAAGCTATCGATCCCGGCATCCAGCATTTTTTGGACCCATTCGGCCGGTTCGTGCCCGAGCTCCTTCATCTTCTCGACCCCCTCTTTCACTCCGATCATGTCCCAGAGCTCGAAGGGGCCGGCCTTCCAGCCAAAGCCGGCCCGGATGGCGTCATCGACCTGATGGATGCGGTCCGCGATCTCGGGGATCCGCTTCGAAGCGTATTGAAAAAGATCGAGAAGGGAGCGGCGGGTGAACTCGCCGGCTCGGTCATCCCCTTTGAAAAGCGCTTTGACGCTATCCGTGAGGGTATCGGCCTGCATGGCCCCGTCGAGGGAAGGGAAGCTGACCTTGCTCTTTTCCTGATACTCGAAGTTTTCGAGATCCAGTTCCAGGATCTGGCTCTTTCCCTGATCGTCCTTCACCTTCTTGTAAAAGCCCTGGCCGGATTTGCTCCCGAGCATCCCCTCATCGACCATCTTGCGGACGGCATCAGGGACCGTGAAGCGCTCATTCCCTTCGTCCTCGGGGCAGTTCTTCTTGAGGTCGTCCGCCACGTGGACCAGCGTATCGAGCCCCACGACATCGCAGGTCCGGAAAGTGGCCGATTTGGGACGTCCCAGCACAGGGCCCGTGAGCTTGTCCACTTCGTTGACCGTCATCCCCATATCTTCCACCAAATGGAAGAGGGACATGATCGAATAGACCCCGATGCGGTTCCCGATGAAGGCAGGAGTGTCCTTGCAACGGACCGTCTCCTTGCCGAGTTCTCGGTGGCCGAACCTCATGAGGAAGTCGAGCACCGCCTCATCGGTCTCAGGACCGGGAATGATCTCGAGGAGCCGGAGGTAGCGGGGTGGGTTGAAGAAGTGGGTCCCGCAGAAATGCTTTTTGAAGTCCTCGGAGCGCCCCTCCGCGATCATGTGGATCGGAATACCGGAGGTGTTGGTGCTGATGATCGTGCCGGGCGGTCGATGCTCTTCCACGCGGGAAAAGAGGTCCTGCTTGATCTCCAGCTTCTCGATGATCGCTTCGAGGATCCAATCGCAGTCCTGGAGTCCTTCGAGGTCGTCCTCGAAGTTGCCTGTGCTGATCCGGTCAGCAAAGGATCTGCTATAGATGGGGGAAGGATCGCTCTTGAGCGCGTTCTGAAGGGATTCATTCGCGATCCGGTCGCGGACGACACGGTCATCCGTACTGAGGCCTTTGGCCTTTTCCTTCTCGTTGGGTTCGTCGGGGACGATATCGAGGAGGAGGACCTCCAGCCCGATATTGGCGAAATGGCAGGCGATCCTCGACCCCATCACGCCGGAGCCGAGGACAGCGACCTTTCTGATCTTCTGTTCGTTCATTTAGGATATTCCTTTACTCCGTCCCCTCTGTGGGCTCCCTGCCCATCCGGGCAGGCAGGTGCACCTGCTTTGTGCCCTCTGTGGTTAAAGATCGGATCCATAATTCCAACCAGAACATGGAACAACAGAGGACACGGAGAATGCACAAAGGGCACGGAGAGCTTTTCACAACCTGAACCCGAAAGGTAACAGATCCGAAGATCGCGGAGTTTGCTCCGGCGTGAATTTTATCAGTTCCATCCAATATTGGAAGCTTCCAAGGGGGTAAATTCGTTTTTCGCTTATTTTATCA
The DNA here is from genome assembly GCA_964537825.1 of uncultured Weeksellaceae bacterium. Classification (GTDB taxonomy): domain Bacteria; phylum Bacteroidota; class Bacteroidia; order Flavobacteriales_D; family CAYVSK01; genus CAZIDL01. The sequence continues at coordinate 2,248 of CAZIDL010000072.1, forward strand.
TATAATGGACGATTATACCCGTTTTTTGTCAAATAGGGGAAAGGACTGTCATTACGGCCAACTTAGGGAAGAATTGGTGGGCTATGCAAAAAAGCTCGGGATGGGCGAGCACGATGCTGAGGACAAAGTCCATTCAGTCCTTGTAAAGGCCTGGGATACCTGGGGTGTTCGAGGGGCCATCGAATTGTCCCTTCCTTATTTGAAGGTCATGCTCAAGAACTTGTGGTTGGACGGGAAAAGGATCACCAAAAAAGAAGAGAACTGGGAGGAAAGCTCGCTTCATGCTGAACCATCAGAGGATGAAGAGGGAAAGGAGGAGCTTGCTGCCCTGGAGCAGGCTTTGAAAAAGCACAAATACGGATACATCGTCCTACAGATGGAAGAACGACGATTGCGCAGCATCAAGGAGCTCGCCCCCTACGTGAACCAAAAGAAGGAGAAGCTCTACAAGCGCTATCAAAAGCTTCTAAAGGATCTGAAAAGGGAATTTTCACCCGAACGGGGGTAAAAAGATTAAAATGATGATTGTCAATTTTTTAAACTGTTTTTTGCCGATTTTGGGATTTTGATACGTTATGTGCATGAACTTTCGATTGTGAAACCAAAATTTCGTTGCTATGAAACGTTCAGGCATTCTATTCTTCGCGATGGCCCTATTCCTCTTCTCTTGTGAGGAAGAGGCCAAAGAAGCGATCGAGGAGAAACAAGCGACCAAGAAGACCCAAAGCGAGGCAGGACCCAATAAAGATGGGGGCCTAAAAGCAATTGGGAATGATCCCACCACCATCATATTCGGAACAAGGTGCCATCCTTGCAATGACGGAGAAGGTTGCTGTGGAGATAAAGGGATCTGCGTGATCATCAGGACAGAAGTCGCTGAATCCGATCCTGAACTCGGTCAAGGAAAAGGACTGGCCGACGTCTCCGTTACCGAGGAAGGCAAGATCCTTTGGGGCATCAAGGAGGACACTTACGAAGACAACAAAGGGGAGGAGTTCCTGGTGCCAGAGGACCGGGAGCTGAGCCCCGAAGTTGCTAGAGCCCTTGGGTACGAGCGGATCATCCTTCGAGAAGGAAGCTACGATGTGGATTATTCCCAGGAGAAAGAATATCCCTTCGGCGTAGTGGAATTGGAAGCCGAACTTGAAGGGTGAGCAAGGAAGGAGTTGCGGTCGGGAGAACCCGACCGCAGCTCCTTTTCATTCAGTTAATGATGCCATTAACCAAGATTCCATGAAAGAACGAAGGAAAGACCGCAGCAATAACAGAGAGGTCGGACATTTAAGGATCCATGAGCCTTTGAAGGGAACCCTGCTCTTAAGGGGCCTTTTCCTGTGTTCATTACTGATGACCACGCTTTGGAGCTGCAACATTTCCATCCAGAAACTTCCTTCGACAAGTTACGCCAAGATGTCCGAAGAAGAAAGGGAACAGCTCCATTACTCCTCGGACAGCTCTGTCACATTCACCGAAAGGGACTATCGAAGTGCCGAGGAGGTCGAACTCTACGAGATCGACGAAGAAAGGCTATTCACCTTGATGGATAGCTCCTTGAACACCTGGGTCTACCTATGGGCCACGGACTGTCCGTATTACTTGATGAACCTGAAAAAGCAAAAGCTTCATGAGAAGGACAGTGCAAGGACCAACATGCAGCTCATTTTTATTGCGGCCAATTACGATCCCCCGATCATCAAGAAATATGTTTACCGAACCGGTTATCGAAAACCGGTCTTCGTGATCGATGCCGAACGGTACGGAAAGGACTTGACCCGGCGTATCCACGCTTTCGCTGAAGCCATTGTCCCGGAACCATTGGACAGCATGGAGGCAATGCCCCAGCACTTCCTTTTCAAGGGGAAAAAATGGACCGCTCAGTTGAATGGGACCATGAGCAGCCCCGAGGCCCTTTCCGACACCCTCGATCATTATTTCGATTGAGTGGGATCGATGAGGACTTTTCCTGACCTATACCGACTCCGAATCCGCCAGCGAACATTCGTCGCCTTGCTCTTCCTGTTATCGATCAGTTCCTGCATCTCGATCGTCAAGGCCCCCAGCACGAAGAACAACTACTCGGAGATGTCCCGATCCGAGAAGGAGGGCATGCGCTACCCACCGGACAGTTCCTTTCGCTTCGCTCAAAAAGAGGTGGACGGGCCCGGTGAAATGGAGCTCTATGAGATCGATAAGGAACGATTGGAAGGGCTGATGGACCCCAACGGGAATGCTTGGGTGGCTTTTTGGGCCACTTGGTGCGTGCATTGCATCAACGACCTTCCCGACTATTGCGAGAAGGACAGCCTGCGAGAAGATATGCAGCTATTCCTGGTGTCCAGCAATTACGATCCGGAGAACCTCAAAAAGTTCGCGTACAATGCCGGTTACCGAAAACCCCTCTTCGTGATCGATGCAAAGCGCTATGGAGAAGAAGAGATCCTGCGGTTGAACGCGTTCGTGGACGCTATTGCGGGCAAGGATCTCGACACCATCAAGGGACTACCGCGTCACCTCTTCTTCAAAGAAAAAGAATGGGTCGGACAGCTAGGGAAAGGGGTGAGTCAGGATACGCTTGACCATTTCTTCAAATGAATCAACTTCCCGCTGCTTCGGTATCCACCCCTTCATTGCCGTTGTAAAGCCCCTCGATCCGGTCGCTGTATTTCTCCTGGACCTCCTTTCGCTTCACCTTGAGCGTGGGGGTCAGCTCTCCTCCTTCGATACTCCATTCGTCGGAGATCAGGACGAAGCGTTTGATCCATTCCCAATGGCCAAAGGCCTTGTTCTTCTCATCGACCTCCTGTCGGATCCGCTCCTGCACCTGCTCGTTCTTGACCATTTCCTCCGCGTTCGTGTAAGCGATCCCCTTCTTTTCGCACCAATCCTTGAGGTATTCGAAGGAAGGCACGACCAAAGCGCTGGGGAATTTTCGCCCTTCGCCGATCACCATGAACTGCTCGATGAAGGGGGACTCCTTGAACTTGTTCTCCATCCTTCCCGGCGCGATATACTTACCGCCCGAGGTCTTGAACATTTGCTTTTTCCGGTCCGTGATCTTGAGGAACTCTCCATTAACGAGCTCCCCGATATCGCCGGTGTGGAGATAACCCTCTTCATCGATCATCTTCCGGGTCTCCTCTTCGTTCTTGTAATAACCCATCATCACGTTCGGCCCCTTTACGATGATCTCCCCGTCATCAGCGATCCGAACGTCCTGGTCCGAAAGCGGACGACCGACCGTCCCGACCATTACTCCATTGTTCTTCTCACAATTGACAGCGATCACCGGAGAGGTCTCCGTCAATCCGTATCCTTCCATAACCGGAACGCCAGCAGCAAGAAAGATCCGGATGAGCCGGGGTTGAAGCGGAGCACTCCCTGAAGCGATCGCTTTGGCGTTCCCGCCGATCGCCTCATACCATTTTTTGAAAATGAGCTTTCGGGCGATGCCCAACTTGAACCTGTACCAAGCACTGTGTCCTCCCCGCGGCTCGTATTGCTCACCCAAACGGACCGCCCAGAAAAAGAGCGCACGCTTGATGCCTTTCTGTTCGTTCCCTTTGGCCATGATCCGGTCGAAGACCTTTTCCAATAAGCGGGGAACGGCCGTAAAAACCTGCGGCTTCACCTCCCTCAGGTTCTCTCCGATCGTCTCCATCGATTCGGCAAAATAGATGGAAACCCCTGTGTACATATAGAGATAATGGATCATCCGCTCGTAAACGTGGGATGCGGGAAGGAAGCTCAGGGAATTGCCGGTATGATCCACCGGCAAGCGCTCAATGCACGACTTCACGTTGGAAACCAGGTTCTTGTGCGAGAGCATCACCCCCTTCGGTCTTCCCGTCGTACCGGAGGTGTATATCATCGTGGCCAGGTCGTCCTCTCCGATCCCTCCCTTGATCCGTTCCACCTCTTCCATGTCAACATCCCTCCCCGCTTCGAGGACCTGGGTCCAATGACTCACCCCTTTGAGTGGATCGAAGGAATAGATACCCTGAAGGGTGGGGATCTGATCCTGGATATTGAGGACCTTCTGGTAAAGCTCTTCATCGGAGACGAAGCAAAGCTTGATCTCCGCATGATCGAAGATATAAGCCTGATCCTCTTCGCTGATGGTCGGATAGATCGGAACATCCACCGCGCCGGCCTGCTGGGCCCCGATATCGACGATGTTCCATTCAGGGCGGTTGTTGGAGATGATCGCCACCTTATCCCCGGGATCGATCCCGAGCGCGATCAACCCCTTGCTCATCCGATCCGCCTGATCGATGAACTCATCCGTGGACCAGGTGACCCATTCCCCATCGAACTTGAAAGCAAGAGCGTCCTCTTGCGGAAAATGCTCGCGTTGATGTTCAGGAATATCGAAGAGGCGCGTGGGTTCCTTGCTCATATCGGGCGAACTTTTGGATGGGAAGCATACCGCTTTTTAAAGATAAGAGGATCGGTTGAGCGTGCGTATCGGCAGAACTTCAAAGGAGCAAAAAGCAATCCCTCGACAACCCAAGACCCCATCCTTGCCCTAAAGTGAGGGGCGAAATTCCCTTCTTGCCATCCCATCAACCCAAGAAAACCCCTTAAAGATCGCACGATCCCGCATCATTCCCCGGAACTTTGCAGAATGAATACGGAAGCCACACGCAAGACCTTTGAAGATGCAGGACTATCCAGCCCCCTTCTGAAGGCCATCCAAAAGCTCGGCTTCGAAAGCCCGAGCGCCATCCAACAGGAAGCCATCCATCCCCTTATCAACGAGGACCGGGATCTGATCGGACTCGCCCAAACGGGCACGGGTAAAACCGCTGCGTTCGGACTTCCCCTCCTTCAACGCATCGATCCTTCCGATCAAAGCACGCAAGCCCTCATCCTTGCCCCCACGCGTGAGCTATGTCGCCAAACAGGGGAACAGCTCCAAGCCCTGAACGAATTCCAGGAACGGGTGAGCTTCCTCCCTGTCTATGGAGGTGCCAGCATCTCCGAGCAGATCAAAGCTCTTCGAAAGCCCCAACACATTCTCATCGCCACCCCAGGACGCTTGATCGACCTGATCGAACGAGGGGCGGTGGATCTGCAAGACCTCCGTTGGCTCGTCCTCGACGAGGCTGATGAAATGCTCGATATGGGGTTCAAGGACGAACTCGACCGGATCCTCTCCTATACTCCCGACGCAAAAAGGACCTGGCTTTTCTCAGCCACAATGCCCCCGCCGATCCGGAAGATCGTGAAAAAGTACATGAGGGACCCCATCGAGGTCCACGGCCAAAGCAAGCACGAGGTGAACGAGGACATCGAGCACCGTTATGCCCTCGTCAAACCTTCCGATCGGGCAGAAGCCTTGTCCCGTTTCGTCGACAAGGAACCCTATATGAGGGCCCTGGTCTTTTGCAGAACGCGCAGGGAAACGCGGGACATGGCAAGCAAACTCGGGAAGAAGGGGTATCGGGCGGACGCCTTGAGCGGAGACCTTTCGCAGGGACAGCGGGATCGCGTGATGGAACGCTTTCGCTCGAACGAGCTTCAATTGTTGGTAGCGACCGACGTGGCTGCAAGAGGGATCGACGTGAACGACCTCACCCACGTTTTCCAATTCGAACTTCCGGAAGAGATCGCTTTCTACACCCATCGAAGCGGACGAACAGCACGAGCAGGGAAGAAAGGCACCTCGATCCTCCTTCTCGATAACCGCGATCAAGACAAGCTCAAAAGGGCCGAAAAAAGCCTCGGGATCCGCTTCGACCACGTCCCCGTACCGAATTTTAGGGATATCCAAGAAAAACGCGTAGAGAACTGGACCGAGCAGGTCCGCAACGATGGGGAGCGAGGAGCGGACCCCGTTCTTCTCGATAAAGCCCTGGAGCGTTTCAAAGACCTCTCCAAAGAGGAACTCATCGCTAAACTCCTGGAAGAAGAGCTCAGGAAAATGGGAAAAGCGAGCGAGAAGGATCTGAATCAGTCCCCTGAAACTCCCAAAAAAGCCAAAAAAGCGTTCGGCAAGAACGGCAAAAGACCCTTCCATAAGCGGAAGAACGGGAACGGGAAAGAGCAAGGAAAGAAAGGGAAACGCCCGCGGAAACAGTTCTCGGGTAAAAGCCGCTTTTGATCGAATGAGCTAATATCCCCTCGAGGTATCAAAACCCCTCCCTTTCCTTCTTAAACCTTTTAGCTAAAAGAGAATTTTTTGCTGAATTCTTTGGTCAGTTTATGATCAGTTTTTGAATCTCTTTGAACTGACCTCGGGTCTCTTTCTGAACGATCAGCTTCCGTAACATGCTGATCTCCGTGCTCGCCTTATCCACAGCGGCCTTTTCTTGCTCCCGTAGTCCTCGAGGAGCTTCGTACGGTCCCAAATGAGCATCATGGCCAGTATTAAGGGCCCTTATAATGAAATAGACCAAAAAAAGGTTACTTGCATAATCCAATGGGAAATTGCCCTGCACGAACCCCTAGCTCGGAGGGGCCTGGCCGGGCTTGAACCTCCCTCCCTTAGAACGGGGGTCAAAAAAGGACCGGGATCATTCCCGCTGCATTCATCTGCCACTCTTTGATCGCCTCGATCGGATAAAGGAGCATGAGAACGTTGAGAAGGAACCCATCGCGGATCACGTAAAGGGTCATCGCTTCGAAGCCGAGAAAAAGCACGATCGTTAGCCAGACCGGTTGCTTACGTGCCATGATGAAGCCGAAGACCATGGCCAAAAGGTCCATCGTCGAGTTGATGACCGTATCACCCACGAATTCCGTGGACATGGTATTATCCCGGTAATAGTCGATCACGAAGGGGGTGTTCTCCACGACCTCCCAGGCCCCTTCCACGATGATCGCCAGGATGGCCCAGAAAAGCACCGAGCGCCTGGGGAAAAGGAAGCGTGCGATCATGTAGAAAAGAAAACCGTGGATGATGTGGCTGAAGACGTACCAGTCGAAGAGGTGCTGCGAGACCTGAGGGGAGAAGACATCCCCCTGCCAGAACTTCACGAAACCGCAGGTGCAGATCACCGGTCGATCCATAAGGATCAGGACCAATGGGACCAAAAGGATCAGCACGATGCTGGCGATCCATTGCGGACGGGTGCTGGGACGCTTTTCGAAAAGACTGCGCATCCTTTTGAGCTTGAGTTCGGAAGCTCAAATATGGGGGATCGAGCGCAGGATGAAAGGGAGCGGACCTGTCGAAAAACGCAGTGAACGCTGAGGGCGCGGACCGTATGCTGCCAGACCCCTAGCGGAAGTCAACCTCGGGGATCGGTCCGCTATCACCGCGACCATAGCCGTTCGAACCGATGGACAAGAAGGAAAAGGGACCTGCCCTTAGAATTCCTCTTCCCCGTGCACGCACGCTCCCCCGATAAAGGTCGCGATCACTTGCTCCTCGGTCCGCACCTCCTCCATCGGGACCTTTTCCAGATCAGGTCCCACGACCGTAAAGTCAGCCATCTTCCCCTTTTCAAGGGTTCCTCGGCTTTTCTCCTCTTTGGCTGCCATCGCGGCCCAAATGGTCATCCCCTTTAAGGTCTGACGCCGGGTCAGGGCCTGATCGGGCATAAAAGCTCCTTCCGGCTCCCCTTGCTCGTTCTTCCGGGCCACAGCAGCATAGAAGGTCTCCATCGGATCGATGTCCTCCACCGGGAAATCCGTACCGAGTGCGATCAATCCGTTCTGTTCCAAAAGCTCCTTGTAAGCGTAAGCATGTTCAAGGCGTTCCGCTCCGAGCCGATCCTCGGCCCAATCCATATCGGTCGTGGCGTGCGTGGGCTGTACAGAAGGGATCACGCTGTATTTCCCGAACTTGCCAAGATCCTTCGGATGCACCACTTGTGCATGCTCGATACGCCACCGCTTATCGTTCCCGGGCTCCAGCACATCGCTATAGACGTCAAGCACGAGACGGTTGGCACTATCTCCGATGCAGTGAGTGGCCATCTGGAAAGGGCTTTCAGCGATCCGTTCGGCCCATCCTTGGAACCATTCCTTCGAATGCTTCTGGACCCCGTATTCCATCTTTTCGATGATATCGGAGTAAGGCTCGAGCAGGAGTGCTCCCCGAGACCCGAGGGCCCCGTCCATATAGAACTTGAACGCGTTCAC
>CAZIDL010000073.1:0-10332 GCA_964537825.1 uncultured Weeksellaceae bacterium
TCCTTGAAATATTCCCGCACGGCCTCGTTGTGCTGCTGGTAAACGTTGAGGGTGTTCTCAGGGCATTCCTTCGGAAGTCCTTTTCCGACCCCGTAGATCCATTCGTGCATGGGGCTTCGAAGGTCCCCGATGTGTCGGGAAACGCTATCCAACCATTCCGCTCCGTTCCGTACTGTGAGGATGAACTTGCTACCGGGACACCATTCGTCCAGTTCCCTGAAAAGGACCGGCCAGGGGTTGTCTTCCACCGCGTCGTAAGGTTCGAGTGCTTTTAATAAGCGTTCCCGGTTGCGGTCGATGGCGGCTGGTAAAAGCTCAAATCCTCCGTCGCGCACCCGATAGCCCAATATCCTGAGCGCTTCGCGGAGCGATGAAGTGCCGGTCTTCTGAAAACCGACCCCGATGATCCGTCCCGTTGATCCCGACTCCATTGCTATTGCTCTTCCTTGCTGCTTCGTAAGGTCCTCGGGTCCTGACGAAGGGTCTTAAAGCTCCTTCTGCGCTCGCTTTGATGTGCTTATTCGCTGCTTGCGCATAAGGGTCGATGCTTCTGTTCTTTAAAGATAGAATATCCGCTCGGAGTTATAGGTCAGCAGGAACTTCTGACCTTCGCCTCGAATTTCCCTCCCTCATCGAACGGATCCCAACGGGTTACCGTTGCCGGAGAACTGTTGCCTTATGGATGCGAAAGGACCCCGCGCCTGGATCGACGAAGAAAAGGTCCGTTACCTTATTCGCTGGATGGTCGGAAAGGCCAGCGATGTCGGGCTTTTATTCCGGCCCCACTTCAAGACCCATCAGTCGGGACCGATCGGGGAATGGTTCCGGGAAGCGGGCGTGGAGGCAGTCACGGTCTCTTCCCTTCGCATGGCGGAATATTTCCTGGAATGGGGATGGACCGACCAGACCATCGCGTTCCCGATGGATCCCCGGGCTGTTGCTGCGATGTCCGCTTTGGCCGAGCGGGCCAACGTTCGATTCACGGCTAGTGAGGGAACCCCTCTGGAAGCGATCGACCGGAAGCTCACAGCTCCGGCTGGGGTCATGGTGGAGTTGGAAAGCGGGGACCGTCGAAGCGGCTTCGATCCGGCCCGCACCGATCTGTTGGACCGAGCTGTAGAGACCCTGGACCGTTGCGAAAAGCTCCATTTCGAAGGCTTCTTGACCCATAGCGGTCACAGTTATCGAGCCCGCGGGGATGATGGGATCCAGGAGGTCCATGAGCGGGCCATGGCTTCGGTGCTCCCCGTGAAGGAACGTTATCGCTCCCACAGGCCCCTCCTATCCATCGGCGATACGCCCACTGCATCACGGATGGAGGGGTTCGATGGAGCGGATGAATTGCGGCCGGGCAATTTCGTCTTCTTCGACCTGATGCAGGCGGAGATCGGGAGTTGCCGGGTCGATGACATCGCTTATTGCCTCGAATGCCCGATCGTGGCGAAGCATGCAGACCGTTCCGAGTTGGTGGTGTACGGTGGGGCGGTCCACCTTTCCCTCGATCGGCTCTATATGGAGGACGGCACGCCTTTTTTCGGCCTTCCGGCACCTTGGGAAGGGAAGGGGTGGGGTACTCCTTATGAAGGCGCTTGGGTGAAACGTTTGTCGCAAGAGCACGGGGTGATCCGTGCATCGCCGGAGCTCTTCCGGGAAAAGGAAGTCGGGGAAACGCTCGCTGTTCTTCCCGTCCATTCTTGCCTGAGTGCGGATGCGACGGCGGGTTTTTGGACCTTGGACGGGGATTGGGTGGGGAAGATGGGGTGAGCGTTGGTACCTTTCTCGCGCTCTTCGCGTTCCTGGCGGTTAAAGCTTGGTCAGGAAAGGGCTAGGGGGTTAAAAGAAGCTTGAGGGCTTGGCTTTTTCAACCGCAAGGGACGCCAGGGACACGAGGAGCGGTGGATTCCACCTGTAACGGCCAACAAGGGGATGTAGTAACGCGGCGTTTGCGCAGAGAGGGGCTTTATCGATCAAGAAGCCTTGGTGAGGACTACGTTCAACGAAAGAAGTCCATCCACTTCTTCCGTTCCTTACGGTTCATCCGTTTTTTCCGGACGGCCACGAAGTAAGCGTAGAGGTGGCGGCGCCCCTGTTCCACATACCAAAGCTGGGTCTCGGGTTCCCGGGTGTTGATGTGCGCCTTGCAGTTCAGCTCGAAGAAGATGTAGCTATCTGGTCCTTGGTCGCGCTTCTCGAGGGTGCGGCTCCGGACCTTCTTGCATTTCCCCTCCGTCTGCTTGGTGAGCAGAAAGCGGGCCGTGTCCATCGGGATGCCCTGCACGAACTTGAGGGCGGTGAGGTTCCCTAAATGCTGCCATTCCTTGGCATCCTCCCCTTTCGGGACCAGTTCGATCCGCTTTTGCCGCTCCGTTTCGTTGCGGTGGATCACTTTCCACTCGTCCCTTTTCGGCCATCGCGCCTCCAGATCCAGTGGCCCCGGACCACTGCAATAACGCTCCAGGTAGCGGGAGGCTTTTTTCACCCCGAGTTCGCGGGCCTTCTTCAGATCGCTACAGCCTGCTTGGCCCTTGCCCAGATGCTGGCGCACTTGCCCGCGTAACAGCAAGGCTTGCCGATGGTCGGGTTTCAGCTCCAGGGTGGCGTTCAGGTCGGAATGAGCCTTCTGGTAGTTCCCTTGTTCGCTATGGAGGTTCGCCCGGTTGTAATAGGCCGGGACGTATTCGGGATCGAGCTCCAGGGTGCGATCCAGGTCTTCCTTCGCCTTTTCGTATCGCTTCAGGGCGATCCGCACGGAAGCCCGATTGAAATAGGCCCGGTCCAGCGTGTCGTTCAGCTCGATCGCCCGATCGTAAAACCGAAGGGCTTTTTCATAGTCCTTGTTGCGATGGGCCTCATAACCTTGTTCAAAGGCTTTCATCCCTTCCTGTCCGAAGGCTAGCGTGGAAAAGCCTGACAGGAAGAGCAGGATCGTAAGGAAAGCCGTTCGGGCCATATTGCCAAGATACGAAAGCTTCCTTCGACCCTGCCCTTACTGTCGAGCCTCTTATGACCTCTTTTGGTCGAGTTCTTTCTGCTTTTCCCTCATGCGTTCGTTGAAAAGTGCGACGTCCGTTTTTTCGGCCGTCCGCGAGGGCTCTTTGAACTCGACGGTGATGTTCCGCGTTTCAGCGTTCTTCTCGAAGTCGTGGATGATGTCGTAGACGTCGGAGTGCATAAAACGCGTGTCCGAGGCATCGATCATCACGTGGTAGCCATCAGGGATGTTCTTGAGCGTTTCCTGGATGGCGGCCTTGTTCAGGAAGCTCACATCCTCGGCCAATTCGATCCGAACGCTATGATGTTCTTCATCCTCGGAAACGTGGGAGCGGTAAGCGTTCCGCAGGTTGTTGCTCAGGATGAAGAAGATCGCCAGGATCACACCGAAGCCGATGCCGATCAGCAGGTCGAAGATCACGATGCCGAGGATCGTGACCACGAAGGGAAGGAACTGATAGAGCCCGGCTTTGTACTGTTCCTTCCAGATGGCTGGTTTGGCCAGTTTGAAGCCGACCACGAAGAGGATGGCCGCCAGGCTCGCCATCGGGATCATGTTGAGCACGCCCGGGATCAGCATGGTCCCGAAGAAGAGGAGCAATCCGTGCGTGAAGGCGGAGCTTTTCGTGCGAGCACCCGATTGGATGTTCGTGGAACTGCGGACGATCACCTGCGTGATCGGAAGTCCGCCGATCAGTCCGGACACGAAGTTCCCTGCCCCCTGCGCATAGAGTTCGCGGTTCGTCGGCGTTACCCGCTTCCATGGGTCGAGTTTATCCGTCGCCTCCACACAGAGGAGCGTTTCGAGGCTCGCTACCACCGCGATCGTCAGGGCGGTGATGTAGAGTTGGGGCATCATGAGGGCTTCCGGGATCTTCCCCCAGCTCGGTGCGGGGAACGCTCCGAAGAATCCGGTGATTGAACCGGTGTTGGGTACGCTCACCAGGTGGGCCGCTCGAAGGTTGAGCCCTTCCATCGAGCCGAACCAGATGTTCAAAAGGATGCCCGCGATCACTGCCACCAAGGGACCTTGGACCAATTGAAAGATCCGCTTCCGTTTCATGAAGGGCTGTTCCCAAAGGATCAGGATCAGCAGCCCCACGATCGCCACGATCAGCGAGGCCGGATTGAAGCTGCTCTTGAACTTTTTGAAGCCCGCAGCGAGACCCAGTTGCTTGTAGGCTTTCTTCTCGCTGATCTGGAAGCTCACCTTGTTCTCTTCAGGATGGAGTTCCGTGATCTTGAAGCGGAGCCCGAGTTCCGGGATGCTGTCGATATGGCTTTCCCCGTGGCCCGGATCCCCTTTGATCACATAGGAGGGCATCGCCTCGAAATGCTTCCCGTCCGTGGTCTTGACATCGATGTGGGCAGCGGTAACGAAATGACCGGCCGCAGCCCCGCGTTTTTCCTTCTCTTCTTTTTCGAGGTTCGTGAGCTTATCGAAATGAAGGGCTGCGTGCACAGCATCTCCTGATGCGGACGGGCGCAGTTCGAGCGTGTCCCCGCCGATCAGTTCGCCTCTTTCCACTTTGTGTTCCTGCGTTTGATATCCGTTCTTCTCGAGGAAGCCGAATGCGTCCGGGATCATCTTCATGATGATGATGATCCCGATACCAGCGAGCATCCCCTTGATGACGGAGTTGGGGAAATAATAGGCGATGATCCCGCCTCTGAGCAGTCCCAGGATGGCCTGGATAATGCCTGCAACGGCGGTTGCGATGAAGAAGAACTCGATCCCGCCGAGCTTGTCCTGAGCTGCGAGCACGATGGCGACGAGGCCTGCGGCGGGGCCGCTCACGCCGAGGGAAGAGCCACTGATGAGGGTGACGATGATCCCTCCGACCATACCGGCGAGCAGGCCGGAGATAAGGGGCACTTCGGATGCGGCGGCTATCCCAAGACAGAGCGGAACAGCTACGAGAAATACAATGATGCTGGATGGAAGATCGTGTTTCAGGTTCTTGGCGAATGCAAATGGATCTTTCTTGGACATGGCATAAGTTCTTGAAGTTCCACGATGGTGGCATAGTTCTCTGGGGATCGCTCACATCGATCCCCGTGATGCGATCGCTCGATCTCCTCCTTTGATCAATGGAGCTCGAGATCCGGATGAAAAAGGAAGATCAGCCTTGGGGAGGGGGTGTTGGAACTTCGAAGAAAGGGGAGGGATGATGCATGGTCCGGCTGTCAAGATACAGCTCTCCGATCCCGTTCTGTGGGCGAACGGAAATGCTGGATGGGTTCTGGATCTTCTCGTCCACGTTCTCTTTGGTCTCCTCCTCGTTCGCCGGAGCGCCCAGTACCCCTCGGGTCACTTCGATGATGAAGGGCGCTTTCAGCCCTTCGATGGGTAGCTTCCAGGGTTGGACCACCAAGAGCATCAGGCAGAAGAGCATGATCACCCGTATGGCCATGCCACGGGCCATGCTCCATCGGAAAAGGCCGTCGCGCTCACTGGGTGCTTCCATTCTTGGGCTTTTCAAACAAGTGCCGCGCCTTCAAAGTTCTCACAAAAGCCCTTTTTGATCACGCATGAAGCTGTTAAAATTCTTTATTGAGCGATGAGAAGGGGTTTGGAGCGCCATTCCTTCCCATCGTTCAATATCCTGAGATAGTGGATCCCTGCGGAAAGCTCGGGTAGTTCGAGCCTTTGTTTGCTCCCACTAAGGCTTCGTACCAGGATCCGCTTTCCGTTCGGGCCATAAAGCGCCACCTGTTTTTCACCCTTGGGCGCCTGCTTAGGCAGATCGATCTGCACGAAGCTTTCTGCAGGGTTCGGGTAGAAAAAGGAGGTTTTCGTGTGGGCTTTGACCGCATCTTCGGTGGCTAGGGGCTCATCCTCGAGCTCCAGCTCGATCCGGTACAACTTGCCCTTCCCTTCTCCGTTGCTGCTCATCCATAGTCCGCCGTTCCCATAGGCCAATCCGTTCACAAAGGGAGCAGGGGCTGCGATGGAGTCCAGGATCGCTCCGTTGCTCGTATCCAACATGTAGATACGCTGCTCGCTGTTCTCGCCTACCCAGAGATAACCGCCTCCAAAGGCTGCTCCGAAGGGACAGTCCTGTGCTCCTTTGAAACGCTTTTTCTCCTTGCTATCCGGATCGAAATGGTAAGTGGCGTCCTCGCTATCCGTTCCGCAGTAAACGGTCCGCGTATCGTTGTTCCAGATCTGCTCTCCATCCCAGGCGAGCCCGTTGGGGCGGCTTGGGCCTTCAGCAGGAGAGGGGTGGCTTTCTCGGGTGCGTCCGCTGTTGGGTTCGAGTTGATGAAGGCGGGCGGAGTCGGTCTCTGCAGCCCAAAGGTCCTTTCCATCATAAGCAAGTCCCCTGAGTTCGCTCATCTCGGTGTCGATCCGTTCCAGAACTTTCCCTGTTTGCGGATGGATGGCACTGATCAGCCCTTCGTCATGGCTCAGCCAAAGCTTCTTCCCATCCCAAGCTAGGTCATAAGGACTGCTGGTATGAAGCTCCGTACGATCCGTGACCTCGTAGGAGCGAATTTGGGCATGCAGAATGAACGGCAAGGCGAAAAGACTGAGGAAGAGAAAGGCGCGGCGTATCATGATCACTGAACTTGGTTCCTCTTATTCAACGAGGAAAAAGCTCCCTTAGTTCAATGGGTCACTGCTTCGGCTTCTTCTTCCGTCTTATCGGAGCGCTTTCTCGTGCTGTTCCCCTTCCGTTTCCGGATGCGGTTCCTGACCGCCAAAAAGGAGCCGACGACCATCAGGATGCAGCCTGTCCACAGGATGTTGATCATGGGGAAGACGATGGCCTGAAGCACGATGAATTCCCGGGAATTATCCGCCTTTTCTTCGATCGTGATATCCACTTTCCCTTTTTGAGGGTGGATCCGGTCGATGGAGAAACGGAGGCCGGCCGCCGGGATCGAGTCCTTGTGGGGAACCCGATAGCTCGAGTCGCGGACGATGTAAAGCGGCTCCGCCCGGTATTCTTCGTTCTTTCTGGTGGTGACCTCGATGATGGCTTTAGCAGCGATATCGTTCGCATCCAGCCCGTGCTTTTCTAGGCTGTCAACGGAGCGAAGTCCCTGGAACCGGACGAGGGCTGATGAAGCAGGGATGGTATCGCCGTGCTCCACCGTGTGTTGGGCTTTCTCGTACCCGTCCTGCGTCTTTTCCTGCTCTTTCAATTCGGCATAGCGGATATGAGTGTAGATGTCCCGGCTCAGGGAGCGACGCGTGTCCGGCTCCGGAACGTTCCCCATATCCTGGTTCAACTGAATGCGGGGACGGAGCTCGAAACGTTTCTCGCCGGGTTTGGCACTTTTCCAACCTTCCGCTCGCTCTTTCTGCTTTTCACTTGGATCGGGAAGGCGTTCCCAGTATTTCGACCGGTCCTTGAGAAAACGGTCCGAGGCCTGATGGCCCTTCTTAGCGCGGAACATCCCGCCGCGATGGGTTACGATGGCACCTTGCTGGTAGTAGCGGTTCCGGGTAGCGAAGAACTCGATGTCGTACCTTACCCGTACATCGCCCCGATCCTTCCCGTTATAATGTACGAAGTGGTCCCCCATGCGCACCGTATCCCCTTTGAAAAGGATCATGTCCTTATCGTTCTCGAAGTCCTCGCTCAGGGTTTTAATGTCGAACCCTGAGCGGTTCACCGAGATCTTCTCGCTTTGGGACTGGCTGATCAGTGCGCCGAGCATGATGAGGCCAAAGCCCAGGTGAGCGATCGAAGGACCTGCCTGGTCGAAACGGCCCCGCAGCATCCGGATCCAATAGTCCAGATTGGCGAGCACCGTGAAGGTCGAAGCGAAGAGGAGGGCGAGCAGGCTGTAATTCTTCCAGCCCATTCCGAAAAAGAGGGCCACCAGGACCGCCAAGAGCAAGGATCCGAAGAAGGAGAGGCCGATGCGCTTGAAGAAGCGTTTCGGTTCGGTGTTCCCGTAGCGAAGGAACTGCCCCACGGCTGCGAGCATGCTTACGAGGAAAGCGAAGGGTACCTGCCAGGAATTGTAGTGATGGATCACGTCCGACGGTGGGGCCAGCTCTCCCTGAGCCAAGCTTTGGAACATGTTCCATCCGGTCATTTCGTGGAGTGAGCTGAAAAGGCCGGAGAAAGGTCCGGCGAGCAGGTTCATGACCGGTTTGGAGGTGGAGATCGTGATCTGAAGGGCACTGAGCAGGAGCACGAGGGAGCCGATAAAGACCCAGAACTCGCGCGACCAAAGCTTTTCCTCTTCCTCTTCAGGCTGGCTGAACGAAGTCTGATAGGCGCGAACGAGAAAGATGATGGATAGGAGGAGGAAGAGGACGATACCGATCGTGCTTTTTCCGATCGGAAGGGCGATCGCGAACAGGAGGACGGAAAGCCCCGCGTAGCTCCAGCGTTCCCTGCCGGCTTTCAGAAGGAAAAGGACGGAAAGGCCGGTAAAGAAGAGGAGGAAGAGGAGAAGGTGGGCCAACATGCCATCCTCGGTGAAGGAGTGGACCGAAGAATCACCTAGAACCCCGCTCCGGGTAAGGAAGGTGGAATAGAGGACGAGGAGGAAGCTCGAGAGGGTGAGGAGGAAGGTCGTGAAGAGGGAGCTTTGGCGCTTCCGGTTGATCAGCATAAGGTGTCCTGCTCCCAGGAGCATGATCCAGGGGACGAGCGAAGCGTTCTCCACCGGGTCCCAGGCCCAGAATCCACCGAAGCTAAGGGCTTCGTAAGCCCAGGCACCCCCCATCAGGATCCCGGCGCCCAGGATCCCGATGCCGAAGAAGGTCCAGGGAAGAGCAGGCCGCAACCAACCGCTGAAGTCACGCCGCCAAAGCCCTGCGATGGCATAGGCGAACGGAATGGATGTGCTGGCAAAGCCGAGGAAGAGGGTAGGGGGATGGATCGTCATCCAATAATTGCGAAGGAGCGGGGCCAATCCCTGTCCGTCCTGAAGCTCGGAGAAGTCCTGCAGGTAGTTAGGGTTCTGGGTCCAGGACGCCCCGAGGTTCTGAGGGAGTTCCCGGATCAGGAGGAAGGGGTCGCTGCCGACCTTATGCCCGAAAAAGTAAATGCCGAGGAGCATCGAGGTGATGAAGACCTGCACGGTCGCCATGACGGCCATGACCGGTCCTTCCCAATTTCGTACCGAAAAGATGAGGATGTTGCCGAGCACGACCTGCCAGAAACCCCAGAGCAGGAAACTCCCTTCCTGGCCTTCCCAGAAGGCCGAAAATACGTATTGCAGCGGGAGGTCGTTGCTGATGTGCTTCCAGGCGTAGTGGTATTCGTAGTACCCCTGGATGATGATGGTGAAGAGGCATCCGATCACGCCGAGCAGGGCGACGGAATGAACGCGGAAGGCTTGGCGACCAAGCTTCATGAACCGATCGTCCGGTGCGCCGTTCCTACGGGCGGCGAAGACGTAAGCGAGGAGCGCGAGCAGGCCGCTGGCGAATGCGATGGCCACACATGCCCGCCCCAGCATTCCGATCGCAAGGTGTTCACCCGTGTATTCCATCGGCGGGCAGCGCTAAGAGCTTGAGCTAGGGCTTTTCCTGACGGGCGGCCTTTTGCTCCCTTTTCCGTAATTCTTTTTCATCCTCGTACTTGGAGGGGCATTTCAGAAGGATATCCGTCGCGTAGAAAGCGTCCTCTTTGGCCGAGCCGATGAGGACGATCTTCTCCGAGCGTTCGAAGTCGTTCGGTTTGCTCCGGTTGAGGACGACCTTCTTTCGGGTCCCTTCGCGGTCCTTCATGTAGAAGCTCATCACGTTCGGGTTCTCCTCCGGGTCGTAGTCGATGTCCTTGCTCCGGTCCAGTTCGCCCACGACGTGATATTCGGTCCCTTTGTTGGAAAAGGCCTCTTCGAAGCTGGCATAGGAGCTGGAATCCGCTACTGATGTGATGATAGCGCCCAGAGCGATGGCGATGATGACGAGGGCGATGATCTGCGAACGCTTCATGGACCGTTCTCGCTCTTCTGTTCTTCCGTTCCGTTCCGATCGAGTTCCTTTTCCATGCGGGCCAGTCTCCGTTCCATGACGATCAGCACAACGAAGATGCTGATCAGGATCAAGAGCACGACCGCTATTACGACCGGCATCTTCCCGCTTTGGAACATGAACTCTTCCATCGCTGCAAAGGTACGAGCTGTGCTGCAATTCCGCCTCTAACTCCAGGGTCGATCCGATCCCCCTCAGGCCATGGAAAATGACCGACTCCTCAGTTCCTAAATGCTCCGGCCCCGCTCAACCTTTGAACTTCATATCCCTTTGCCTCTCTTAAAATTGCCTAACTTGGAAGACATGGATAGGGCCATGAAGAAGTCATTTTTCATCGGGTTTTCGGCTTGCCTTCTGATGAGCTTCAGTGAAGCCATCGGTCAGGACCTTCA
>CAZIDL010000074.1:0-10329 GCA_964537825.1 uncultured Weeksellaceae bacterium
TCCTTGTTCCCCAATCCTGCCGAGGATCGGTTCCGCCTTTCCTTCCCAGGGCGCGGGCGTCCCTATATTCGAGCAGTACGCCTCCTAAATCTGAAAGGACAGCAGGTGCAAAAATGGAATGAGCCCAAAAGCCTTTCTTTTTCCCTCCGCAATGTTCCTCAAGGTCATTACACCGTTCGGATACGAAGCCGCCGTAATGAAAGCTCCCTTCCGTTGATAGTTAGATGATAGGAAGGTTCGCCCCTACTGCCCCGTTCGAGGAAGTAAGATGTCGATCAAAGCAGCCTTTTGGGTTCGGATGTAATCGAGATAAGCCTCAGCCACAGGACTTAGCTTTTTCTCCGAAAGCCATATAAGGTTCCAATAGGTCTCCACCGGTAAGCCTGGAGCCGGAACGATCTCCAAAAAGCCCTGCTCGATCTCGTTCCGGATCCCGATCAAGGGCATGATGCTGTAGCCGAGCCCGGCCATAACGGCTTGCTTGACGGCCTCATTAGAGGTCAGTTCCAATTGCTCCTTCATCCGGGTAGAATGCCCAGCTAAGTAGCTTTCCGTCGCTTGTCGCGTCGCTGAACCCTTTTCCCTTAGGATGAGCGGGATCTGGCCCTGTTCGCGCTCTCCCAGGTCCACCCCTTTCGCTTTGACCAGATAGAGGGTGTTGGCCAAGAGCTCTTCCCGCTGAATGCGCAGCCCATCCGGAAGCACCGAGACCAAAGCGAAATCCACTTGGTTCTGTTCAAGGTCCTCCAAGACCTTTTGCCGATTGGTAACATCCATTTCCAGATCGATCGCGGGAAGCCGCTTGAGAAAGTCCCCCAATAAGTAAGGCATCACATACTTTCCAGTGGATACCGAAGAAATGGTCAGTTTGCCGGCCAAATAACCCATGTGGGCGCGTGCGCGCTCTTCGATGATCCCGATCTCTTCCAGGATGTTCTCGGCGATCGCGGCCAATTCCTTCCCGAAATCGGTGATGAACAGTTCGTTCCCGATCGTTTCCGTCAACGGGAGCTCGAACTGGTCCTGAAGCTTCTTCAATTGGGCTGAGACCGCAGGCTGGCTCAAATGGAGCTGCTCGGCCGCTCGGGTGATGCTCTTCGTTCGGGCTACCCGATGAAAAAGGCGGAGCTGGTGAAGGGTGTATTGCATGGGCAAAGCTTTGGAGTACTGATCGTCAATTCATTCTGTTATTACATAAGAAACACTTATACCTTTTATCTCAAAGTTAAATAAAGATGAATACCTCAAGCCCCCTAGCTTCGCTTTCAAATCGAAAAGCCCATGCAACCCATCACCATAGCCAAAGGGGACGGTATCGGTCCTGAGATCATGGAAGCGACGCTGGAGATCCTCGAAAAAGGCGGTGCGGAGATCCAGCCGGAATTCATCGAAGTCGGCCGCAAGGTCTACGAAGCGGGCTACACAGCAGGGATCACCGAGGAAGCTTGGAATTCGGTGAGGCGGAACCAGGTCTTTCTGAAAGCCCCGATCACCACTCCACAGGGAGGTGGATACAAAAGCTTGAACGTGTCGACCCGGAAATTCCTCGGCCTTTATGCGAACGTCCGCCCTTGCCAGAGCTTTCATCCCTTCGTCGATACGCGACACCCGGATATGGACCTGGTCGTGATCCGGGAGAACGAAGAGGACCTTTACGCCGGGATCGAACATCAACAAACCCCCGAAGTGGCCCAATGCCTCAAGCTGATCACCCGTCCCGGCTGCGAAAAGATCATCAACTACGCCTTCGAATACGCCAAGCAAACGGGCCGCAAGAAGGTCACCTGCTTCAGCAAGGACAACATCATGAAACGGACCGACGGCCTTTTCCACAAGGTCTTCGACGAAATGGCGGCCCAATACCCCGAGATCGAGAGCGAACACGAGATCGTCGACATCGCATCGGCCAAATTGGCCGATAACCCGGAACGCTACGATGTGGTTGTTACTCCCAACCTCTATGGCGACATCGTCTCGGACATCAGCGCCCAGATCGCCGGTTCCGTCGGCCTTTCGGGATCGGCCAACATCGGACGAGAATGCGCCATGTTCGAAGCGATCCACGGGTCCGCACCGGACATCGCCGGGAAGGACCTGGCCAATCCCTCCGGCTTGCTCAATGCAGGCATCATGATGCTCCTTCACATCGATCAACCCGAAGCGGCGGAACGGATCAACAACGCCTGGCTTCGGACGATCGAGGACGGCGTTCATACGGGGGATATCCATCATGAGGCGAAAAGCGCCGAACGCGTCGGGACCGAAGGGTTCGCCAAAGCAGTCATCGAAAGGCTCGGCCAAACCCCCGAAAAACTCGCTTCCGTGTCCTTCTCAGGGGGAAGCCGTACCCAACTCCACTCCTATGAACGGCCTGCGCCTCCGAAAAAAGAGCTCCTGGGGGTGGATGCCTTCTTTCAATGGGATGGCGACGACCCGGACCGATTGGCCAGCATGCTCCAGCGGATCGCCCCCAAGGAGATGCCGTTGCAGATGATCACGAACCGCGGGATCAAGGTCTGGCCCGGAGGCTTCTCCGAGACCTTTCACACGGACCATTGGCGATGCCGTTTCATCAACCCTCAACACGAAGCCGTTCAACGCTCCAAGATCGTCGAACTGCTGTCCAATGCGGTCGCTCACGACCTTGAAACGATCAAGACCGAGAACCTCCATGCCTTCGATGGCGAACTCGGCTTCTCCTTAGGGCAGGGACAATAAGCCTTTCCCCTTTTCCGAATGAACAAGAACCACAAACAGCAAAGACCATGACCTCGAACGAGCAGATCCGATCGGCTGAAGGACAGCCCGAACATCATGAAGCGAACTTCGAACTCGTTTCCGGGAACAAACCCCATGAGATCCGTGCATTGATCCAACTCCTCAAAGAAATGCAGCGCAAGAAGAAGTGCGAAGCATTGGGGGATTGGATCAAGGACCATGCTTCTCCGGCACCGAAAGAGCGGGAGGAGGTCCAAAAGCTCGAAGCAAGGCTCGAAACTCTGGAAAAGCTCCTACATCAGGCAGAGATCGAAGGGAGGGAGCTCGAAGTCGAAGTTCCGGCGAAGGTCCGCCTGCGGAGCAAGGCTCCCAAAAAGTCCTGATGCGAACAATGGAGCCTTTTTCACAGTTCTGACCTTTGACGTGACCATTACCTGATCGAAGGCGAATGCCGGAAAAGGCTCCTGACATCACTCCCTTCCAACGCTTTCTCAGGCTTTTAAAGCCGGACAGCCAGGAGTTTAAAGCGATATACATCTACGCCGTCTTCCACGGGTTGGTCTCCCTTTCCCTTCATTTGGGGATCCAGGCCATCATCAATCTGATCCAGGGTGGGAGGATCAGCACCTCCTTCATCCTCCTGGTCATTATCGTAGTCTTCGGGATCGTGATCGCCGGGATCCTTCAGGTCCAGCAACTCCGAATGACGAAATTGGAGCGGCAGTATGCCCCGGAGCTGATGAACCGCTTCTTTGACACGATGTCCGTCCAAAAAGGGGCTTTCCAAGATCCTGATCGAATTCTCGGCCGCTACCCTCCAGATCGTATTCGGGCTGATCCTTTTATCCCTTTATCACCCCTTCTTCATCCTTTTCAGTTCATTGCTGATCATTTTGGTCTACGCCATATTCCGCTTTACAGCTAAACCCGGCATGCGGGCCAGCCTTGATGAATCCCGTTACAAGTACCGGGTCGCTCATTAGCTCGAAGAGGTGGCACGGACAGCGGTGACCTTTAAACTCGCCGGCAAAACCGAGCTCCCTTTTCAGCGGATACCAGGATCCCTGTTCACAAAGCTTCTTGATCATGCGGATGCGCTTTCTGAGCTTCATCCTCCTTTTCCTGATCAGCAGTTCCGCATCGACGGCTCAGGGCAGCTCCGATACAGTGCTATCCCATAACGACCTATTACAGGTCGTCCAGAGTCATCACCCCGTATCCGTTCAGGCTCGAACATGGAAGGGAGCAGCACGATCCCGGGAGCTCCGTGCTAAAGGACGGTTCGACCCTGTTGCCTTTGCGAGCGTGGATCGCAAAGCCTTTGAAGATCAGACCTATTACGAACTCCTCGACGGAGGCGTCAAATTCCCCACCTGGTTCGGTGCTGAACTTGAAACGGGATTTAAGCGAACGAGGGGCATCTACTCCGATCCGCAAGAGCGCCCCCCTTCGAACGGCTTTTATTATGCCCGACTCTCCATTCCCCTCGGGCAAGGGTTGTTCATCGACGAAAGGCGGACCGAGCTTCGAAAAGCAAAGTTCTTCGCCAAGGGGTCCGAACAGGAAAAGCGCAAGATGCTGAACAAGCTCACCTTCGAAGCTTCAAAGGCATATCGGAAATGGTACAGTACCTACCATCAATACCAGGTCCGCCAACGGGCTTTCGAGTTGGCTAAGGGACGCTACCGGAACGTTCGCGAAAGCATCCGCCTCGTCGCTAGTGCGGCCATCGATAGTTCGGAGGCCCGCGTATTGCTGGAAAACAGGCGCCGCACTCTTCAAAAGGGAGCATTGGCACTGAAGAACGCTGAACAAGAGCTGGCGACATTCTTATGGAAGGAAGGGACCGTACCGTTGAAGCTCGATAGCGGCGTAAGCCCTTCAGCCCTTTCCCTCAAAGCAAAGAGGGAGCATGCGATCGATCGAAAGGCCATAAAGGACAGCATCCAGAAGCATCCCATGCTTAAAAAAGCCGAGCTGAAGGTCGAGCGCAGCGAATTGGAAAGAAGATGGGCCCGTGAGCGGCTCAAACCGGAATCGGACGTCCATTACGATCTTCTTGCCGAACCCCTCGGCCCTGCCACACGCATCGAGCCGGACCCGAGCGACAGAAAGCTCGGCCTTTCTTTCCGATTCCCCTTATTCCTCCGCTCGGAACGAGGGGACCTAAAGCAGAAGGATGTGGAGTTGAAGCGTTCCCGCAATCGAAGGAAGGCCGTCCGTAGAAACCTTTTGGCAAAGGCTTTC
Source organism: uncultured Weeksellaceae bacterium (assembly GCA_964537825.1). Taxonomy (GTDB): domain Bacteria; phylum Bacteroidota; class Bacteroidia; order Flavobacteriales_D; family CAYVSK01; genus CAZIDL01. Next base: position 4,966 of record CAZIDL010000074.1, read on the forward strand.
AAAGCCCATAATGAAGTGGGGAACTTGCGGAAACGGCTCGCAAGCTACCGCCAAAGTATGGGTCAACTCATGCGGTTGGTGGAAGGAGCACGCAAGGCCTTCGAACGCGGGGCCAGTTCCCTTTTCATGGTGAATCAGCGGGAAAGCCGCTACATCAAAGCCCGGGTCCGTTCCATTAAAGTCCGCTCGGACCTCGGGATCGCGCGGGAGCGTTTGCGTTACCGCTTAGGGATGTACCAATAGCCAACTCTTCACTTCTCAATCCATCGCATACCGAGGGATATGGTGTGGAAGACGGGCCAGAAGCTCGTAGTTCAAGCTGTGGTTCATATCCCCGAAGGAACCTACTGTGATCGTCAGATCACCCTGGGTTCCGATCAGGACCACTTCATCCCCTATTTGCACGTCCGGCAGATCGGTCACATCGATCACCATCATGTTCATATTAACGGCACCGACCACAGGCACCCGCTTTTCATTGGCGAGCACGTGCCCTTTGTTGCTAAGGTCCCGACTGAAGCCATAACCATAGCCCACCGGAAGCGTGGCGATCTTGCTCGGGCGGTTGGTGAGGTAACTCTTGCCGTAGCTGACGTATTCGCCTTCCGGCACTTCGTTGATGCTCAGGATATTGCTCTTCCAGGAAAGGATCCGCTCCAAGGGATCCTTTTCAAGCTGTTCTCCCTGTATATGCCGGGCTTTGGTCTCCTCACTGGGCCAGAAACCGTAGCTGGAGATGCCCACCCGTACAAGGTCCTTCGTCGATGAGGGATAATTGAAGACCGCCGCCGAGCATGCCAAGTGCCGGTAACGGGGTTCAAGCCCTTCGGAGCGAAAGAGCTTATAAGCCGTTTCATAATTCTCGATCTGGCGGTCCACCCGGTCCCAATTGCTTTCGTTCTCCGCCCCTGCGAAATGGGTGCAGAGCCCTTCGAGCTGAAGGGCATCAGGGTTCTTCTTGAAGGTATCGATGACCTCATCCAAAGCTTCAAAAGGGAAGCCGGTCCGATGCATTCCCGTCTCCAATTCCACGTGGACCCGAGCGGGCTTTCCGAGCTTCTTGGCCGCTTGAAGGGCAGCTTCCAAGCGCTCCTGGGTAAAGACGAAAAAGGAGATCTCGTTCTCGATGACCCATTCGTGGTAGCCATCCCCGATGTAACCCATGATCATCAGATCGCAGACCTCCTTCTTGGCCTCCAGTGCGCGCATAGCTTCGCGCAAGCTGAAGACCGCGAAATGATCGACACCGCATTCCTCCACCATGGGTAGGAGGGTTTCGATCCCGTGCCCATAAGCATTCCCTTTGATCACCATGCTGTAACGAGCATCCGGGGCCAGGCTTTTCATGTAGCGGATGTTATCGTTCAGCGCTCGCTGGTCAAGTTCGATCCAGGAAGTGTGTAGCATAAGAACGAAGATCGCAGGAATTGGAATTACTGTCCGAAATATTCCCTGCCCTTGCCCCCTTCAAACCCTTATCCCGATCACCAAAACATCGTCGATCTGCTCCTGCTTCCCTTCCTCCATCCAGTCCTCGAAGACGCGATCGAGCTCCTTCTTTTGTTCACTCACAGGCTTTTCGTGGATCTCCGTCAAAAGCTGCTTGAAAGGTCTGTATCGGAACTTTTTCCCTTTGGGTCCCCCGAACTGGTCCGCGTATCCGTCTGAGAAAATATAGAGCATATCCCCCTTCGAAGCCTGAAAGGAGACCGTTCTGAAGTCCCGATCAGAATGCTCATCATAACCCACAGGCATCGGATCCCCCTTGATCTCGATGCCATCGGAAGAACCTTTGAAAGGTTTGAGGCGGTCCTGATCGGTTCCTACCTCCCTGGAACGGCTGTCGGGGATGCCTTCAGCGATCCTTTCATTCACCACGTAGAGCGGGTTGTTCGCTCCAGCGAACTCGATCTTTTTCGAATCGGAGTCGGGATCTTGGCCGTCGGTCAGCGGTATCTTCAATAATGCCGCGTCCATCCCATCCTTGGCGGTACTTTCAGGGTCCGAGCTGCTGAGTTCGCGGACCACCCGGTCCCTTAATTCCGTAAGGACGTACCCGGGGGAGGGAGATGCTTCCGTGCTCATGATCTCGTTGAGCTGGCTGATCCCCAACATGCTCATAAAGGCCCCTGGAACGCCGTGGCCTGTACAATCGACAGCCGCAATGTAAAGGTGTCCCTGGTGTTCCCGCGCCCAGTAGAAATCTCCTGAGACCTTCGTTTGGGGTTTGAAGAGGATGAAATGATCGGGCAAGTGTGAGCTGACATGTTCTTCAGGCTGCAAGAGGGCGAATTGGATCTTGCGGGCGTAATCGATGCTCTGGGTGATCTCTCGATGAGCCTCTTCGAGCTCTGCTTTTTGCTCCTCCACCTCTGCCTTTTGTTCCGAGATCGTTTGGTTGGCCTTTTCAAGATTGCGGTTCTTTTCCTGGATCTCCTGGGTCCGTTCTTGAACGATCTTCTCCAGCCTTTCCTTTTGAGCCTGCAAGCGGCGTCCATTGAGCCAGAGCAAGAACCAGACCATTGCGATAGCCAGGACAGCATATCCTCCATAGGCCCACCAGGTCCGATACCAGGGAGGAAGGATCCGGAACCGGTAGGTGGCGACCGAACTCTCCTGCTTATAGACATTCCGGGCTTTGACCTTGAACCGGTAATCCCCCTCCGGAAGGTTCGTGTATTCTTTTTTGGTCTCCTGGGTGGGATCGCTCCAAGCCGTATCGAAGCCGACCAGCTTGTACCGATACCTCACTTTCTCTTGACGATCGGGGAAAGCGGCCGCATAATGGAATTGCATTCGGTTCCTGGAGTAAGGGAGAACAGGAAGCATTCGGTCGGGCTGCTCCTCGACCGGCAAACGGGTGAGCGTATCCCCATCGATCCTTAACCCCTGAGCTCGCTCCTTTTTCCAAAAAGTCCCTGCGAACAAGAGGCTATCATCAGCGCCCAGGACCCTTTGGAGCGAACATCGCCAATCCCGCTCGATCGGGTACTTCACCTCCGGAAAATAAGCCGCCATCCCTTTGGACCCGCCGAACCAGGTTTTCTCCTTTTCCGGCAGGATCGCCCTCAGAGTGCCCAGATCCATGGCCCGGAAGATCTTTTTCTCGATCCGTTGCTTATCTCCCTCAGGGATGACGTGTTTGATCCCTCCACCTACGGCGTCATTGATCCAAACTTCCCCATCCTTGAGTCCATTCGCGAACCGAAAGACCTGACGGCCACTCTCACAAAACATTCTCCCGTACCGACAACAGGGAACGAAACGCGAGCCATCAAATCGATAGAGTCCCTCCGAGGTGCCGAAAAGCACCCCATCTCCTTCCGGATCATCGAAAACCCAGGTCTCTCCACTGGGAAGGCCATAAGAGGTGTCGTAATGGACCACCCGTTCAACTTTCAAGGAGGGGTCCGTGATCACTTTCATGACCCCCTGGGATCCCATCCCACCCCAGAAATAGAGGGAATCCCCTTTAGGCCCCACCTCCACCCCTATGGAACGGATCGATTCAGGTACATCCCGCACGCTCAGAAGGGGCTCCAATGCTCCTTTTCTTTTCCATGCATCTCGCCCCAGAACGAAAAGACCAGACCTTCCTCCCATCAGGACCCTGGAAGAGGAAGCCCCCCTTCCATCTTTTTTCCCATTCCCCATCGCTTTCTTGCTCAATTCCGGTATTCTAGCCAGGTCATAGGAGAAGGGATCGAAGCGTTTATCGGTAATGAACTTTTTCCCGGTCCCTCCTCCAGGATCCTCAAAGCGAAAAACTCCTCCGTCCCCCATGGCCACCAGTAAAGTGAAGCCATTCCCGTTGGCGGAGGATGACCCTCCCCCTTCTTCATATGCGGATTGCTGGCAGATAAAGTCAAAACACAATCCGTCCATTCCATCGATCGGGATAAAGCCCCCCGTTAAGTCCTCCAACCGCCAAGCTCCTTGTGTGGTCCCGATGTGAAGCGGGGCATCCGAAGTCGGTCTGAAAAGATCGATCACAGCCCCTCGGAACTGCTCCCCTTCTTCAGCAAAAGAAAAAGGGAGACCGGTATGGATCAAAGCAATGCCTTGGTTGGTGCCAGCCCATAAGTTCCCTTCCACTTCCTGAAGGTCCCACAGATGATCGCTCGGAAGTCCATCCTCGCGGGTCATCCGATGGACGATGCGCCCTGCTCGATCCAGTAGATAGAGGCCTTTTTGACGCGTACCGATGGCATAAACGGCCCCCCAGGGATTTCTCTCGGCCTCCATCCGACACGCGGTATAAGCGACCCCTTCGAGCCTGTCCGAAGCGCCCCCTTTTTTCCTATTCGAACTTGCCCCGCTTTTTTCCGGCGCATTGAGTTGTTCACTCTCTCCTGTGCTAGGATCGTAACGGTACAATCCCTGTTCCCTGGTGAGCAGGATCCAGGTCCGACCATCTGGAGCAGGCATGATGCTTCGGATCCTTTTGCCTTTTACAAGCTCCCTGGATCCGGGCAATCGCTGCCTCCCTCCCATATCCAGCCTATATAGGCCATGCTCAAGGTCTTGGACCACAGGCTGGCCAGAAACGGAATAGAGGCGAAAAAAGCGGTTCTTCGCAGGGATCGCCTGGACCATTCCCCCCTCGTAGTGAAAAATGTGATCCTTGGCGTTGAACCAAACCTCATTCTCCTCATCGTTATGGACAACCCCCCAAATGCTCCCGAATTCCTGAAGGCTATCCGGAAGAAGGCCGACAAGTGACCGTTCCTTAAAGCGCCCCTTGCGGTCAGGAAGGAGGACCCCCATAAGACTTCTTCCTCCCAGGAAGATCCGGCCTGAACTATCCCGGTCCGAATCAAAAATGGTCCTTCCCTGTCCTACCGGGACCTTTCTGAATCCCTCGCCGGTATAGAGGACGGCTCTACCAAGGGTTCCAAAGAGCATGGGACCTTTGTCCAAGGGTTCTACGCAAAAGATCTGTTGGTGAGCGCCGTAATCGTCGGGTGGAAAAGCGCTGATCCGCGGAGAAAGGGATCCACCCCTTGCCGGAGTACTGAGGAGTAACAGTCCCAGGAGGCAGCTGATGAACCAGAAGGACCAGTTCCGATAGCTTCGGCTTCCGCTATGATATCCCCTTTTCATCATCCGAACTTCTCAATAATAGATCTTTTGAAATGAACACACCCTCTAGATGCGTCTCATCAACTAGTCTGGAACCGCCGGTCCATGAAAAGGGGACTGAAACGGTCCCTTTTCACGAAGTTTCCGCTGAATTCTTGGGTATATCAATGAATGGTAGGGGCGACACATGTGTCGCCCCTACCATTTGTGTTCTCCCTACCAAAGACCATAAAAAAACCCCAACCGCTAACGGATGGGGTCTTTTGAAAAAGCAGCCCGTAG
>CAZIDL010000075.1:0-9982 GCA_964537825.1 uncultured Weeksellaceae bacterium
CGGGCATAAGAAGAGTCCGTAACCCCGTGTTGGAGCGGATGGGGATAGACCGTATCCTTAGGGTCGAATTTATTGGAAGTGGGGATCCCGTTGATCCTAGCCCCGAACCCCAGTAGTTCATATGCGCCGCTCTTCTTCTTGTAGTAATCGAAGCGGTCTTCGATCTGGATCGGGAGCTGCAGGGAGTCGCTGGAAAGACCCGGAGCATGGAGGGCATGATCCGCTTGGTAATCCGGATCGAAAGGGTTGTCGAAGCTGGCTCGGTAGGGGAACGGCGTATTGGAAATTTGAAAGAAACTATCGACCTCCTGGCCGATCCGTTGGATATCCGCATATACCCAGGTCATCCCTTTTCCCGTCTTGCTCAAAGGTGGGGTCGTAGGTCCCAAGGTGCCCTGGCTATAACGGTATTGTTCAGGAGGTTGTCCGGGCATGTCGCCATCATCGATACTGAACTGCCCTTTAGCCCCTAATAGGGACAAAAAGCAAAAGAGAAAAAAGAAGATCCGTTCCATCATAAAAGATCCCCCTTATCGTTAAGGCCTCATCGAAATTAAGGGTGAAGGAAGGAACCGCCTTTCAGCGCTCTTGAGTTTTGTACTTTTGATCGAACATGAAAAGCGTTCAACAGCTATTTTTATTGGCTTTTCCCCTTTTTATCGTGTTCGGGGTTCCCGGGGAACTTTCTGCTCAAAAGGAACAAGGAGAAGAAGGAGATCTCATCCAATTCTCCGGTGTAGTGGTCCGCAGCGATTCCCTTACTCCGATCCCCTTCACCAATATCGTGATCGCGAACGAACAAAGGGGAACGATGGCGGATGCACAAGGTTATTTCTCCTTGGTGGCCAAGGAGAACGACACGATCCATTTTTCCGCCATCGGCTTCAAACGGAGCCATTTCATCATCCCCGACAGCCTCGAAAAGTCGAATTACTCGCTGATCCATGCTATGGAAAAGGACACGGTGGAGACGAAAAAGACCACCGTTCATCCCTGGCCGACCAAGGAGGAATTCAAGGAAGCCTTTATGAACGTGGACCTGGCGGACGACGATATCGAGCGGGCGAGGAAGAACCTGGCGGACAGACGCATGCGCCGACGTATGGAGAACATGGACATGGGACCTTCTATGAACTTTTCCTACGAAATGCAGGAACATCAGAACAAGGTCTATTACGCCGGTCAAGCACCTCCTATGAGCATCCTGAACCCTTCAGCCTGGGCCGAGTTCATCAAAGCCTGGCGCGAAGGGGAGTTCACGGATCAAGGTCAGGAATGAGCCTTTTTGGCGACCCTTCAGGCTTCCTAAAGGGAAGCCTCTTCCTCATCCTCCTTTTCCCCACCCTTCTGTTCGCCCAAAAAACAGGTACCGTTAAAGGCCAGGTCAAAAGTGCCGATGAAGGCAGCTACCTTCCCTACGTCAACATCAAGGTGAAAGGAAGCGGTCGCGGAACCTTCACCAACGACAAAGGGCGGTTCGAGCTGGAGCTGGAAGCCGGAAAAGAACATATCATCAGTTTCTCCCATTCAGGCTACAAGACCATCACAGATACCGTTCTCCTGAAAGCTGGAAGTACTGAACGCCTCCAGGTCGGTTTAAGCATCAGGGAACTGAAGGGGGTAGAGATCCGGGAAGAGCGGGTGGAGGACCGGACCATGATGGAGATACCCACGGAGAGCGTGCAAAAAGTACCGACCGCCAGCGGGGATTTCGTGGCCCAAACCCTTTCATCCCAACCGGGGGTGGCCATCAACAACGAACTGAGCTCATCTTATTCCGTGCGAGGAGGGAATTTCGACGAGAACATGATCTACGTGAACGACGTGCGCATCTTTCGACCTTTCCTGGTCCAGAGCGGACGGCAGGAGGGATTGAACTTCGTGAACGGGGACATGGTCTCTTCGATACTGTTCTCCGCGGGCGGGTTCGAGCCCCGCTATGGCGATCGGATGTCCTCGGTCCTGGACATTCGCTACAAGCGGCCAAAAGATCTTGAAGGGTCCGTGAAGGGGGGGCTTCTGGGTGGATCGGTCCATCTGGCCGGAGCCTCGGATGGGTATCGTTTCACTGGCATCGGTGGGGTCCGTTACCGTCAGAACTCCTACTTGCTCAACAGCCTGGAAACCAAGGGGCAATATCGCCCCGACTTCACGGATGCCCAAACGTTCTTGACCTACGATGTCAGTGATGAATTCGAGCTCGCTTTTCTTGGCCATTATTCGCGGAACAGGTACCGTTTCCGACCGGGAAGTCGGAAGACCAGTTTCGGGACCATCAATACCCCGTTGCAGCTTTCCGTGGATTTCGAAGGGCGGGAACGGGACATCTTTGAGACCTTCACCGGGGCATTGATCGGAACTTATCGGCCTTCCCCGGACCTTGAGCTCAAACATATCGTCTCCACCTTTCGCTCTGACGAAGCCATCACCTTCGACCTGAACGGGGAATACCGCCTCGATCAGGTCAACAACAACCTCGGTTCGGACAACTTCGGGGATGTGATCCAAAACCGCGGTTTCGGGACTTATCACGAACATGCCCGGAACGTCCTCCTTTCGCGGATCCGCTCCTTTTCCCACAAAGGGGTCCTCGACCGGGATGATCACGTTTGGGAATGGGGGATCACTTATCGGCACGAAAGCTTCCACGATCGCCTTAAAGAATGGGAAAGGGTGGACTCAGCAGGATATTCCCTGCCCCACCCCAGGGATTCATTGGGCTACCAAGACCCGACCCTCCAGCCGGACCATCAACTCGAGCTCAACCGAAGCGTCCGCTCGGATATTCGAATGACCAATCATCGAGGGACCGGATATCTTCAACACACCTGGTCCAAAAGCTACAACGATTCCGGAAATGTGGACCTAACGCTGGGGGGGCGCGGGCATTACTGGTCGTTCAACGATCGTTTTCTCTTCAGCCCACGGGCTACGGCAACACTGCGCCCCGGATGGTTCTCCCCCAACGATACTTTGGCCGGTGAGCGCCTCCGCTTTCGTGCTGCAGCTGGCATCTACTACCAAACCCCTATTTATCGCGAGATCCGCGACCTCAACGGGAATATCCGTAAGGACGTCCGGGCTCAACGGTCCATCCATTTCGTACTCGGGGGGGATTATGCGTTCCAGGTCTGGGGCCGGCCTTTCATGTTCACCACCGAGCTCTATTACAAGAAGCTGGATAACCTGAACCCCTATGAGCTGGATAATGTCCGCATCCGCTATTACGCCAACAATAAGGGGAGCGGTTATGCGACCGGTATCGACCTGAAAGTGAACGGGGCATTCATCCCGGGGATGGAATCCTGGTTCAGCGCTTCGTTCATGAAGACCGAAGCCAAGATCGCCGACGATCAGTATTACGAATACTACAACGCTGATGGAGAGCAGGTTTACAAAGGAGGGGATGCAAGGATCGTGGATTCGACGGAACGAGAGCCTGGTTACATCCCTCGTCCCATGGACCAAAGGGTGAACATCAGCTTGTTCTTTCAGGATGAGATGCCCCGCTGGCCCTCCTATAAAGTTCACCTTAAAGGGATCTACGGTTCAGGGCTCCCCTTCGGTCCGCCTTCCTTTGAACGGCGAAAGGACACCCTCCGAATGCCAGCCTATCGCCGCATCGACATCGGGTTCTCCAAGGACCTTCTTCACGAGGACAGCAAACTGAAGGACAAACCATTTTTTAAGCACTTCGAGCGTTTCATGATACGCTTGGACATCTTCAACCTTCTCAACATCCGGAACACGATATCTCACCTTTGGGTGCGGGACGTTTCCGGCAACCGGTTCGCCGTTCCCAACCGTTCCACCGGACGCCTGATCAGTCCCACGATACAGCTCGAATGGTAGCGTCTTACCTTGTTCATCTCCGAGCCGCTACTTTTATCTTCCGGGAGCGATGGAGGACCTGCATCAGATACTGAAGCGCTACTGGGGATTCGACGATTTCCGTCCCCTTCAAGAGGACATTATCCGTTCTGTGACCGAAGGAAGGGATAGCGTGGCCCTCCTTCCGACAGGGGGAGGGAAATCCCTCTGCTACCAAGTTCCCGGCATCGCTTTGGAGGGGGTCTGCGTGGTCATTTCTCCGCTCATTGCGCTCATGAAGGACCAGGTCGAAGGGCTTCAGGAAAAGGGGATACCGGCCAGAACCCTTTCCGCTGGAATGAAGCGCAACGAGATCGACCGGATCCTCGACAAGGCCGTTCACGGTAAGCTCTCCTTCCTCTACGTTTCCCCGGAACGGACCCTTACGGAGCTCTTCCGGGAACGCTTCGCGAAAATGAACGTGAACCTCCTTGCTGTGGATGAAGCCCACTGCATTTCCCAATGGGGCTACGATTTCCGTCCCTCCTATCTCCGGATCGCGGAGATCCGCGAAAAGCAGCCATCAGCCCCTGTCCTGGCCCTGACCGCTACCGCTACTCCACAGGTCGTTGAAGACATTCGGGAAAAGCTCGGAGGGCCGGATGCAGCGATTTTCCGCAAGAGCTTCGAACGAAAGAACCTCGCTTATGTCGTCCGGCATAGCGAGGACAAAGGCGGAACCCTTCTGCGGATCCTCGGAAAAGTGAAAGGGACGGGCATCGTATACGCACGGAGCCGCAAGCGGACCGAACGCATCGCCGCGTTCCTGAAAGAACGTGGTTTTTCTGCAGCTGCTTATCATGCCGGCTTGGATAAAGAAAAGCGCAGCGAACTGCAGCAAGCTTGGCTTCAGGACCGGGTCCGGGTGATGGTGGCAACGAACGCGTTCGGGATGGGCATCGACAAGCCGGAAGTCCGTACAGTGGTCCACTTGGACCTTCCTGACTCGCCGGAAGCTTATTTCCAGGAAGCCGGCAGGGCCGGCAGGGATGGCAAAAAGAGCTACGCGGTGCTGCTCTTCCATGCCAATGACGAACGGGACATGAAGGAACGGAACGAACGGGAGTTCCCTCCTTTCGAGAAGGTCCGTGAGGTCTATGAAGCAGTATGTCAGCATCTTCGCGTGGCTTATGGAGCCGGACAATATGAGACTTATCCCATCGACCTTTCAGAACTTGCTGGCAAATACGGCTTCAAAAAGGCCGAGCTCTTCAATGCTCTGAAAGTCCTGGAATGGGAAGAGAAGCTCTCCCTCACCCTCGATCTGGAGGAACCGGCAAGGGTTCGTTCCCGGATGTCACCCTCCGGACTTTACGACCACCAGGTCCGTCATCCGGAACAGTCAACCCTCATCGATGTCCTCTTGCGTTCCTACGAAGGGCTCTTCGAGGAAATGATAACGATCGATGAAAAAAAGCTCGCCCAGCGGCTGGGACGGCCCGAAAAAGAGATCCGGGAACGCTTGATGCAACTCGATAGGAACGAAGTTCTGGAATACACACCGCGAGAGGGAAGGCCCCGGATCAGCTTCTTAAGCCCGAGGGTGGAAAAGAAGCGCCTCAATCCCAGCAAAGGAGGATATCACGAACGAAAGAAAGCAGCTGAGGAGCGCCGAAAAGCCATGCTCGACTATGCCAAGGAAGAAGAACTTTGCCGGAGCCGTTTTCTACTTAGCTATTTCGGCGAAAAGCGCGCACCGGAATGTGGGATCTGCGACATTTGCATCGATCAGAAAAAGAGCGGATTGGATCGAACGGAATTCCAGCGACTGGATGAAGCGGTCCACCGCATCCTCCACGAAAGCCCTATGGACGTTCAGCGCCTTCAAGAGGAACTCCGCGAGACCGATCGCGAAAAGTTGCTCCAGATCGTTCGCTGGAACCTGGAGCAAGGGCTTCTGGAAGAAGATGAAGCCCAACGATTGAAGCCCGTTCAGCGAGCAGAAGGATGAGAACACAGAAGCCAGCTGAGAAAACTCAAAAAGGGAAAAGGGCCGATCGCGCTTTCTTCGAGCGATCGGACGTGACCCTGCTGGCCCGCGATCTTCTCGGAAAGTTCCTCGTGAGTCACGTGGGCGGTGAAGCATGTTCCGGAATGATCACGGAGACCGAAGCTTATGCCGGGCAAAGCGATCGGGCTTGTCATGCATATGGTGGAAGACGGACGAAGCGAACGGAGGTTATGTACTGGAAGGGCGGAACGGCCTATGTTTACCTCTGCTACGGGATCCATCACCTCTTCAACGTTATCAGCGGCCCACAAGAGGCCCCTGATGCGGTGCTGATAAGAGCGATCGAAGCCGAAGAAGGCCAAAACACCCTTCTCCGTCGCAGGAAAATGGAACGCCCTTCCAGGAACTGGCTCGGAGGACCGGGTAAATTGACCCATGGCCTCGGCATCCGGAACGATCGACACAACGGGCGGGACTTGACCCAGGACGATGAACTTTGGATCGAGGACCGTGGGATCGAGGTCCCCGATGAGCTCGTCCGGACGAGCAGCCGCATCGGGATCGATCATGCGGGACCTGATGCAGCACTGCCTTACCGTTATTACCTGAACGAGGGAGCGGCCCGTGAACTCCTTCGAACGCAAACGAGAAACGAGCTACTATGAGCGAAGGAACGAACGAAGCACCGGAAAACACTCCGGAAGCATCGACCAGCGAAGGCGAAGAAGAAAAGATCAGCTTCAGGGATCTCAAGCTTTCTGAAGAATTGCTCGAAGGGCTCGACGCGATGGGCTTTCAAGAGCCAACTCCAGTCCAGGCCAAGGCCATTCCCCCGATCCGGGACGGGCGGGATGTGATCGGTTGTGCCCAGACCGGCACCGGTAAAACAGCTGCATACCTCCTCCCTATCCTCGACATCCTCCATCGGGATCCGGAACCACGGGACCGCACGAAGGTCCTCGTCATCGCTCCCACCCGCGAGCTGGCCCAGCAGATCGATCGGGAACTGGAAGGGTTCTCCTACTTCATCCCCGCATCCTCCTATCCGATCTATGGGGGAGGGGATTCCAGCGTATGGGAATCCCAAAAGCAGGCACTCAAGAACGGGGTGGACATCGTGATCGGCACGCCGGGTCGGATCTGGGGTCACCTCAATTTCGACTACTTCGACGTCTCGAACGTCCGCTGCCTGATCCTCGACGAAGCCGACCGGATGCTGGACATGGGCTTCTACGAGGACATCATGCGGATCGTGGACAAGATCGGTCCGAATACGCAGAACCTCCTCTTCTCGGCCACCATGCCCAAGAAGATCCGGGAACTGAGCAAACAGATCCTCAAGGAACCAGCCGAGATCGACATCGCCGTATCGAAACCGGCCGAAGGGATCCTTCAGGCAGCCCACATGGTGGAGAACAAGGATAAGCCCGCCTTCATCGCCCACCTGCTGAAGGACAAGGAGGAAGAGCTCACGAGCATTTTGGTCTTCTGCGGAACGAAGCGTGCCGTGGATGAAACCTCCCGGAAACTGAAAGAGAACGGGATCGAGGCCCGGGCCATCCATTCCGATTACGATCAATCCGAGCGGGAAGAGGTGCTGCGGCAGTTCAAGAACCGGAACTTCAAAGTGCTCGTAGCCACGGACGTGATGTCGCGGGGCATCGATATCAAGGACATCGACCTGATCCTGAACTACGACGTGCCCAAGGACCCCGAGGATTACGTCCACCGGATCGGACGGACCGCAAGAGCGGAGAAAGAAGGGATCGGGATCACGCTGATCAATAGCGATCCCAAACAACAGGAGGCTTTTCAGCGGATCGAAAAGCTGATCGAAAAGGAGATCCCCAAAGCCCCGATCCCCACCTCGATCGGAAAGTCCCCGGAATTCCGCCCCCCTAAAAAAGGAAAGAAAGGAAGGGGCGGGCCTCCCCGTGGAAAAGGCAAAGGTGACCGAAAGAAGAAGGGGAAAAGGGGGTGAAAAAGCGGAAGGATCATGTCGATCTTTCTCACCCCACCCGAAAAAAAAGAAAGGGAACGGCATAAAAAGCCCTGAGCGCCCACCCCTCTTCGCTGATCCCGAAAGGTGCCTACCGTTCAAAACCTATTCGTTAACTTTCGGATAGCGTACCAGTAGTACCCATTTTATGCGAAAGTTATCCTTTCTCCTCTGTCTGCTACTCTTATTTCCCTTGGCCAGTAAAGCCCAAACGGCCGATTCCCTGCGCGTGAATCGACTGGAGATCCCCGTCCATTCCAATGGGGCGCTGATAGCCCCTGATACTGCCTCCGCTGCCGCAGAATTCCCGGTCGGGGATACGACCAGCCCCTTGTTCGCAGGGAACCTTTGGATCGCTGGAAAGACCCCTAAGGATTCCGTTGCCACCGCTTCACCTACCTATGAGCTATTATCCGGGGACCCGCTCATGGGGCACGGACCAGTAGCCGATCAATACGGCTCCTCCTTCGACCAGCGCTACGAACGGGTCTGGCGATTGGACCGGGATAAGCTGGTGAAGCACGATAAGAATTGGTGGAAGAGCGGCTATCAGACCCCGCCCATGATCAGCGAATGGCCAGCGCATGGGGATAGCAACAACGGAGAAGCTTCCAAACTCGCCAAGTTCAAAGATGTGAACGGGAACGGGAGCTACGAACCTTCCAAAGGGGACCGCCCCATCATGCGGGGCGATGAGGCTATATATTTCATCAGCCGCGATGATGGCCCCAACGTTGGAAGCTCCCGCCCTATGGGCATCGAGGTCCACGGGATGCTCTACGCATGGGATTGCCCAGATAATCCCGCTTTGAACAACGCAGTCCTACTGCATTACGAAGTGATCAACCGTTCCAGCACCAGCTACGATTCGGTCATGCTCGGCCATTGGAACGACTTCGACATCGGTTGCGCCAACGATGATTACGTAGGCAGCGATGTGGAAAGGGGGAGCTTCTTCGCTTACAACGGGGATGGCAAGGATGAGGATTGCGCCGGAGCAAAGGGCTACGGGAAGTTCCCGGCGAGTTTGGGCGTAGTTTTTCTAAAGGGACCCGAAGCCGACTCGAACGGGATCGACGACGCTTTTCCAGGAGCCGGTTATGCCTCGGTGAACGGTACTGGCTTCAACGATGGCGTCACGGACAACGAACGGTTCGGGATGCAGTACAGCATTTCTTTCGAGAGTGGTGCCGGCCCCCGAGGTGATCCGCAAGTACCTGTGGAATACAACAATTATCTAATGGGAAGGTGGCGGGATAGTACGCCCGCCACATACGGAGGGAATGGTTATATGACAGGAGGCGACACCACCAGCATTTTCTTTCCCTGGGACAGCGACCCCAAGGATTACGCTACACTGGGTAGCAGCACGGGGATCTGGTCCGAAGGAAGCGCCGGAAATGCACCCGGGGACCGAAGGATGCTGGGATCGAGCGGTCCGGTCAGCTTCGAGCCGGGTGACACCCTTAAGCTCGACCTCGCTTATGTTGCGGCCCAGGACAACAGCAGTCCGAACGATTCCGTAGCCCCTGTCCTGGTGATGAAGGAACGCGTGGACACCCTTCGGAAATATTTCCTCGATGATGCCGTCCCTTGTAGCGATGGCTCCTTCAGTTCCATCCAGGAACCGAAGACCGCCTTCAAAGCAGAGGTCTTCCCCAACCCGAGCCAGGGCCGTTTCAAAGTCCAGCTCCAAGGAAAGAACAGGAGCTATCGCTACGAGCTCTACAACATCCGCGGTGAGCTGATCCGTCGCGGTGAATGGAAGGGCTCAGGGGGGCGGGAACTTAGAATCCAGGATGAAGGAGAGGGGCTTTATTTCCTTCGGATCCAAAGTAAGGCGGATAGCAAGGTGATGAAGTTGATGAAGCGGTGAAGGTTACCAAAGCTTTTCGAAGGAATCTGGATCGAACTGCTTATTCACATCCCTGAACATGCTATTTTTCGTGTTTCTCCTATCCAGAGGGTCAGAATTCCCGAACCATCTTGAAAGCAAAGCCAAAGGGGTTAGGAGAATATAAAAGACCAGGGTTAAGAGAATATTCGGAACAAAAAAGCTTAATATCCAAGCCAGTTTCATCCAAACGGAATGGATACTTCTGGCCAAAAAAGAAGATAGAACCCCGGCAATTCCAATGGATCCAGCTACGATCAAAGGCCAC
>CAZIDL010000076.1:0-9489 GCA_964537825.1 uncultured Weeksellaceae bacterium
ACACACCTTTTCCTGGACGAGGTTCACAAGTATCCCCGCTGGGCAAAGGAGATCAAGCAGGCCCATGACCTCTATCCCGAACTCCAGATCGTTTTCTCCGGCTCTTCCGTGATCGACCTTCGCAAAGCGGACGCAGACCTTAGCCGAAGAGCGGTGCTTTACGATCTCCCGGGACTGTCTTTCCGGGAATACCTGCACTTCCAGGGAATACTCGAACATCCGCCGATCGAGCTCGACGAGCTTCTTGAGGAACACGAGCGGATCGCCTTGGATATCAGCGAAAAAATGCGTCCGCTGGAACATTTCCCCTTATACCTTCAGCAAGGATATTATCCCATCTTCAAAGAAGATCCGGAGACTTATCCCATCCGCATCAGGCAGGTCGTGGATCAAGTACTGAACGGGGATCTCCGCTTCATCAAGGGATTCGATCCAGCCAACACCCCTCGGATCGCTCGCCTCCTTTATATCCTGGCAGCGAAGGTTCCTTTCAAACCCAATATCTCCAGGCTCGCCGATCATATCGGCATCTACCGGAACACGCTGGCCCAATACCTCAAACATCTTGAAAAGGCCCGGCTGACCGAGAACCTTTACCACCAGGAGGAACGGATGAGCAGCCTCAGGAAACCCGACAAGATCCTCCTCCAGAACCCCAACCTGCATTATGCACTCAGGCCGGAGCGGGCCGATCGGGGTTCCGTCCGCGAGAGCTTCTTCAGCTCCCAGCTCCGTTCTGTGAACAAGCTTTCCCTGGCCAAGGATGCGGACTTCAGGGCCGCCGATCACTACGTTTTCGAGGTCGGGGGGCGGAACAAAGGGAGCGAGCAACTCCCGAAAGGAGAGAACGCTTTCCTTGCCCTCGATGATCTCGAAAGCGGGAGCGGGAAGCGGATCCCGCTATGGTTGTTCGGCTTTTTATATTGACAACCCTCCTCATTGCACTTTTAGCGATACGATCCTCGCTCATCTGCATGCTCGGTCCAGCCTCCCCCCATGAAAAGCTCCGCAAACCCTTCTTGGACTGTAGGACTGTTGGAATATTAAATCATCACCCCCTCGAATATTCCTCAACCAAGAGTTCCAATTCCCTTTCATTTTCCTCATCAAGCAGTCCTCCATCGGACACCTTGAAGGACATGGTCCGCAACTCCTCCGGGCAGCTTTTTCCAGGGTCCTCGTTCCCGATCCGTTCAGCGACGCTTTGAAGGAAAGGATAAGGAGCGCGACAGAGGTCTTCGTAAGAAATCCGTATAAAGCGGGAAGCCGCGAGCTGGTCGAAAAATCGGTCCACCGTCCGCTCGTTGGCCAGAACCTGCCCAAGGACCTGTTCCACAGGCCCTTTATCCTTAAGCTCCGGATACTCGTCCGGCGGTTTGAAGGAATACCAGGTCCCCCGGTCGCCGAAGAAACGCTCGCGCGCGTGGAGAAGGGAGCGAGCATTGGCCTTCAGGTCCCGTTTCACCTGAACGAAGATGGCGTTCGGGAAGAGCCGCTCCAGGATATCGAGGTCCCATTGAAGGATCATCGCTTTCAGGAGCAATGGCCTTTGGAATGCCATTTCAAGGCTTCCCAGCCCTTTCACGACCCCTTCCAGATCGCTTTCTTCAAGGCGCTCCCGATCCACCCGATGAAGCGCTCCGAAACGGAAGAAGCGGCGCCAGAAATACCAGAACTCATGGGGTGCCAGGGGACCCTGGGTCTTTCCCAGGTCCGAACCGAACGGCTCCCGATCCAGGGAACCCCCGGGCAGGATCTCCTCCTTGAAGTCCTTTTCAAAAAGGAGCTGCTGGATCCTCGCCCCCACATAAGGGGCATAATAAAAACGGGAAAGGGTGTTCGTGGGATAAGCGAAGACTCCGCTTTGGGCCAAATATTGATGGAGCAGGGTCGTGCCGCTCCGGGCCGATCCCAGAATAAAGACCGGAGGGAACTCCGGAGCCTGAGGCTCGAACGGAAGCTCCAAACCATCGAAGAGCTCTTCCATTTCCCGCAAAAGGGCTTCGAGCTCTTCCCGTTTTTGATACGCAGCTGCTCGCATCCGGCTTAGCGAAAAAAGGAATGGATGAGTTCCGAAATATACCCCATTTCCGCTTCACCGTACCGCTGATCGATCGGAAGCGGGATCAGATCCCTTTGAAGCCGTCGCTCCCATTCGCCCGATCCTTCAGGAATAAAGTGGTCGATCTCCGGCCAGTAGGTCGGACAATAGACCCGTTGCTCGATCAGGTACTCCCGAACTTCCTTCCCCCTTTCCAGGAGCAAGGGGTAAACGAGGGGACCTCCGTATCGCCCGGGATCGATCAGGGGGGCTAGTTCATTCCACTCCATTAAGGCCCGATGAAGCATTCGGAAATTCTTGCAGCGTGCTTCAGCGCTACCTGCTCGATCGATCCGTTGCAGAAGGGTTCGGGTCAAAGGTGAGACCCTTTTCGGAGAAAGGTCTTCAAAAGCAGCTTCGTGTTCCTGGAAAAGCGGAAAACTAGCTTCCGGTCCTTCCTCCAGTCGCCCAATTAAATGCCGCATTCGCCCCTGTGATCTATCTTCAGGCAAATCCTCCATGCATACCCTCTGGAAGGGGTCCTTGAACATGCCCCCGTCGGGGACCCCGAAAAATTTGCGAAAAGAATAGAAACGTGGGACCGAGGCTCCTTTCTCAAAGAAAGCCTGAGAAAGGTCCAGTATGACCTGGCCGGGGAATTTCTCGGAAACGGCCTTGCTGTTTTCGGGACAGATCCCAAAATAGTCAATGTAGAGCAACGCTTCGTTATCCGATAAATCCGAAGGATCGAGCTCCGGGAGCAGTTCCCGATCGATGAAGTAGAAGGAATGTTCGATATCAAGGCGCCGCAATGGCTCCAAAAGGACCGGACACATGTAATACGGAAGGTGGAGCTTTCGGACCGAAGAATGCCTCAGGATCAACTCCAGCGCGTTCCGTCCGGTGTTCGTGCAAAGCCCTTCCGGATCCAGGTCACGGGGTGTGGACCCAAAGGGCTCCAGTTCGAAAAAGCCTCCGATAGCGCTCATTCCAGGCTGTATTGATCGAGCATTTCCCGGATCGCTGAGGGCGAGTTGAACATCATGACATCGATGATGGAAAGGCCCGATACAAAAGCATTACCGAATTGCTTATATAGAGGGAAATGAGGATGTAAAAAGGAAAGACCGATACCTTTTTGCTCAAAAGCCTCTTCAGAATAAAGCCTTTTCCCATTGTATGAATTGATATAAGTATCGGCTGATAAGCGATCACATAAAAACAGCACTCGTTCCTGTCCTTTTCCGGATCTGTTGAGGTCGACACGACTCGCTGTATAAAAATCCTTTTTTACTCCTAAGTAATCACAACTAGCTTGACAAGTTCTTATGGCCAATTCATCGATCCGTTCAGGCATTGGATCGAAAACTTTCTTGATGAGATGGATCACATTATCAAAATAAGGGGCCTTGATATAAGCCTGCTCGATCTTTTTAAAGAATTTTCTCACCCATTTCGCATCGATCGCTAAGTGGATCTCATTGATAGGTTTGAATGAACTGGCCTTCCTAAGAGGTACTGTAACGGAATGGGCAGTTCCATTCAGCAGTATTCGGTTCCTATTTATCCATCCATCCTTAATGTAATCCACATCATCCAAGAACACAAATTGGTCAACCGCATGGATCAACTGAAAATAACCCAAATAGGGAAAAAAATATGGTTGCATGATACCAACCCGCCCTGCCATTTCATTCCTCTTTTTCAGTCACTCCATGCCACTCGTTGATCCGTCCGGCGATCCATTCCTGCTCTCCCTCCTCGAGCTCATGGTAGAGCGGCAGGCAAAGGACCCGCTCCGAGATATCGCGGGCAACGGGCAATTCCAATTCTGAAGAAATGTAATGCAGATCGGACAAGAGCGGATGAAAATAGCGGCGCGTTCCGATGCCCTCTTGATCGAGCAAGGCGTGAAGGCGTTCGCAGAGTTCAGCTGAAGGGAGGAGGAGGGGGAAATAAGAATAATTGCCAGCCACTTTTCCAGGGACTTGCAGTCGTTCCCCTACCCTCCGGTCGATCCATCGGTCGTAGTTGAGCCACTGCTCCTTGCGCCGATCCTCCAGTCCCCGGATCCGATCGAGCACCGCGTGGCCCATGGCAGCATGGAATTCGGAAAGCTTGGCATTGATCCCCACGCCATTGAAGTTCTCCGGCCCATCGTGGCCGAAATTGCGCGCATAAAAGACCCTTTTATCCAGCCAGGCATGAGGGGTGACCACTGCCCCACCCTCCACCGTATGAAAGAGCTTGGTGGCATGAAAGCTTAGCACGCTTGCGTCCCCGAAATTCAGGACCGATCCCCCCTTCCATTCCACATCGAATGCATGGGCGGCGTCGTAGATGACCTTCAGTCCATGAGCCTTCGCGATCGCATCGATCCGCTCCACGTCACAGGGGTTCCCGAATACGTGGGTCGCGAGGATCCCTTTGGTGTTCGGTCCTATAGCAGCCTCGATGCGTTCGGGGTCCACCCCCCAGGTCGTTGGATCGATATCCACGAAAACAGGGGTGCATCCCTCCCAGACCAAACTGCTCGTCGTGGCCACATAAGAAAAAGGGGTCGTGATCACCTCTCCCCCTTTGAGCCCGAGTTCACGGATCGCGATCTGAAGGGCCAGCGTTCCGTTCACTACAGCTTTAAGGGAAGGCACTTTCAAATGATCGATCAAACGCTCTTCCAAACTGCGCAATAAAGGCCCGTCGTTGGTCATCCACCCCGCTTCCCAGATCTGGCCCAGGTAGTGGTCCAGATCCTGCTTCGGCGGAAAATATGGCTTGGTGACCGGGATCATGGGTTATGCGCTTCTTTCTGCTTTCGGGAAGGGCTGGTCGAAAGATCCGGCACCCTTTCTCCGAGGAAGGCCTTCATCAAATAATGGAAACGGTTCCTGAAAAGCCGGTCGAAAAGGCTGTCCCGCGAAACAGCCCCGTAGGGGGATGGAAGGTCCCGTTCCCCTCTTTCGAGGGCTTCCTCGTATCGGTCCCGGAGCAGTCCCTGAACGAATCGCAATTTGGCGTCCAGGTTCCCCTCATTTTCCTCCCTGACCCCCTTGGCGCGAGCTTTTCCTTGCTCCCGCTGCGCTTTTAATTTCTTGCCATAGGCCCTATGATAGCGCCAATCGGCACTCGTTTCAAACGAATATCCAAAGGCCTTCATCACGTCCCCGGCAATGGTCTCGATCATCCGGATGTCCTCCTCGTCCAGCTCCTCTTTGTACTTGCCCTTATTGTCGCCCATGACAGGCTGGGATAGGTTCTTCCAATGGGGATTCCAGTTAAGAGCTTTCCCTTTCTCCGGATCGGTATCGAAACAAGCCCGGTCCACCGGAAGCTCAAGCTCCTCCAGGACGAATGCCATCGTGGAAGCCGTATCCCCGATCAGGTCTTCATAACGGAGCGAAACAGCTTCCACCCCCCTCCTATAAAGGGCATCGAGAAACAGCCGCTGTTCCCGGACCCACTTCCGGATCGCATCGTAGGGAGCGAAGATGTTCACCGGACGCTTCATCCAGGAAGCGACGTGGTCCCTGGGATCGCGCACCAAATGGAGGAAGGTCGCATCAGGGAGCTCCGCCCGGATCGCATCCAGGAAGTGGACATTATGGAGCCCTTTGGAAGCATAATGGGCTTTGCCTTCCTTTTCAGCCTTGGTCCGGTATAAAAGGTCCACAGCTTCCACCACGGAGCGGGGCGGACCGTTATCCTGAAGTTTCGCCTCGACGGCTTCGGTCCCGAGTTGCCAATCGTGGTAGAAATGATCCGCTACCTTGGCCATATCCCGGAACAATAGGCTCCCATTGCCGGGCTCCCGAAGGTCTCCGTAGTACGCACGGACCGGGTAGAACTGATTCATCAGGTGGGGGGCCACTGGTGCTGCAATGCCGGAATGATTATCGAGCAAGCTCCGGAACAGGTTGCTGCCGGAACGTTCGGAGACCAACAGGTAGATCGCTTTTCCAGCATCCTTTTGCTCAGCCATCAGTCCCCGGAAACATTGGTCTTTGGGAAATCATCTAGCCGCGGTCGGAGGTTCAGGAAACGACAGAATCGCCTGTAACTGTCCTCCTCCTCCAGATTGAGCACCAGGAGGTCGTTCCTGAACCGGAAATAATCCTTGACCATACGATTGTGAAGTTCGTAATAATCAGTGAGCAGCTCCTTATCATACATGTTGGAGTCGCTCACGCCGAAACGGAGTTTGAAGTTGGCATAGGGCGAGCGGCCTTCTCCCCGCTTCGCGTTCCGGAGGTCCTCGGCGGTAGGGACCCTTCCATCCTTTCCGAACCTTTTCGAATGGAAACGCAGCAGGGACCCGTACCATTCCTCAGCGTTGTTGCGTTCGGTAAGGATGAATTTGGACCCGGGGAAAGCCTGGTCCAGGATGATGAAGGTATGCCAGCAACTGAAAGGAGCATCCTGAAAAGCATCAGCTCCTTTGCAGAAGCGGATGAGGCCTGAAAGATCCCGTACGGCATAGTCTTCCATATAGCGCTGGGCCACGCTTTCATCCCCTACTTTGAACCCGTGTTCCTGCAACGTATATCTCAGGGTGGTGGTCCCGGTCTTGTTCATGCCGATGCAGAAGATCTTGGGGCTTCTTCCCTTCAAAGCCCGGACGATATTTTCCCTCATTCTCCGGAGCATCAGTGGATGAACCAACTGAAGCGTTCCCCCCAGAGCGCTTCGAGTTCTTTATCATAAGGGACGAAATGCTCCCGCAATCGGTCAAGGAGCTCTTCATCCACTTCAGGGTCGAATTCCCGTTCGTTCTTATCAGCCACCAAAGCGGTGTTCGGCAGGCGTTCCGCATCCTCTGAGAGTCCCAAATGTCGGAAGATCCGCTCGAAACACCGCCGGGGATCCTCCTTGAGGGTGGCCAGATCGAGCAGCAAGAGGGCCTCTTTGGGGAAATGCTCCAGATAACGGCCGATCTGCACGGAATAATAGCCTCTTGCAATGTAGGCACGGGGATCGTCCACCTTTTCAGGACCAGCCTTCAATTCTTCCCGGATCACTTCCTCGAAAGAACGCGGTTCGTAGCGGTGCTGTAGTTCAGGGCGATCCTTGAAGCGGTGATGGTACATCACCCAGGCGGATAACGCTCTTTCCACCGGGTCGCGAAGGACTGCGATGAGCGGCAGGCGACCGAGCCACTTCCGGATACGCCCCGGAGCCTCTGGATGGACCAAATAGCGAGGGCTCGCTTCGAACCGGAGCCCCTTCCCCCGTTGCGGGAAGTGCCGTTTATACCAGAACCACCCCTTTTCGTAATGGTCAGACCGGTCGAAAAAATGAACTTCCTTCTTGACAGCTGGCTGAAAGGAAGGATGAGATGCAAGAGCTTGATAAAGAAAGCTCGTACCGCACTTTTGCCCCCCGATGATGAGAAAGTCGGGTACAGCGCGGGGGCGTAAATATTGCTTCAGGTCACTGAGCAAGATCGGGGCTTTTCAGGGATCTAAGGTAAGAACTAGGAGGTCGGAATGGATCTTGGGCTATTGAGTGGTTGGAATGATGACCTGCTGGACTATTGAACTGAAACTCACTCCTCTTCAAGGCTCACCTCCACCTTTTCCATTGCGGTGCTCACTTTTCGCGTCCGCGGCGCATAGCCTTCCGCTTCTATGATCAACTCGTATTCTTTTTTCGGTCGGATGGCGAGCACGAAACTTCCATCATCCGAGCGGGTGCGATAGATACCTTGGACCGAACGTTCCTTCGGATCGAGGACGCGGAGCTTGGCCTTAACAGGGTCCCCGTTGGATGCGTCCAGGACCTTTCCCTTCAGCACCTCGATGTGACTGTCCTGGTAGAGGAGCTTCACCTTTTCCGTCCGACGGAACGGGGCTTGTGCTATAGCCCTCGTGATAAGCGCGCTGCTTTCATTGGCAGTAATGGAGACGGCTCGTTCATGATCCGAACTGTTCACAGGATATCCGGGTTGCTGTGGGACCACCCACCGCTTGCTTTCCTCCTTGAAAAAGCTTCTGAAGATATCCCGTCCCCCCATGCTCCGATGGCCGTTGGAAAGAAAATAAAGGGTCCGCTCGTCCGGCATGAGGCATGGGAAACTCTCCTCATGGGGGGTGTTGAGCACCGGGCTAAGATACCGGGCCTTGGCCCAATCCCCTGTAGGCAAAAGTTTGACGATGTAGAGGTCCTGCCCCCCGTTCCCCCCTTCCCGGGCTGAACTGAAGATCATGAGCCGCTCGCTCCTGCTCATCCAGGCACTGATCTCGTCCGCCGGCGAATTGATGCTGGGACCGAACGCTTGAAGCTCGCTCCATCCCTCCTTCTTTTTCTTCGCGAAAAAGAGGTCCTTTTGCAAGCGCCCTTCTTGCTTTCGTTCCCCTTCCAGGATGATCACGTTCCCGTTGGAAGCGATCCCGGCCAAGGCAAGCTCCTTCTCAGGGAAGGAAAGACTGTCCTTCAGCTTTATCCCCGCCCCTTGAAGTTGGGCCAGATAGACCGTCCCTTTCCCCTTACCCCGTTCGTCGGCTCCCTGGAAGAAAATGTGCTTGCCTCGGTGGGTAAGAAAAGCCCGACCGGCCTCAAGATCTTCAGCATAACGCAATCTTCTACTGCTCACGTGGACCTTCTTCTTTCGAAGGACCTGGGCCCGGACGTTCATTTGGATGCGCCGTTCCAGCTCCGAAGAGGGGATCTCCTCATCCCCGCTCTGCCGATACCGGTGAAAGCGGTCCAAGGCCTTTTCGTGCCGACCGGCCAACTGATGTCCGACCGCGACCCAAAAGCCCGCCTTTGGCATCCCCTTACCGGCCAGTCCCTCGAGAACAGCCATCCCATCAGCCCGTTCAGCCGGGACATGAACCGCACATACGCCATAACGATAGCGCAGTTCCTTCTTCCCTTTGCTTTGGGCCGCCCTGGCATAATAAGGGAACGCTTCCCGATAGGAAGCATTGGCAAAGGCCTCCCGCGCCGAAGCCCTTTCAGAACTTTGAGCCTGGATCAGAGCAGGAAAAAGGGAGAGCATGAGCAACGTATGGATCAGGATGCGTGGCATGCCGCCGAAAGATAGGCAGAGCTGCCCGAAGGAAAAGAAGGACTTGATGAGGCAACCCTTTCTCCAAAACGACGTTCCTTGGATGCCAAAAAGTCAAAGCAAGGGTTCCGTTCGATCCCTATGGGTAAGCAAAAACCCGTTCCTCAGTCCCTTTATTAAATTTGTTATGGATCTTCATGGAAAAAAAGCAACCCTTGCGATCCCAACGCGTCCTTTTAATGGACCAAAGAGCTAAAGTTCTCCCTTTGATGAAAATGCCAAAAGCATCCTCGAATTGGCCGATCGCCTTCCTTCTATCCTTCCTTTTCTTTTCCTCTCTTGAAGTTGAAGGGCAGACGGGCTGTAGCCTGGATTTTCTGAACGACACCGTCACGACCAACTGTGGGGACAGCGTCACCCTGGAATTGACCGACAAGAGCAC
>CAZIDL010000077.1:0-780 GCA_964537825.1 uncultured Weeksellaceae bacterium
CGTCCACATCCGCTCCCAAACCGACCGGATCCTCCCCGATGTGCTCGATGGAACGATCGATCATATCCCGCTCCATGAACTCCATAGCCGATGGAACGATCTTCTCCTGAAAGACCGAAGCGACGGCCTCACAAGCTTTCTCCGCCGAGGAGAACGGCACGAACATCAAGAGATCGTCCTGCGGGTGCGGGATCAGCTTCATCACGGCTTCCGTAATGATCCCGAGCGTCCCTTCACTACCGACCATCAAGTGGGTCAGGTCGTAACCGGTCGCATTCTTCAGAACCCGCGCTCCGGTCCGGATCACCTTGCCGTTGGGAAGGACCACTTCCAGATCCAGAACGAAATCAGAGGTGACGCCGTATTTGACCGCCCGTGGACCCCCCGAGTTCTCCGCCAGATTTCCCCCGATGAAACAAGTCCCTCGGCTGGCCGGGTCAGGGGGATACATTAGGCCTTTCTCCGCCACCGCTTCCTGGAAGACCTGCGTGATCACGCCGGGCTGGACGGTGGCCTGAAGGTTCTTCTCGTCGATATCCAGGATCCGGTCGAAACGGGCCATGGAAAGCCCTATCCCACCATGTACCGAGAGCGCCCCCCCGCTAAGCCCGGTTCGAGCTCCGATCGGTGTGACCGGAATCCCTTTTTCGTTCGCGAGGGCAAGGACTTCTGAGACCTCTTCAGTGGTACCGGGTTTCACCACCACTTCGGGCGGAAAAGAAAGGTCCTCCGTTTCATCGTGCCCGTACTCCTCGAGGACCTCCCGATCCACGGAGACCT
>CAZIDL010000077.1:790-6011 GCA_964537825.1 uncultured Weeksellaceae bacterium
CCGCTCGCGTAGGGCGTTCAAGAGTTCATCATCGAGCCGGGGAAAGGGAGGGGTCATCGGGCAGGCTTTTTGAACGAAAGGAGGCGATGCATACCTTTGGCCGAAGTTACGAATTCGGCCTCAGGCCTTCTTTCAAGCCATCGATCCTCATGCGACGTCAAGCCCTCTTTTCCCTTACCATCCTTTTCCTTGCTCCCATGTTCCTATCAGCCCAGGAGAGCGGGGAGCCTAAAAAGCTCAGCAATCAGAAGATCTGGTACAGCAAAGAGTTCATCGGCGCCCGGATCAGCATCGGTCCCTCGATGCAGGATGGAGAACATTACAGCATGATAACACGGAAGAAAGAAGGGGAAAAGATCCTCGGAAAATACGAATACAAAAGCGGAGATCGCGTCAAGACCATCCTTAAAGCTTCCGGACTGGTTCCGGAAGGAAAGGAAGAGCCCATTTCCCTCGACGATCATACGTTCGGACCGAACGAGGAAAAACTGCTGATCCAAAGCCAAAAGGAGCCGATCTACCGACGCTCCCGCAAAGCCTACTATTACATCTACGACATCGCATCAGGGACCCTCGAACCTCTGACCGACACCAGCAAGGGGAAACAACGCCTGGCCCACTTCTCCCCCGATGCCTCAAAAGTGGCCTTCGTTCGGAAGAACAACATCTATGTGAAGGACCTCGAGAGCGGAGAGGAAACCGCCATCACGGAGGACGGGGAAATGAACAAGATCATCAACGGAGCCACGGATTGGGTTTATGAAGAGGAATTCGCCTTTACCAAAGGATTCCATTGGTCGCCGGACGGAGAGCGGATCGCCTTCCTGAAGTTCGACGAGAGCCACGTCAAAGAGTGGAACATGAAATACTACGGGGAGCTTTACCCCCGGAACTACAGCTTCAAGTACCCCAAGGCCGGGGAAAAGAACTCCAAGGTATCCGTTCACGTCCACGATCTCTCCGAAGGATGGACCCGGGAATGCGAGATCGGGGATATGGAATACGTCCCCCGCTTCAAATGGAGCAAGAAGAGCGATAAGCTGTGCATTCTCCGCCTGAACCGCCACCAGGATTCCCTCCTCTTTCTACTCACCGATATCGCTAAGAAGAACGAGGGAAAGATCCCGACCCGCACCCTCTATCAGGAAACGGAAAGCACTTACATCAAGATCCCCGACGAACTGAACGGTCCCTTGTTTTTGGAAGACGGGAAAGGCTTCGTTTGGACGAACGAAACCAGCGGTCACCGACACATCTATCATTTCGATATGCAGGGCGAGAAGGTGCAGCAGATCACCCAGGGGGATTGGGTGGTCACGGAACTCGAAGGGGTTGATGAAGAAGAAGGGAGGGTCTATTACACAGCCGCTAAGCGATCCCCGCTCCAGCGTCAGGTTTATTCGGTGAAGTTGAACGGAAAGAAGACCAAGGAATTAACTTCCCGAAAAGGAACCCATAGCGCGGATTTCAGCAAGGGCTTCGAATATTTCATCGACCATCATTCGACGGCCAACCAGCCCGAGACCATCCGCTTGTTCGACTTCCAAGGGAAGCGGATCAAGACCCTGGAGGAGAACGAACGGCTCAAAAAGACGCTCAAAAGCTACGAGCTCCCGGAAAAGGAATTCCTGAAGATCGAAAACCGGAACGGGACGCAACTCAATGCCTTCATGATCAAACCACCCGACTTCGATGAGGATAAGGAATACCCCGTGCTCATGCACGTTTACGGAGGGCCTGGCATCAATACGGTGAATGATGCCTGGGCCGGGCACAATTTCCTCTGGCATCAGCTCATGGCTCAAAAGGGGTACATCGTGCTATCGGTCGATCCCAGGGGGACCGGCTATCGAGGTGCGGGATTCAAAAAGAGCACTTACAAGGACCTGGGGCGCAAGGAGACAAAAGATGTGATCGACGCTTCAAAATGGCTGGCCGAACAAGGCTATGTTGACGACGGTCGCATCGGCATTTGGGGCTGGAGTTACGGAGGTTACTTGAGCTCCCTTTGCATCATGAAAGGCAAGGAGCATTTCGATGCCGCCGTAGCAGTGGCGCCTGTAACGAACTGGCGCTACTACGATACGATCTATACGGAGCGTTTCATGCAGACCCCTCAGGAAAACCCGGACGGCTACGATGAGAACTCCCCCATCAATCACGTTGGGAAGCTCGAGGATCCTTACATGATCGTGCACGGAGCCACGGACGACAACGTCCATCTCCAGAACACGATGATGATGGTCCGCGAGCTGGTGAAGAAGAACAAGGACTTCGAGCAATTGATCTATCCCAACCGGGACCATTCGATAGCAGGAGGGACCACGCGCCTCCACCTCTTCCGGCAGATCACGGACTTTATCACTCAAAACCTCTGAAATGATATGGAGAAGCGGGGAGCGAACGCTCGCTAGCGATCTCCCGGATCTCCTATATTAGTCGATCCTCAAAAGTTTAAGAGCGATGGCCGAGACCAAGCAAAAGCAGCCGCGACAGCTTTACATGCTCTTCTTCACGGAGATGTGGGAGCGCTTCAGCTTCTACGGGATGCGTTCCCTGCTGACGCTCTACATGACCCTCCAGCTCTTTAAGGACCTTGCGGACCCGGAAGCTAAATCGATCGCGTACGGGGTTTATGCCGCTTATGGTGCGCTGGTCTATGCCACCCCGTACCTCGGAGGGCTCCTGGCGGACAAGTTGCTCGGCTATCAGAAATCCACCCTGTGGGGCGGAGTCCTGATGATGATCGGGCACTTCGTGATGGCCATCGAGACCGAATTCTTCCTCTACTTGGCCCTGGCCTTTCTGATCGCCGGGAACGGTTTCTTCAAACCGAACATATCCTCGATGGTCGGGGGGCTCTATGAAGAAGGCGACAGCCGAAGGGACGGCGGTTTCACGATCTTCTATATGGGGATCAATCTTGGGGCCTTCCTCGCACCCCTTATATGTGGTTACATCGGGGAGACCTATGGCTGGTTCTATGGATTCGGCCTTGCAGGTCTCGGGATGCTGGCAGGATTGCTCGTCTTCGGTTCCGGTCGCAAAGGGCTCGGAGAGAACGGAGGAGTGCCGAATAAAGAGCGGCTCTACAAAAAGGTCTTTCTAGGGCTGAACAACGAACAGCTCATCTATATCGGCAGCATCGTGGCCGTGGCCCTCGTAGCTTCTCTGATCCGCTTCTACCACACCGTCGAATACCTGATCCTTTTCGCTACGATAGCCGGCCTCCTCTTCGTCCTCATCCAATCCTTTCAGAGGGAGAAAGTGGAAAGGCAACGGATGTTCGTGATCCTGGTCCTTACGATCGTCAACATCTTCTTTTGGGCCTTCTTCGAGCAAGCCGGATCATCGCTCACGCTACTCACCGAAAGCAACGTGAACCGGAAGATCTTCGGAGCTGTTCTTCCCGCCTCCATATTTCAGTCAGTGAACCCCTTGTTCATCCTGATCCTCGGCCCCATGTTCGCCTCGATGTGGATCGCATTGAACCGCAAGGGTAAAGAACCTTCTACTCCGCTCAAGTTCGTTTTCGGCATGGTCCTGCTCGGTGCCGGTTTTCTCTTCCTCGCCTTTGGGGTCAATTTCATTACGGTGATCGGGGGCGCTGCACTCGTCCCCCTGCTCTTCCTGGTCGTTTCCTATATGTTGCAGACCTGTGGGGAATTGAGCCTTTCCCCTGTCGGGCTTTCGATGATCACGAAGCTAGCTCCAAAGGATCTTACAGCTTCATTGATGGGCATGTGGTTCCTTTCGACCGCACTCTCGCACACCGTAGCTGGCCAGATAGCTCAGTTGACGGCAGGCGGTAGCAATGAGGACGTATCCACATTGCTTTCGGAAAAGGTGAAAACCTCCCGGATCGAAAAGGATAAGGAGATCAGCTTCAGCGAAGCAGAACGGAAATTGCTTACTGATTGGCAGGACAAAAGCTTTGTCAATAAGCTTGAAAAGGACCTCGATGCGCGTCGCCTCTCCCAGGTCCAGGTGACTTCCTTTGCTTCGGGGAACAGCTACGAAGCACGTAACAGTCTGGAGGATTCCCTCCAGGGCGGTCGCTTGAGCCCACAGGAGATGGAACTCCTCAAGAAATTCGGACATGCCCCCCTTATCGGGGGGTCGCCCACGAGCAAGATGGACGAAGGGATCGCCTCCTCGATGAAAAAAGCGCTGAACGGAGGGCAACCCGCAAAGGAAGTCCGCCAACGCCTCCAGGAATGGGCCAAAGAAAGGAAGGTCCCGGAGGAGATCAGGAGCAATGCGCTTGACACCCTTTATCAAGTACTGGAGAAGGGGAAACTATCCCCTGGTCAGGTCGAAGTGGTCGCCGCCGGGCATCGGGAACGGGTCGCGGATGCATTGAACGATTCCCTGAGCGGAGGTGCACTCTCCGAAGAACGGATCGCAACCCTTAGTTCAGTAGCTCGGGACCCCGGGGCAGTGGCCGTCAAGAACGAAGTGCTGAAAAAGGCAGAACTGGAGAAATACGAAGCACGGACCCTCAGCTCCTTCGACCAACTCTCCAATTATTCCAGCGTTTACATGATCGTCGGGTGGATCGCCGTGGGAACAGGAGCGGTTCTCATCTTGTTCATTCCTGTACTGAGGAAATGGATGCACGGCGTCCACTGACCCCATGAAAAAGATCCTTTTCATATCATTCCTTCTCCCCCTCCTCCTAACGGCAGGATACGGCCAAAAAGTGAACTGGATGAGCTGGGAAGAAGCGGTCCATGCCAACCAGAACAAAGAAGCCAAAAAGCTCTTCGTGGACGTCTACACCGATTGGTGCGGTTGGTGTAAAAAGATGGACAAGACCACCTTCTCCGATCCCGACGTGGCCAGCTACTTGAATGAGCATTACTATCCGGTGAAGTTCGATGCGGAACGGAAAGACCCCATCGTGATGGGGAACGACACGCTTAAGAATCGCCCGAAAGTGGGAAAGAACGGAACGCACGAGCTGGCCCTCAAATTGATGAAAGGGAAGGCCAGCTATCCAACGGTCGTGTTCCTCAATAAAGAGCTGCAGCTGATCACGCCGATCCCCGGCTATCGGAAGGCCGATCAGATGGAGGCCATCCTCGCGTTCTTCGGTGAGGACCACCACAAGAAGGATAAGAACATCAACAAGTTCATCAAGAACTACCCCGACAATGTGAAGAAGAAAGGGAAAAGCGAAAAGGGGAAAGGGAAGAACGAAAAGGGGAAAGCAAAAAAA
>CAZIDL010000077.1:6111-9481 GCA_964537825.1 uncultured Weeksellaceae bacterium
GAAAGGGAAAAGCGAAAAGGGGAAAGGGAAGAACGAAAAGGGGAAAGCAAAAAAAGAAGCGAACAAGAAGAGCTCCGGATCATCGAAGTCGAAAAAGGAAGAGAAGGAAAAAAAAGATCATCCGATCGACTGGATGGGATGGGAGGAAATGGTGGAGGCACAAGAAGCGGACCCCGGCCTTGTCTTCATCGACATTTACACGCATTGGTGCGGCCCCTGCAAGCTTCTCGATAAAAAGACCTTCCACGACAAGAAGGTCGCTTCCTTTATCAATGAGCATTTCCATCCGGTGAAGATGAACGCAGAAATGAAGGACACCATTCGCTTCCGCGGGCAGAATTACAAGAACACGAAACCGGGCTTTGAAAAATCGAGCCCCCGGCAGCGTGGAAAACCCCATGAGTTGCCTCTCAAGTTGGTGGACGGACGATTGGCTTATCCCACCATGGTCGTGTTGAACGAGAAAATGGGACGGGCCAAGATGATCCGCGGTTATAAGAGCCCTTCTAAATTGCTAAAGGCACTGCGGCCCCTTGTCGAAGCTCAGAAAGAATGAGCAGGCATGGTCCGAAGGAAAGAGCCGATGTTCCGGACCTTTGGAGTAACGGATCTGGGTCCCCGAAGGGAGAACCGGATCATTTTCTACAGCATCCTCTTCCTCGTTATCGCCACCGGCATCTACATCCTGACCTTTTACCTGGGCGGAGAAAAGGAAGGAGGGAAGGAGCAAAAAGATAACAGCTCTGTATCGAAGGAAATCCCTGAAACCTCCAAAAGGGCTTCCGCACTTATGGCAGGAACGAAAAGATCCATTAATTTTAGCCAAGACGTCGAACTCCCCAAAAGCTTTTAATAGAGCGATGAGCGAAGAAAAAGCCAAGCTGGAACTCGACGGGCAGACTTACGAGATGCCCGTAATAACCGGAACGGAGAACGAAAAAGCGATCGATATCTCCAAGCTTCGGGGGGATACATCCTATATCACCCTCGACCCCGGTTATAAGAACACGGGATCGACACAAAGTGCGATCACCTTCCTCAACGGAGAAGAGGGCATCCTTCGCTATCGGGGTTATTCCATCGAGGAGCTCTGTGCGCATAGCAGCTTTCTCGAAGTATCCTATCTCCTCATTTACGGCGAGCTCCCGACCAAGGAACAATACCAGCATTTTCAGGAGCAGATCACCCATCACACGCTCGTCCACGAGGATATGAAGCGCTTTTACGAGGCATATCCCACCAAAGCCCATCCGATGGGGATCCTCGCCTCGATGGTCTGTTCCCTTTCAACATTTTATCCGGAATCCCAGAACCCTCATCGCCCCCCTCAGGCCATCGACCGCACGATCTATCGACTGATCGCGAAAATCCCGACGCTAGCGGCCTGGGCCTACAAGAACTCGATCGGACACCCGATCATGTACCCCCTCAACCGGATGGGTTATTGCGAGAATTTTCTCCAGATGATGTTCGCTACCCCGTCGGAGGAATACGAACCCGATCCCGTCGTGGTGGAGGCGCTCAACAAACTCCTGATCCTCCACGCGGACCATGAGCAGAACTGCTCTGCTTCCACGGTACGCATGGTCGGATCCTCCCAAGCAAACCTCTATTCATCGATCTCCGCAGGCGTTTGCGCGCTCTGGGGGCCGCTCCACGGGGGTGCGAACCAGGCTGTTATCCAAATGCTCGAACAGATCCGGGAGGACGGGGATGTCAAGAAGTTCGTGGAAAAAGCCAAGGACAAGGACGATCCCTTCCGCCTGATGGGCTTTGGCCATCGGGTCTACAAGAACTTCGACCCGCGCGCCAAGATCATCAAGTCCAACTGCGACGAGGTGCTCGAAAAGCTGGGTATCGACGATCCGGTCCTCGATATCGCCAAGGAACTCGAGGAAACGGCCCTCAACGACAGTTACTTCACAGACAAGAAGCTCTACCCGAACGTGGACTTCTACTCCGGCATCATCTACCGGGCCATCGGCATCCCGATGGACATGTTCACGGTGATGTTCGCCATCGGACGCCTTCCAGGCTGGATCGCCCAGTGGAAAGAGATGAGCGAGTCCAAGGAACCCATCGGAAGGCCTCGCCAGGTCTACATCGGAGAGAACGCGCGTTCGTACGTGGAGATCAACAAGCGGTAAGGCGACCTTCTTTCAGCAAGGAGCATCCGCTTGTTTTGGGGTAACTCCAAGCCTAGTGAACCAGAGCTAGCCGAGCTCAAAGCATTCTTTTGATCTTGGGCTCTGGATTTTGGAATGGAACCGATCTCAAACCCTCACCCCAACCACGCACACGTCATCCACTTGCTCCTGCTCCCCTTTCCATTCTTCAAAAATGCGGTCGAGCTCTGCTTTCTGTTCTTCGGGCTTCATCGTGTGGACCCTCGCCAGTAGCTCCTTGAAGGGGCCGTAGCGGAACTTCTTGCCCTTTGTCCCGCCGAACTGGTCCGCATAGCCGTCCGAGAACAGATAAAGCATGGCGTCGGAGGGTACTTCCAGTTCGGCTGTCGTGAACGCCTCGGCCGCATCCGGTTCGTAGCCCACGGCCATTTTGTCCCCTTTCACTTCGAAGCCGTCAGGGCTTTTATTGAAGGGTTTGACCCGATCGGTTAATTCATCCGCGGGGGACAAGTCGGGACTTGTCCCTACGTTAGCTGTTTTTCCTTCCTTGAAGCGGATGTCCGGGATCGCCTCGCCGATCCCTTCTTTCACCACATAGAGCGGATTGTTCGCACCAGCGAACTCTATCTTTTTGGATCCTGGTTTGGGGTCATGGCCTTCTGTTAGGGGGATCCTCACCATCGCCGCATCCATCCCATCCTTTGCCCCTCCCTCAGCATTCCCGCTACTTAATTCAGCGACCACCCTTTCCCGAAGCTCAGTGAGGACCTCGCCGGGTGTCGGAAATTCCTTTGCCGCCATGATCTCGTTGAGCTGGTTGATACCGAGCATGGACATGAAAGCGCCGGGGACGCCGTGGCCGGTGCAGTCGACCGCAGCGAAGTACAAATGGCCTTCCAGTTCCTTGGCCCAGTAGAAGTCGCCGCTAACAGTGGCTTGCGGCTTAAAGAGGATGAAGTGTTCAGGAAGGTGACCTGATACGTATTCTTCAGATTGTAGAAGCGCGTGCTGGATCTTCTGGGCGTAGTCGATGCTGGCCGTGATCTCACGGTGGGATTCCTCGAGGGACGCATGAGCTTCTTCGAGTTTTTCATGAGCCTGCTCGACTTCTTGCTTCTGTTTCTCGACCTCCTCTTTTTGTTTCTCCGTTTCTTTTTGTTGCTCACGGATCTCCCTTGTCCGTTCATCCACGATCCGTTCAAGGCGTTGTTTCTGGGCAACCAGCCGGCGGCTGTTGAGCCAGA
>CAZIDL010000078.1:0-9444 GCA_964537825.1 uncultured Weeksellaceae bacterium
GGAGTGCTCCCCGAGACCCGAGGGCCCCGTCCATATAGAACTTGAACGCGTTCACGGTCAATCGAGGGGTCCGATAAGGCCCCCGCTCCAGGTAGTGCACCATATCAGCGGAATCAGAACTCACCATCGCCTGCATCCGGATCTTGAGCTCTCCCTTCCGTTGAAGGGAATCGATCAACTCGATCTCCTCGCGAGAAAGACCGGCATCGGTGACCATCGTGAGCCCTTTCTTCAAACAGGCTTTTTCTGCGGTCTTCAAGGCTTTCACCTTCTCATCGAGCCCGGGCTCCGGAAAGTCTGCAAGGACCTTCTGGACAGCAGCATCAAGGAGGTAGCCGGTAGCTTGACCTTTCTTTGTCTTCACTACGCCCCCTTGGATCTTCATCCCCTCTTGGAGCCCTGCCCGTTCCAAAGCAGCACCATTGGCCACTGCGGCATGCCCATCGATCCGCTGAAGGAGCACAGGTGTGTCAGGAAACAAACTGTCGAGTTCTTGGCGATCGGGCGTTCCGGTCTTCAAGCTATCGCCCAGGTCCCATCCCCTTCCCCGTATATACCCCTTTTCCGGGTGTTCTTCAGCAAAACGCTTCACCCGATCCAAAACCTCCTTCCAGGTGCCAGACCCCCTCAGGTCCACCCGTTGTTGGGCCAGGCCATATCCGAGAAAGTGTGCGTGAGCATCGATGAGGCCGGGATAGACGTTCTTCCGGGTCAGATCGATGGTCCGCTCAGCTGCATATTCGTTCATGATGTCCCTTTCAGACCCTAATTCAACGATCCGTCCGCTATCGATGGCCATCGCATCCTGAACCTTAGCCCCCCGCGTCATCGGATGAATGCTACCATTGTGCAGGACCAGGTCCACCTCCTGACTTTTATAACAGGAGAGAAGCAGAAAGGGGAGGAGCATCACGCAAAGACGCACTGGCCAAAATGGAGGCAAGGATCTCCCTGCTGGTCTTTTCGCGCCTTCACGCGAAGAACGCTCAGACGCTTCTGCTATGCTAGACCTTCGAACCAAAGATCCCGTGGAGCTTTGAAATGCCCCGATCCCATTTCTCCTGATCGATCGAAGCGATGATGACAAAGATATAGAAGGGAAGCAATGGGATCTGATAACGGATGATGGCCCCGAGGACCGGCGTCACCAGCCCGATCACCGTTCCGAGGATCAGAATAAAAGAGATGGCCCAAGCATAAAAGGGTCGGACTCCCCGGGATGGCCGTTTCCAATAAAGCACGACCGGGACCAGGCAAAGGAGGAAGAAAGCGTTCTCTATAGCGGGCGGAAAATAAAGGAATTTCTCCATTTCGAAAAGGTGAGGACGGAAAAGGGCATTCCACAAGGCATGCGGGATCGAGGCTAAGAGTTCCATCGTGTTATCGAAGGAAGGGGCATGGATCACACTCCCGGCATCGTGCATTTCCGCTACATTGTAGAAATCCTTTTGCTTGAGCTGAAGCATACCGGAGATGTTATAGGGAACCCCCAGCAATGGAAGGCTCAAGGCCCCAAAGCCTAGAACACCATGCCCGACCAAAAAGCTCGTAAGGGTGTGACGCCCGCGGAAGCTGCGCGCGATCCCATATGAGATCAGGCCAGGGATCAGCGCCAGAAGCACGTAGGTCTTGATGGTGATCAAAAGCACACTGAAAAGGAGCGCCCATGGAAGCCCCCACCATGAGCGTTCTTCGATCAGCCGTACCCAATGGTGGACGAAGAAGCCCAGACCGAAAAGGAGAACCCCTTCTTTGAGCACGCCAGATCCCCAAAAGACGAGGGAAGGAATGAGGAAGACCGCAAAGTAAGCCCCGTAGCGTTTCTTCGGGACGAAACGCACGAAGCTCTTATAAAGGGCCATCATTCCGAGGAAAGAGCAAAAACAGAAAATAGCGGTGTGCACATGGTAATAGCCGAAGGAGAGGAGGCGGCAGAGCATGTTCGCACGGATGATGGTCCGATTGTCGTTCATCACCCCGTAATTGTAGGGCTTTACCCAATGGTTGGTCCGTTGGATGTATTTCTGCGCATCGGGATCCTGAGTTCCGACCCCGAATAGGATGGCCGCATAGGCATCCGGATCCTCGTACAAAGCCTCGTGGAGGATCATCGCTTCGTCAAAATAGTTGAACGCATCGCTATGCCCCTCCATGGGATAGTAGAAGGAATAGATCGCCCATAGAAAAAAGCCAGCAAGCACCTTCAGCAAAAAGGCCCCGACGAAAGCCTTTCGAGGGATATGCTCATCCCTGAAGAAAGGGAGCCGGAGGATCAGCCAGCAGAAGAACGCCAAGAAGAGGCCCGCTATGAGGATATGGGGGATGCTCATTCTAATAGGGACGTAGCATCTTCTAAAGCGGGATGCAAGGATCCCTGTTCATCTCCGAAGATCGGAAAAGGATAGCAGCCCTTTCCTTATTTTTGAAGCCGGATCAAGCCGTCCCCATGGAAAGTACTGAAATGAGCATCGATAGCAGAACGGCCGAAGAGCTCGGCCTGCTCCCTGAGGAATTCGAACACATCCAGGAGATCCTCGGCCGAACACCCAACTTCACCGAATTGAGCGTCTTTTCGGCCATGTGGTCGGAACACTGCTCCTACAAGAATTCGATCCTTTGGTTGAAGACGCTCCCCCAGGAAGGACCCAGCCTTTTGGCAGGAGCGGGTGAAGAGAACGCGGGCCTCGTCGATATCGGTGATGGCTATGCCTGCGCCTTCAAGATCGAATCGCACAACCACCCCTCCGCCATCGAACCCTATCAGGGAGCTGCGACGGGTGTCGGCGGGATCAACCGCGACATCTTCACCATGGGGGCACGTCCCATCGCCCAGCTCAATTCCCTTCGTTTCGGCGACCCGCACCAAAAACGGCCGCGCTGGCACTTCAAAGGCGTCGTCCAGGGGATCGGGGATTACGGCAACTCCTTCGGGATCCCGGTGGTCGGCGG
The DNA here is from genome assembly GCA_964537825.1 of uncultured Weeksellaceae bacterium. Classification (GTDB taxonomy): domain Bacteria; phylum Bacteroidota; class Bacteroidia; order Flavobacteriales_D; family CAYVSK01; genus CAZIDL01. Next base: position 2,950 of record CAZIDL010000078.1, read on the forward strand.
CGAGGTCTATTTCGACCCCTGCTACGCGACCAACCCTTTGGTGAACGCCATGTCAGCGGGCATCGTCAAGAGCGATCGCATCCTCTCTGCAACGGCGAGCGGCCCCGGCAATCCGGTCTACATCGTGGGATCGGCCACGGGAAAGGATGGCATCCACGGAGCGGCCTTTGCCTCACGCAACATCACCGAAGCCTCGGCCGAGGACATCCCTGCCGTACAGGTCGGGGACGCGTTCCAGGAAAAACTCCTCCTAGAGGCGACGATGGAACTCAAGGAGACCGATGCCGTCGTCGGCATGCAGGACATGGGCGCGGCCGGCATCACTTGTTCCACATCGGAAATGGCGGCGGACGGCGAAGTGGGGATGAGGATCGATCTGGACCGGGTCCCGCTCCGCCAGCAGAACATGGAACCCTTCGAGATCCTGCTCTCGGAATCACAGGAACGCATGCTCGTGGTCATCGAGAAGGGCAAGGAAGCCGAAGTGGAGGCCATCTTCGAGAAGTGGGACCTGAACTGTGCACAGATCGGCGAGGTGACGGAAGGGCAGGACATGGTCTACCGCTACAAGGGTGAAGAGGTGGCCCGGATCCCCGCCGGGTCCCTCGTCTTAGGTGGTGGCGCACCCCGCTACGAAAGGGAATACGAAGAACCGGCCTACATCCAGGAGAACCGGGCTTTCGACCCGGACCAAGTACCGGTACCGGAAAACCTGCATGCGGTGGCGGAACACTTGCTCCAACATCCCACGATCGCCTCCAAGCGCTGGGTAACGGAGCAATATGATACGATGGTGGGCACGCGGAACCTGAGCACGAACCATCCCACCGATGCGGGGCTGGTCATGCTGAAGGGAACACAGCGGGCCCTGGCTTTCGCTACGGATTGCAATGCCCGTTACGTGGAAGCCGAACCCGAGGAAGGGGCGGCCATTGCGGTGGCCGAGGCCGCGCGCAACATCAGTTGCTCCGGAGCGACGCCGAACGCCATCTCCAACTGCCTCAACTTCGGGAACCCTTACGATCCGGGTGTTTACTGGCAGTTCGTCGGGGCCATCAAGGGGATGAGCAAAGCCTGTGAAGCCTTCGAAACACCGGTAACCGGAGGGAACGTGAGCTTTTACAACCAGATCGAGGAAGCAGACCGGACCGTGCCTGTCCACCCCTCCCCCGTCATCGGTATGATGGGCACATTGGAGGAGCGCAGCAAGCTGATGACCCTCGAAATGAAGGAGAAAGGGGATCTGATCTACCTGCTCGGGGAAGCGAGCGACGACATCAACGCTTCCCAATACCTCGTTTCCTGGCACGGCGTTCAGCGTTCACCAGCCCCTGCCTTCGACCTCGAAAAGGAGGTGAAACTTCAAAAGGCCCTTCGGGCGATGATCGATCGAGAAGCGATCCGTTCCGCCCATGACGTTTCCGACGGAGGCCTTTACGTAAGCCTCGTGGAAAAGGCCATGCCGCAGGGTTTCGGTTTTGAGATCGAAAGCGACGACGAGATCCGGAAGGACGCCTTTCTCTTCGGAGAAGGACAAGGGCGCGTGGTCGTGACCGTTTCCCCTGATTCGGACGAAGCACTGATAGACCTTGCTCAGGAACACGGGATCCCCATGACCCTGCTGGGCCACGTGACCCGTGGAAAGCTGATGGTCGACGGGGAGCATTTCGGCTTCATCCAGGATGCGGAATTGCTCTACGAAGGGGCTATCCCGGGGTTGGTGGCGGAGGAGTGATCGACGGATCGCTCCTCTTTCTTTCCACACCCCTTTTTTAACCACAAGGGACGCAAGGGACGCAAGGCGATGATCCGGAACGCTCCAGGGATCCGCGTTCATCTGCCTGATCCGCGTTGCCAGCGGTCTAATGACAAGGTTCTGATCAGCTCGGCAAGCTCTTCGTGGAAGGGGGATCAGGAGTGCTCACTGCACGCTCATTAATTCAAACTGTAACAATAGATCGTCCCCTCCTCTTTGGACCCGACCACTAATTCCTGGTAACCATCCCGGTTCATATCACCGATGCTGAAGGAAGTGGTGCCGAACAAGGGGAAACCCTTGTGGAGCGAGCCGTTCCGATCGAAAAGATAAGCTTCAGCGCTCTTGCGGTCCAGGACCCCGACCTTACCCTTCTCTTCAGGGACGTGAGCTACCACAGGGGGTGTCGTGATCGTGGAATCGAAGGTGTAGCCGAAGCGCTGTTCTTCATCCGCCCCGTATACCATCAATTCCTGCCCTTCGACCAGGATATACTCTTTCTTTCCATCATTCTCCAGATCCTGATGCTCGAAGAAATAAGGTTCCTCCATCTCCTCCTTGAAGTGATCTCGGCTTCGCTGACCGTCAAAATGGAACTTCACCACCGCACCCGTGGTGTCCGTGAAAGCGACAGAGGACTTCCCGATGCTCTTCCTTTCGTTCACCACCAAGGGCGTATGCGTCGATGGGGCGATCGAAGCATCCACCTCATAACGAACACCTCCTCTTCGGTTCAGAAGATGGACCGCTCCTCCTGAATCGGTGACCAGGATGTAATCCTTCTTATCGATCCGGATATGCTGAGGAGGACGGATCATGGGCTGATCCGTTCCCTCGAAACCCCAACCTTCAAGCTCCTTGCCGTGCTTGTCGTAATAGTGGATCTTATTGTCGGCACAGGGTACCAAAAGCCGGTAGCGCTTATCGTTGGCGTAATCGAACAAAGCCATCGGAGCGGTCGCCGGCTCGGGCAATTCGATGGGAAAGCCATCCACATAGCGCCCTTTCCGATCGAGCAAGTGCACTTTGTCCTTCGTATTGAAGAGGAGCTGCAACTTGCCGTTCTTGTAGACATCGATCTGCCGCACCTCGCTCATGATCGGTCCTTCCAGCTGTTTTTTCCAGAGGGTCTCGCCGGTGTTGCTGATCAGATGGACCCGGTCGCTCATATCCTGTACGAAGACCTCGAGCGCATCGGTGTAATGGTTCTTCACCAGGGAAGGGCGCGAACGGATGCCCGTATCAAGGGTCACCTCCCATAGCGAGGCCGTCTCCTTCTTGTAGACCGGATCGTACTCCAGGTGAACGTTGCTGTATAGCTGACCGCTCGGCCGGGCACTGAATTGGATCCCAAAGGCCTGGAATTTCCGGATCAGCTCGATGTGACCCTGAAGCTTCTCAGCAAAGGAAGGACGGACCAGCTTGGATAGAAGGTGCGGGGAACGCCCAATGTTGGAATAAACGAAAAGGTTGGAACGTTGGGATAGCGCATCCGAGAAACTGTCGTAGTCCACGTCGTTCCCAAGGCTGCGCCCTAGTTCCTGGTCCCGCAACAATTCCCGGAGCAATTCCTTCGTTTCGCTCAGGATGATATGCCCGTCCACCAGGATGAAATAAGGGCTTTTCAATTTCGGGAAGGCCTTTCCGAAAAGGGTGTGATAAAGGCCTTCCGTAGGTAAACGATAAAGCGGAACATCCTTTTGCCCAGGGATCGGATCCTCAACGCTGATGCTGTCCCCGGGTCTGTTCCCGAGCGTTCCCAACGAACGAAGGGCCGCTTTTCGGTCGAATGTGCGGAGCGCGATCAGAGCGTTCTCCTTCAAAGTCGCTCCCTCGTTGGGCTCGATAAAAGCAGAGGCCATCTCCTGTCCGATCCAACCGGTAGCTTCTTTGACCGGATCGCAACCGCAGGAATCCGATAAACGATCGAGGTATTTCTCCCGGTCGAAATTTCGCTTCGTGCTTTCCATGTAGGTTTCGTAATGCTTCATGTATGCCTTCAGATCACTAAGCCCCAGCGCATGGAAATAAGCTGTCCTTGCAGGGAGGACTTTCGGAATGTGGACCTTTCGGGGCTCCTGTCCGCGGAGGGTGGCAAGGTAGGAGCTTTGCTGCCCCCCGGGGAGGGTGAATCCGGTGAAAAGCAGCGAGCGCGGTCGCAAGAGGAGGTCCAACCCCGCCCACCTGGCCCAATCTCCTTCCTCCTTCAAGGTCTCTCCGATGGAAGGGCGGAGGAATTTGGATAAGAGCCGTTCGGCCGAAGGATAATTGAGGAAGAGGTTGGCATCCACATCTGACCCGCTCGTCCGGGCCACTCGCTGGAATCCCTTCTTGTTGATGATCCCTTCACCGCTCTTGATATGCCTTATGGCATCTTCCAGGAGGATGGGTGAAACGGAGAGGATCAACACTCGGTCCACTACAGCATAGGCAAGAGTGGCATCATTCGGATCCCCTGTCTCGTGGAGCGTCACCCCTTCGTATTCTCTCTCACGGACCTCTCCCAACGTAGTGCCCAACTCGTTCAACACGCTTTCCGGAGAGCTATTCCCTGGAATGCCGATCGAGAACTGGAGAGAAGCAGAGCGGGACCCAACGGAATGAAGCGAGATGACGGTCCCGTTCCCCTTCAGAAGAGGTTGCAATCCTTCTTGCCGTGCAAGAAGGCTATCGATACCCTGGAGCGTAGCAGCTACCGAGGCAAGAGGGCCTTTTGTAACGAGGTTCTCCCATATGATATTGGTATCGTGAAGCTTTGACCATAGGGCTTCAGGGTCCTGGGTCCGTAAAACCAACCCAGCACTGGGTGGGACCGCGCGCATCGGCCCTCCCCCTTCACGGGTATCGGCCCGGAAATGCCGATAGGCGAAGAAGAGGATGAGCACAAAGAGGATGAGGAAAAGAATGCTCAGTATCCGTTTGAACCAGCCCATCAGCTCTGCACCCCTTTTTCAGAACCCCTCTTTCCCTGCTCTTCCAGATCGAAATGCAACTGCATCCCACGGATGAAGCGCTCCCTGTGCCAAACGGTCTTCCCTTTTTCCTGTAAGGCCCGACGATGTTCAGGGGTCGGATACCCTTTGTTGCGTTCCCAACCGTAACCCGGGTGTTCTTCAGCAAGTGAACGCATGCGTTCGTCGCGATGGGTCTTTGCAAGAATGGATGCAGCAGCTATCGAAAGAAAATTGCTATCCCCTTTCACCGAACAATGATAAGGGATATCCTGATAAGGGCGGAAACGGTGACCATCCACAAGGATGAAACCCGGCGCAGGATCCAGTCGGCCCAAAGCGATATGCATCGCTTCGAAGGAGGCCTGCATGATGTTCAGCCGGTCGATCCCTTCCGGATCGACCGAGGCAACTCCCCAAGCCACAGCTTCAGCCTCTATTATACGTCGAGAGGATTCACGCTTCTCCGGGCTCATCTGTTTGGAATCAGCAACGGTCGCAGAGAATCCCTGCTCCGGTACGATAACGGCAGCAGCATAGACGGGCCCCGCAAGGCATCCCCTTCCAGCCTCATCGCACCCGGCCTCTATGGCATCGTATTGATATTGGGCTTTCATGTTCCGCTTTTGATATCCATCGCTGCTCCTACCTTTTCAGCCACGCGATCCCACGTAAAGCTGTCAGCCCGCGCCTTTCCCTTTTCCGTTAATTCCATTCGCAAGGTATCGTTCTGCAGCAATTCCAGGATCTTTTCAGCGATGCTCCCTTCCTCGAAAGGATCCGTATAGAGCACCGCATCCCCACCCACTTCGGGGAGCGAGGTGCGGTCCGCACAAAGCACCGGCACTTCAGCTTTCATAGCCTCGAGCACCGGGATCCCGAACCCTTCGAAGTAGGAAAGATACAGAAGCCCTTCCGAAGCGGCCAATATATGATTGAGCGTCCCTTCATCCTGATGCCCGATGAAGCGGATGCGGTCCCGATGCTTCATCCCGCGGAGGGCTTCTTCCATTTCAGGGGTCCACCACATCCGATCCCCGACGAGCAACAGATCGGTCCGTTCCTTCATGGACGGCACGGCCGCATCAAAGGCCTTGAGCAGGCGGGAGATGTTCTTCCGCGGATGCAGGGACCCGACGTGGAGCAGATAAGGGACCCCATCGTTCCATTTCTTGCGGACCTGCTTTCGCTCTTCCTCGGGAAGGAAATGGAAGCGATCGTTGACCCCGTTCTGGACGACGTGGATGCGCTCGGGGTCCACTCCGTATCGTTCGGAAATATCCCGGGCCGAATACTGCGATACGGTCATCACCCGTTCGGCCTTACGCGCATAACGCGGGAAGTAGTGGCGGTAATAACGACGGGTCCAGAAAGGAAGGTCCTTCGGATATTCTTCGAAGTTGAGATCGTGGATCACAGGATAAGCAGGGATCCTGCTGCGGAGCGACAGGAAGCCGTCCGGAGAGAAGAAGCGGTCGATCCCGTGCTTTTTGAGGGCAGCAGGGAGCATCCATTCGAACCAGATGTAGTAGAGAAAGGGATGGCGGGTCGGGGGATGAACGACGTGGGTGTGAACGTTGGAAGGGAGCTCCTGGGTGAGCCTTACTTTGCGGTCGAAGAACCAATGGAACTCATGATCAGGGACAGCAGATGCCAAGCGGTAGGCCACTTCGGAAGTGAACTTACCGATCCCGTCCAGTTCACCTGGCAGGAGGAGCCGTGTGTTGATCCCGATCCTCAAGGAGCGAGCCTGAGCGGCGAAGGTAGGAAAGTCCGTCCTCCCGGGGT
>CAZIDL010000079.1:0-9250 GCA_964537825.1 uncultured Weeksellaceae bacterium
ATGGAAATGAAAGCGATCCGCTTCGGGTTCTGCGGGTCGCTATTGTCCACCACATGGATGCCTCGATTCCGCTCGTTGATCAGGAGATATTCGTCCTTGGCAAAGATCTTCCCGGGTTCCTTGATAGGCTGCGGTGAACCGCTGCTAACATCGCTCCGGAATTCGTCGAGGGGTTGATAGATGGGGACATAAGCTTTCCTTTCCTTCACTTCTTTGCAGGAATCCTTCATGCAACCCGTGAGCAACGAGCAAAGGATGGCGAAAGAAAAGAAAGGGAGGCGGGCCAGGAAGTCCCAGCGCATAAGCTCTTCGAATTGCTTTCTTATGTACCAATTTAAAAATGAGAACTAAATTAGAGCATATCAGCCCCTTGATCTTGAGGGTCCCGAGTTTCCATATACCCGTATTGGCGATATTCCTGCTCTTTATCTCCCCTTTTTACCTTAAAGCACAGAAAGGGGAGGGGGAGGATTATTACGAGAAAGTGGACGAACTGGTCCTTAATGACGGGAGCGTCCTGAAGGGAAAGATCCTCGAATTGGGTGCGGATAGTTTGGAGATCGAGCTTAGTAGCGGTCAGCAACTCCGTTTTGCCCGCTCCGGGATCCGAGAGATCCGTTTCGACGTTTCCCCGGCCTCGGAAGATCCGGCGGACCCGGGGCCGGATCGGGAGGAAGAGCTCCGGGCGGATGAGGAAGAAGAGAGAGAGCCTCGCTATGCGACGGGCTATCAGAACGCTTTTATGCACGGTTGGTTCATGAACGCCGGGGATCAGAGGGTCAACCTCTCCTTTCTGGGAAATCCCTGGGTCGGTTCCCTCCATTCCTATCGCTTTTCCCCCCACTTTTTAGCAGGTCTGTTATTGAACTTCCATTTTTCGCTTGGTTCCACCTTTTATAGCTATTCGGCAGGGATTAATGACATCTCGCTCTATTTGGAGGGGGATCTCCTGGAGCGTTCCAAGGTCACCCCTTTCTGGTACCTTCAGTGTGGCTATCCCCATTCCTTGAACGATGCCCTTTTCCGAGCGGGGGTCTCCACGGAAGGGGTGTCCGCGATCGGAGGGGTCGGGGCGAAACTCCATTACAAGAACACCCGTGCCGTGGCCCTTTCATTGGGCTATCAATTCATGCGCACGAAGCGGGATATGAGCCAATATCAGGGAGGATTTACCCGGCATGATGTTGTCAAAGGCTTGGCCTTAAGGATCGGTCTCTATTTCTGAGGGCACGCTTTTTCGGAACACTTTTGGTCGCAACCTTTTACATTTGTAGTCCCATTATAGAAGAACATAAAAGATCAAAGTACATGCGCTATTTCTCAGCATTGCTCGTAGGTGCCGTCGCAGGCGGCGTCGCAGGTCTTCTCCTTGCACCCGCAAAGGGAGAAAAGACCCGTAAAAAGCTTAACAAACAAGCAGAAAGGGCTCGTAAGGAGATGGACGACCTGGTAAAGATCGGTCGGGACACCTACGAGCAGATCAGCAAGCTCAAGTGAGCTTCTTGGCTTAGCCAAGATCGATCGGGTATTGCCTTGATCCACCCGCGAAGGGGGGGTATACGCACGTTATCGGGATCAGCACTTCGTTCAGGCCCTTTCCATTTTTTATCCTCGCTTTGGAAATAAGTTCTTTGGATCAGTGGATGCGCACTGGCTTGCTGAAGGATACGGAAGATCCTTCGAGGGAATGTGCGCTGCGTGGTCGGTCCCATTCCCATCCGTCCCTGGGTAGGGGGAAAAGGTCCGGGTCCGACCGGAGTTCGTGATCGAAGACCGGGTGGATCTTCCAATCCGGATGTTCAGCCCGGAACTTCCATAGCTTCCCGTTTTTCCTGAATATGAAGAAGCGAGGGTCAAGGATTTCCTCTTTGCCATCCGCATCGATCCCATCCATGTCCTTGCTGGCCCCGACCTTCATCGTGTTCCAGGCGGCTTCCGAAGCCCACAGGTATTGAGAGATCAAGCCGTCCTGGCCGAAACGGTGATCGTGGTCCATTCGGGTCCGTTCCGGATGATTCCCCAGGATCCATTTCGAGAGCAGAACGTGCCGCTTCCTTGGCATGAACTCTTTCAAGAGCACGGCCCCGTTCGTTCCGTCCTTTTTTGAACGGACATAAAAACGGAGGTCGAGTTTCGGGATCACGTCCTCTCCAGAGATCCGGAGCCCTTTGTAAGTGACCTCGCTCAGGAGATAAGCGCTCAAACCTATCAGCGCCTTGCCATCTGCTTCCAGGAGTTCCAACCCGGATGGCAGGAAGCGGCGAAGGGGCTGGCCATCCGCCCCGATCTCGAAATGGAGGATGCGGTCCTGACGGGCTTTGAAATGGGGTCTTCTCATCCCTTCGAGCTCAGAAGCTTGAAGTGGAAAGGATGGAATTTTCTTAACTTCATCATGAGGAATCCTATCCGTTCTTTCTATGAACAAACTTATACGGTTCTTTGCTTTCGGCCTTCCTTTTTTGCTCCTCTTAAGCATCGGGGAACAAGCTTCTGCTCAGAAAAAGGATCCCCTTCCCCACTATATGACAGCGGATGAAAAGCAAGAACTTCCGCTTTCTCACCTTAACGGATCCGCCCGCGGGACGACCGTCCCCCCTTCCTTTCCTGTCCGAACTGCAGCAGAATGGGAGGAGGTTCAGGCCCTCGTTGTCACCTGGACCGGCTATTACGATGTGCTTACCGAGATCGTCCGGCATGCAAAGAAAGAGGCGGAAGTGCTCATCATCTGTTCGGATTCTTCGAATGTGAAAAGCTCGCTATTCAGCGATGGTGTCAACGGGGATAGCCTCGATTTTCTGGAACGTCCCTACAATTCCATTTGGATCCGGGATTACGGTCCCACGACGATGTACCGGAACGGGGTGGATTCCCTCAAACTGATGGATTGGATCTACAACCGTCCGCGTCCGGATGATGACGTGTTGCCGCAGGAGATCGCGGACCATTACGGGTACGAGCTTTTTGAGACAACAGCCTCCCCTTATCAGCTCACCAACCCGGGGGGGAACTTCATCCCTGACGGGATGGGAACTGCTTTTGCTTCCAATTTGGTCCTTGAGGAGAACGGGTCCGGGAACAGCTACGGGGTCCCCCCGAAGACCGAATCCCAGATCGATAGCATTATGGAGGCCTTCATGGGGATCGAGCGTTACATCAAGATGGAAACCCTTCCCTATGATGTGATCCATCATATCGACATGCACATGAAGCTCCTCGATGAAGAGACCTTACTGGTGGGGGAGTATCCGGACGGAGTCGCTGACGGTCCGCAGATCGAGGCGAACCTACAGTACGTGCTGGACAGCTTTCAGTCAGCCTTTGGTGATCCTTTTGAAGTGGTGCGGATCCCGATGCCGCCTGATGGAAATGGCGATTATCCCGACGATAATGGTGAATACCGGACTTATACCAACAGCGTGTTCGTGAACAACAGCATTATCGTCCCGACCTACGAGGAAAAATACGATACGACCGCGCTCGATATCTACCGGGAGGCCTTACCCGGCTACAAAGTGCGCGGGGTGGAGTCGAACGACATCATTCAATCCCTGGGAGCTATCCATTGCGTCACCAAACTGATCGGGGTCGAAGCTCCGCTTCGGATCGTGCATCAACCCCTCGAAAACACGCAGGATACGATCAACGGTTATCAAGTGGAGGCCAAGCTCCAGCATCGGAGCGATATCGCCTCGGCCACCCTGTATTATACCACCGATACCTCGAACGGTTATCAAAGCAGTTCCATGAGTCTGGCCGATCCCGCGAACGAGAATTGGTCCGCTGTTATACCGGCTCAGAGTGCGGGAGAGACCGTTTATTATTACGTGGAGGCCACGGCGAACAGCGGAAAAGAACAAACCCGGCCTATGCCTGCGCCGGAAGGGTATTGGAGTTTCGAAGTGATGGCTCCCTCCAGTTTGGAAGATCATATGCATGAAGCTTCCTTCGAGGTTTACCCGAACCCCGCAGATGCTATCACTTGTGTCGATCTGGACATTCCGAAGGCCACGAGCGGGAAAGTATTGCTCCGAACCCTGGATGGTAGAAAGGTTCGAGTGCTCCATCGGGGAAGGATCCCTCAAGGGGAGCCGAAGTATTTCTTTGATGCGGAGGATCTTGCACCGGGTTCCTACCTGCTGGTCCTGAGCACGGAACTGGGGCGGCGGGTGAAGAAGGTGATGGTGGAGTGACCTTCCTTTAACGCAAACATTTGAAATAGTCGAAAGCCTCTCCACAGTCATTGCACTGATGGAGGGCTTTGCAGGCGGTCGATCCGAATTGATTGATCAGGCGGGTGTTCCGGGAGCCGCACTGCGGGCATTGGATCTCTGTCTTTGCCCCTGGAAGTAGGGCATTTTTGTCTTCTGTCGATTCCTCTGGGGGAGCGATGCCGTATTCCTTGAGCTTTTTCCTTCCCTCGGGGGTGATATCGTCCGTGCTCCAAGCGGGGGAAAGGACCTCTTCTACCTGAACGTCCTCGAAGCCTTCTTTTTTGAGCCGCTCTTTGATATCCGCTTCCATTACTTTCATGGCAGGGCATCCCGAGTAAGTAGGCGTTATCCTGACGCGGATATGGTCCCCGTCGAGCTCGATATCCCGGAGAACACCCAGCTCGATCAAACTTATCGCAGGGATCTCCGGGTCCTTCACTTCCTGAAGGAGCTCCCGAATGCGGTATTCACCCTTATTCTCGCTCACCTCGACCATGCTTTAACGAAGAACAGCCTCGGAGCATGGGATGTTCGGGATCACCACTCGGCGTCGGGGTAGGCCCGGGGCAGGTATTGCATCTCGGCCAGGATATAACCGAGGTGTTCGGTATGGTGTCCTTTTCGGGCACCGGTGAACATGAATTCATTCTCCGGCGCTTCGAGCTTGCATTCCTGGAGGACCGGGTTGACGGTCGCTTCCCATTCCTTCTGAAGCGCTTGAGGGTCCGGAGCGATCCCTTCCTGATGGACCTTTTCATCCACTTCGTCCCCTTTGAAGAGCTCGCCCGTGTACATCCAAAGGCGCTCCAGTGCTCCCTGCATCTTTTCATGGCTCTCCTCGGTCCCTTGTCCGAGCCGATAGATCCATTGCTTGCTATGGCGGAGATGATAAGAGGATTCCTTGATGGCCTTGGCAGCGATCCCCTGGAGCCGCTCATCCTTGCTTTCCTGGAGCTGGGTGAGCAGGGCATGATCGAAGGCATCGTAAAAGAACTGCCGTAGCATGGTATCCCCGAAATGCCCATTGGGTTGCTCGACGAGGTTGAAGTTCCTGAAGTCCATCACATCCCGATGATAGGCCAGGTCGTCCTCCGAGCGGCCTTTTCCTTCCACTTCACCAGCGTATTTCAGATAGTTGGTGGCTTGTCCGATGAAGTCGAGCGCGATGTTGGTCATCGCGATGTCTTCCTCCAGGATCGGACCGTGGCCACACCATTCGGAAAGGCGGTGGCCGAGGATCAATGCGTTATCGCCAAGTCTGAGACAGTATTCGAAAAGGGCTTCCTCGCGCTCCATAGATCAGATGTACTTGACGCCTTCGGGGATGTGATAAAAGGTGGGGTGCCGGTAGACCTTGTCGTTGGCCGGATCGAAGAATTCCCCCTGTTCGTCCGGCGTGGAAGCGATGATGGAATGTCCCGGTATGACCCAGATGCTCGTCCCTTCATTGCGCCGGGTATAAACGTCCCGCGCGTTCTGCAGGGCCATCTCAGGGTCGGGGGCATGAACGCTTCCGACATGTTTGTGGGGGGTCCCGGGTTTCTTTTGAACGAAGACCTCCCAAAGGGGCCACTGGGTCTCTTTTTGTCCTTCCTGGCCGTTGTTCTTCTGATCCTCCATAGCTTTTTGGTCCTTAAGCAGCTACTTCTTGTTCTTTGGCCTTTTTGGCAGCATATGCGTCAGCGGCCGCTCTTACCCAATGGCCTTCCTTGTCGGCCTTGGTGCGGGCCTGCATCCGTTCTTTGTTGCAGGGGCCTTTCCCTTTCAGCACCTTCCAGAACTCATCCCAGTTGATCTCCCCGAAATCGTAATGCCCTTTCTCTTCGTTCCATTGAAGGTCCGGGTCCGGGATCTTCAGGCCCAGGAAATCAGCCTGAGGAACCGTGCGGTCGATGAACTGCTGACGAAGGGCGTCGTTGGTCTCCCGCTTCACCTTCCAGGTCATCAGTTCGTCGCTGTTGGTGGAATCGCTGTCGGGCGGACCGAACATCATAAGGGAAGGCCACCACCAACGGTCCACCGCATCCTGGGCCATCCGTTGTTGAGCTTCGTTCCCGTTGGCAAGGGTCGTCATGATCTCATAGCCCTGCCGGTGATGGAAGCTCTCCTCGCGGCATATGCGTTGCATGGCACGCGAATAAGGCCCGTAGGAGGTTCGCTGGAGCATGACCTGATTGATCAGGGCGGCTCCGTCGACCAACCAACCGATCGCACCGATATCCGCCCAGGTCATCGTGGGATAATTGAAAATGCTCGAATACTTGGCCTTGCCTTTATGGAGGTCGGTTATAAGGTCTTCCCGACCGATCCCGAGCGTCTCGGTAGCGCTGTAAATGTAGAGTCCGTGCCCGGCCTCGTCCTGGACCTTCGCCAGCAAAGCAGCTTTGCGTCGAAGGCTCGGAGCTCGTGTGATCCAGTTCCCTTCAGGAAGCATCCCGATGATCTCCGAGTGCGCATGTTGGGACATCATGCGGATCAATTGCTTCCGGTAGCGTTCCGGCATATCGTCCTTCGGTTCCACTTTGTTCTCACCGTCCACGTATTCCTGGAATTTGTCGAGGAATTCCTGGCTTTCCGGGTATTTTTCTTCGTCCTTGGCCATATTCTCTTTGCTTTGTCTTCGGGCTGGAGCGATTTTGGATCGCATGTGATGATAGCCCGAGAACGGATCTTCCCCACAAATTTAAGGAAAGATCCCGCTCATATTTCTTCAACAAGCCGATCTGCTACCTGTTCAGATCCCTGAGCGGCGATCCCACGGATCCTACTAGTTTTGTCCTTTGTCCAAAAGCGATCAGTCTATGGTCCGCATGCACGAACTCAAGGTGAAGGACGTCCGCAAAGAAACGGATGACAGCATCGTCGTCGAATTCGAAGTACCAGAAGCCCTGAAGGAGAAGTTCCGTTTTCATCAGGGGCAGTACGTGACCTTGAAAAAGGAGATCGGCGGAGAAGAGATCCGGCGGAATTACTCCATCTGCAGCAGTCCTTATGAAGAGGATCTCTGCATCGCCTGCAAGAAGGTGGAAGGTGGACGGATGTCGAGCTACCTCAACGATAAGCTCGAGCCTGGTGAATCATTCGAGGTCATGGAGCCGATGGGGAATTTCTATACCCTTTTGGACGAGGCGAACGAAAAGCAATACGTCGCCTTTGCTGCCGGGAGCGGGATCACGCCCGTGATCTCCATTCTCAAGACCGTTCTTCACAAAGAGCCTAAGAGTCGTTTCGTGCTCTTTTACGGGAACCGTACGAGCCTCGATATCATATTCGGGCATGAATTGGAGAAGTTGAGGGAGAAATACGGGGATCGGCTCGAGATCCATCACGTGCTGAGCCGGGAAGAAGGAAAGGATGCGTTGCGCAGTGGGCGTATCGATGAGGCGACCGCCAAAGGGCTTCTGGAAGAAGCAGTGGACCGCTCCTTGACCACCGAATATTTCATCTGCGGTCCCGAAGGCATGATGAACGCCGTCAGCAATGTCCTCGAAGCACGGGGTGTACCTGAGGACCGGATCCATATCGAACTCTTCACCTCCCCGGTCACTAGCGATGCGGACATTGAGGAGAAAAAGGAGGAAAAGGACGAGCGGATCGCCGGAAAAGGGGAAGGAGAGATCTCACAGGTCACCGTGATCCTTGACGATGAAGAGAACAGTTTCGAGCTGGATCACGATGGGGATGTGATCCTGGACGCTGCTTTAGAAGAGGACCTGGACGTCCCTTTTTCCTGTAAAGGGGCGGTCTGTTCCACTTGTAGGGCCAAGCTCGTCGAGGGGGAGGTGGAGATGGAACAGAACCACGCTTTGACCGATGAGGAGGTGGAAGAAGGATATATTCTGACCTGTCAGTCCCATCCGCGGAGTTCCAAGGTGGTCGTGGATTACGATGACGTTTGATCTCGGATGGACCTCTTGATCAGCGGTGCCAGCAAAGGGATCGGTCGGGCCACAGCCCTGGTCGCAGCTGAGAAAGGGCATCAGGTATTGGCGCTCGCTCGGGATAGGGAGGCCCTGGAGGCCTTGGCCCGCGAACGATCCGGTATCCTTCCTTTGCCGTTGGACCTCCGGGATGAGCGGTTGGAAGAGCTATTGAAGGAGGGGGTGATGGAGTGTGGGGTTAAGAAACTGGACGGAGTTGTTCATGCAGCGGGTATCCTCGAAAAAAAGCCCTTTCAGGAATTGGAAAAAGAAGATTGGGAAAAGGTCCTTGGGGGTAATCTGATCGGTCCCGCCCGCTCGTTGCAGGTGCTCCATCCCTGGTTGCTCCGGGGACAGGTGGGGCATGTCGTTCTGCTCGGGAGCATGGCAGGTCACCCTGGAAGCAAGAAATTCCCCGGCATGTGCACTTATGGGGCGAGCAAAGCCGCTTTGGGGGGCTTGGGTGAGTTGTTGGCGGAAGAATGGCGTTCGGACGGCATCCATGTCAATACGCTCGTTCTAGGGGGCGTGGACACGGGGATGTTCCGGCAGGCTTTTCCCGGAGGAGAGGCGCCTGTCAGTGCGGGAACGATGGGTGCGTACGTGCTTTCCTTCCTCGAGGAAGGCGGGAAGGTCATGAGCGGGCAACAGGTTCCGGTCTCGGTATCAACCCCTTGAAGGGGTCGGGTACAAAAAGGTGTGGATCTTTCCCTTTTCCCTGTTGTACGGTCCGATGAAAGGATATATATTTGCTGATCCCGACGCGATGGTCGGGCAGGTTCTTTTCATCGGTAAGCTTTTGCAAAGTGCGCGACCTTTTTTTGAACGGGGCGTGCTTTTGTAGCCTTGCCGTCCGTTCCGCGATCTTATCGTTAAGAGATCTTGAAGGGAATGCTTTGTGGGTCGGAACGGTTTCTTATATTTGCGATCCCTTTTGGCAGAAAAGGGGTTGTTCTTTTAAGAAAGAACAAGAAGGTATTTGGCCGCTCGAGAGCGGTCAGCGTTCTTTGAAAATTTGTTGTACAGCTTGACAGCGGGCATCCATTGATGCTTCAATGAGAAGATCCGTCCAGGATAATAACGATCCATAATTACAACGGAGAGTTTGATCCTGGCTCA
>CAZIDL010000080.1:0-9242 GCA_964537825.1 uncultured Weeksellaceae bacterium
AGGTTGGCGATGTTCCAAAGGGCGTTCATCTGATGGAAATAGCGGGCCTGCCCATCCTTTTCAGAAAGGAAGTAACCCGTTCCTCCGCCGATGAAGTTCCCCGCTCCCCATCCTCCAAGGACGCTCATTCCAACCCTGGATATCCGGGTACGCTTCAGGTTGAAACTGTCCAATTCGGTTTGCTGGCCAAGGGCGGGGAAGGCTGTAACGAAAAGAACAGAAAGAAGAAGAAGTTTATTGCGTGCCATACGGATGAAGATCGAAACGTACAAAGGATACAAAGGTCAAAGCAAGTTCAAGATCCAAAGATCAGGAAAGTCCGGTCTTTGAGACCTTGACCTCTCAGCCTGTTGGACTGTTGAGCTTTTACCCCTCCGCTCCCTTTTTGATGCTTTGGCTACAAAGATCGACTCCACCGCTTTCCTTACTTTTGCGCCGTCATTTAGCTGCTTATGAGCAAGCTCTCCAAGCGGATCGAAAGGCTCTCGGAGTCAGCCACCATCGCCATGGCGAGAAGGAGCCGCGAGCTCGAAGCGGAAGGCCGGGACATCATCAACCTGTCCTTGGGCGAACCCGATTTCGACACACCGGAGCCCATCAAAGAGGCGGCCAAGCGGGCGATCGACGAGAACTACTCCCATTACATGCCCGTGAACGGGTATGCGGAGCTCCGGGAGGCCATATCGAAGAAGTTCGAACGGGACAACGGGCTCGCCTATACCCCTGAGGAGATCGTCGTGAGCACCGGTGCCAAGCAATCGATCGCGAACGCGGTTCTGAGCCTGGTGGATCCCGGCGATGAGGTGATCCTGCCCGCCCCTTATTGGGTCACCTACCACGAGATCGTGAAAATGGCCGAAGGGGTACCGAAGATCCTTCCCACGAGCGTGGAGAACGATTACAAGATCACACCGGATCAGCTCCAGGGAGCGCTGACCGAAAAGACGAAGCTCTTTCTCTTCAGCTCCCCCTGCAATCCCAGTGGGAGCGTTTATTCGCCTGAAGAGCTGCGAGCGCTCGGAGAGATCCTTCTAGAGAAGGAAGAACTCTACGCGATCTCGGACGAGATCTACGAACTGATCGACTTCAAGGAGGAACATGCCTCCATGGCCAACGTGCCCGGAATGAAGGAACGAACGATCACGGTGAACGGGGTCTCTAAAGGCTTCGCGATGACCGGATGGCGGATCGGCTACATGGCCGCCCCCGAATGGATCGCCAAGGCCTGTACGAAACTGCAGGGGCAATTCACCTCCGGGGCGAGCAGCATCGCTCAAAAAGCCGCAGAGGCAGCTGTTTCCTCCGACCCCGAGCTAACGAGCTCCATGCGGAAAGCCTTTCTTGCGCGGCGCGATCTCGTCCTGGATCGCCTTTCAGAGAACGATGGCATGAAATTGAACCGGCCAGAAGGAGCCTTCTACGTATTTCCGAACGTGACGAACTACTTCGGTTGCAAGCACGAAGGCGGGACGATCGACGATGCCACCGACCTGAGCATGTACTTGCTGGAAGCCTCCAACGTGGCGACCGTCACTGGGGAGGCCTTCGGAGCGCCGGATTGTCTTCGGCTCTCCTATGCAGCCTCGGAATCCCAACTCGAAAAGGGGCTCGAACGGATCGGCAACGCCCTTTCCAAGCTAAAATGAACCCTTGGACGAAAAGACGCTCCATAGCACGCTCGACGCTTTCGAAGGCCTTACCGTTCTCGTGATCGGGGACGTCATGCTCGATGCCTATTTCGAAGGACCCACGGACCGCATTTCTCCTGAAGCTCCGGTACCTGTCGTCAACGTCGACCATCGCGAGAAGCGCCCCGGAGGAGCGGCCAACGTAGCCTTGAACGTGCGGGCTCTGGGGGCCAAGCCGGTCATCTGCTCGGTGATCGGGGATGACCAGGAAGGAAAGGAATTCCAGGAGCTCATGGCGAAGAGCGGATCGGATACGATGGGCCTGATCGAGTCGGGAACGCGAAGAACGACCGTTAAAACCCGTATCATAAGCCAGGGACAGCAGCTTATGCGCGTGGATGAAGAGGATGCGCAGGAACTCTCGGATGACGAGCTCCAGCATTTGCTCCAGCGCATTCAGGATGCCTTCGATCAGCTTTCGCCGGACGCCGTGATCTTCGAGGATTACAACAAGGGCGTGCTCACTGACGAACTGATCCCCCGTGTGGTGAAATTGGCGGAAGAACAGAACGTCCCCACCATCGTAGACCCGAAAAAGGCCAATTTCTTCGAATACCGGGGGGTCTCGCTCTTCAAGCCCAACCTGAAGGAGTTGCGCGAAGGGCTAGGCATTGCTTTAACGGAGCTGACGGAGGCTGCTCTCAAAGAAGCCTGTGGGATGCTCCGCGAACGGCTTCACCATGACCGGACCCTAATCACCCTTGGCCCGAAAGGGATCTACGTGGAAAAGGATAGGGAAGAAGGAAGGATCCTGCCCACGCAGGTGCGGAACGTTGCAGATGTATCAGGGGCCGGGGATACGGTCGTAAGCGTGGCCGCCCTCTGTACCGCACTGGGCTGCGACCC
This sequence comes from uncultured Weeksellaceae bacterium, assembly GCA_964537825.1. Classification (GTDB taxonomy): domain Bacteria; phylum Bacteroidota; class Bacteroidia; order Flavobacteriales_D; family CAYVSK01; genus CAZIDL01. The sequence goes on from CAZIDL010000080.1 coordinate 2,535, forward strand.
GCTCTTCATGGCCGATCTGGCCAACCTGGCGGGAGGACTCGTTTGTGAGGAAGTAGGGGTGGTCCCGGTCGATAAAGAAAAACTCCGTCGCGAGGCGTTGGACCTCGAAGAAACCCCTTAGCCATGTCCTGGCGATCGTTCCGGGAACGGGTGAACATCACGCTTTACGATAGTAAGGCGGAGGTGCTGCGCGTCCTGAAGGTCCTGAACCTGATCATTTCGTTCACGGCGATCTGTGCCCTCACCTACTATTATGGCTTTCCCGTTACGGATAGTTCGGAGTTCTTCGTCTTCGGCATCATCCGCCTGAGCTTCACCTTTTACATCATCCAATACCTGATCCATTTCTTCTACGACTTCAAGCCCTGGCGCTTTTTACGGGAGAATTGGTTCGAAGGGCTGATCATGTTGATCCTCTTGATCGAAGGGATCGCTCATACTTTCCAGGGTGAATTGCTGATGCCACGCCTTTTCGTGCAATTGGGGTGGGAGAACTTCCCCACGTTCACGACGCTCTTCATCCAGGTCTATTTCCTGATCGCGATGGTCACCGAGCTTTCGCGCTCCGGGGGGATGATCCCCAACCTGCGGATCCATCCCTCCAACCTTTTCATGTTGGTCTTCTTCCTCATCATAAGTATGGGGACCATCCTTTTGATGATGCCGGAGATGACACCCGGTGCTAATGGGCTGAACTTCCTGAACTCCCTTTTTACCTCGACATCAGCTACTTGCGTTACTGGCCTCACTGTGATCGACACGGCTAGCGCCTTCACCTTTAAAGGGAAGTTCGTGATCATGTTGCTGTTCAAACTGGGCGGATTGAACATCATCGCCTTCGGCATCTTTGTTTCGATCGCTGGGCGTCTAGGATTGAGCGTGAAACAGCACGAAGTGATCGAGGATTTCGTGAACGAACGTTCGGTCTTGAGCGGTCAGCGCCTGATCTTCAAGGTCTTCTTTTGGTCCATCTTGATCGAAAGCCTCGGAGCCCTCTTGCTCTTTGCCTTCTGGTCCACTGACCTTTCTTTTCAGGACATGGGCGATCGCCTTTTCCATTCCATCTTTCATTCCCTATCGGCCTTCAATCATGCCGGCTTCAACATCATCGGGGAAGGCGGACTTTACAACGAGCAATTAAGGCACAATTATCTGGTCCATATCGTGATCGGATCGTTGATCCTGATCAGTAGTTTGGGGTTCGTGGCCTTATTCGATCTCTTCAGCATCTCCAAAATGCGTGAACGGCTTCGATATCCGTGGAAGCAACTGGATTTTCACACCAAGATCTCTATTAATACGGCGCTCGGTCTTACCCTCTTCGGTGGGCTTTTCTTCATTTTATTGGAGTGGAACGGGGCCTTAGGGGATAAGAACGTACTCGGGTCCATCATCACTTCATTCTTTCAATCCTTAACGACCCGTTCAGCGGGATTCAGCACGGTTGATACAGGAGCATTGTCCATCCCGATGATCGTGATCTTTCTCTTTTTGATGCTTATCGGGGGATCTTCCAGTTCCCCGGCCGGTGGGATCAAGACCACTACTTTCGGGTTGATCTGGGGATCGGTATTAGCGACGATCCGTTCTTTCAGGAACGTGGAGCTCTTCAAACGGACCGTTTCTCAGGATCTTGTCCTAAGGGCTTTCACCATATTGCTGTTCTTTTTGGTCGGGATCTTTTTAGGGGTTTTCCTCCTTTCGATCACTGAAGATAAGCTCTTGGCCCGCCCGGATATGAACATGTTGGACCTGATCTTCGAGCAGGTATCCGCTTTCGGGACCGTAGGATTATCCACAGGGGTCACCCCTCACCTCTCCTGGATGGGTAAGATCATCTTGATTGTATCCATGTTCGTCGGGAGGGTGGGAACGCTGACCGTCGCTTTTGCACTGACCGGCTCCGCGATCAGTCGGAATTACAAGTATCCTTCCGGCCATACCATGGTCGGATGAGCGAGCCATAAGAACGGGATCCTTCCTTTATACCCAACTTTGCAAAAGGATGAGCAAGGTCCGACCATACGAAGAAGCCGCGAGCAAAAAGCAGGAGGTCGCTACGATGTTCGATAACATCGCTCATCGCTACGATTTCCTGAACCATTTCTTCTCCATGGGCATCGATAACCTATGGCGGAAGCGCCTGGTCAGGGAATTGAGAAAAGAAGAACCCAGGGATGTGCTCGATCTGGCCACCGGCACCGGCGACCTGGCGCTAGAGGTCAACCGGAAGACCGGAGCAAGGGTCATCGGGGGGGACATCTCCGAACAGATGCTGGAAAAGGGAAGGGAAAAGTTCGCGCGCAAAAAGGTCGATAAAGAAGCTGTGGAGCTCCGTTATGCCGATGCAGAGAACCTCGAATTCCCGGATGAAAGCTTCGATGCAGTTGTCGTGGCCTTCGGGATACGGAACTACGAGGCCCTCGAAAAGGGATTGCGGGAAATGCTCCGTGTGCTGAAGAACGGAGGGGTCCTGATGGTCCTCGAGTTCACCCAGCCGCGCGGTCCCATCCGCCCCCTTTTTCGCTTCTACTTCCGCTACATCATGCCAACCCTCGGAAAGTGGATATCCGGGGACGCCAAGGCCTATACTTATCTCCCCGAGTCCGTTCGAGCTTTCCCGGAACGAGAGGACCTCTTAGGGATCATGGGCACGAACGGATACAGAGACCTTTCCTACAGCGCGCTCACCGGAGGTATCGCTTCCCTGTACCGGGGAAGGAAATGATCCGGGCTTCCCACCGTTCTTTAGCTTTGCTGCGAACGCTAACGATGCTCCAACGGATCCTGATCGCGGGGTTTTTTTGCTTTCTTTTCCTTCCGGATGATGGATGGGGGCAAGGCGGAAATGTAGCCAAGAACCTTCCCACGTTCGACCGAAGGCTTTATCACTTCGGCTTCATCCTCGGGTACAACCGATCGGACTTTTTTCTGGAATCGCGCCCACGATCCGGGGTTCGCGACTCCCTGCAAAGGATGCGCTCGATCACCCGTCCCGGCTTCGACCTTGGTATCGTTTCCGCTCTTCATTTCAATAAGAACCTGAGCCTTCGCTTCCTTCCCGGGCTTTCCTTTCAGGATCACGTGGTGGAGTACTCCTGGTTGGAGGATGATTCCACGGCCAACAAGGTCAAAAAGCGCATCGGGTCCACCTTCATCGATGTGCCTTTTAACTTCAAGTTCCGGACCAACAGGGTCAAGAACTTTGCCGCTTACGTAATAGGCGGTGCGAAATGGAGCATCGACATGGCCACGAACGAGGACGTAGAGAACGAGGACGCCGACAAGGTCATTCTGAAGATGCATTCACACGATTATGCCGCTCAGGTCGGTGGTGGTTTCGACTTTTTTCTGGAATACTTCAAATTCGGGGTCGAACTGAAGCTTTCCGTGGGACTAAGGGATATGATCATCCACGAAGACACGCGCTTCGCCCGGCCCATCGAACAGGCTCGCACCAAGAAATACCTGCTTTCATTGACCTTTGAAGGATAAAGAACGCAAATACCGACGACTGACCAGCGAAGAGCTCGAAATGCTGGAGCAGGACCTGATCCAATTCTTAGCTGCTAATAGCATCACTGCGGATGATTGGGAGAAACTGAAGCGTGATGAGCCGGACAAGGCCATGGCCTTGATCGACCGCTTCAGCGACATCGTTTTCGAGAAAGTGCTCAGCAAAGAGCTCGACCTCGAGCATCGCTCCCCCAAGAAATTGAAGGTCTTTCGCTGTGAACAGGAGCGCATTCGTTTGATGGGGTTGGACCTTCCGGAGGATACCCCCACCGATCTTACCGACCCGGAAGCTTTCGAGCACCTGATGCAGGATCCCTCCGGTGCCGGAAAAGGCGCGAAGCTCTATCACGCGGAGAAACCTTATAACAAGGAACGGGAAACGGAGATCAAAGAGATGCTCGACCAGGGTTGTCAGTTGACCGAGAAGAAACTCTTCGATCTATTGGAGCGCGTGCATCAGGGAAGCGGCAAAGAAGGGGGATCCTAGCCCTTCCATAATAAAGGCATAAAAGGTGCGAAGCCTTCCAGAAGGGAAAATGCGGGAGATCACGCATCCCTTTTTCTTCCCGATCCCGTTCTAATGCATAAAGGGCGCCGTTTCCTCGAAAGCTCCTCTCGTCTATGGGACCCTTCCTGCGCATCCTTTTTGGATCCTTTCTGCTGCTTGGCTTCCTGCCCTTCCAGATCCAGGGGCAATCCTGCAATTGTGATGGAAGTGTACCGGTCCACGATGTGGACTTTTCCAGTAATCCCGACACGACGGTAACATTAGGCGGCACGCGGGACGGTTATTGTTGCGATGCGTCGGGTTCCACTCGATGCATCAAGTTCAATATGGACCTGCATCCGGATGCGGAGGAGTTGAGCTTCGATGTCCAGAACCCCTCTCCCCCTGGAGGCGCTTTTTATCAGATCAATTGTGGCGATTCCATTTCACTCGACTCTTCCCTCTGTGTCACGGACACGGCCAGCCCTTTCTGCATCACTTATTGCAAGAGCGGGAACGATAACCCCGATTACATCATCTCTTCCAGCAAGAGTTATGGGAATGGGGGAGACGTGACCGTGCAAGAAAACTGTTCCGATAGTTTGATGGTTCAGGGGTTGATCGACAGCACGGTGGAGTGGACTTCGGTCTATCCGGGTGCTGATGGGGATTATGACAATTACTTGAGTTGCACGACCGCCTGTGACACGACCTTTGTCAATCCTCCCGTCGGGGCACCCGATACCATCGGATACCAAGTCTCGGGAAGTCTAAGCGGTTGTTCAGGGAGCACTTTCAAAGACACGATCGAGGTTTATGTGGTACCGGGTATGACCGTGAATGTCGTGCCGGATACGGCGTACGTATGCCCGGGAGGGACGAATGCTACCTTAGCCGCGGATGTTACAGGCGGGGCTCCTCCTTATAGCTACGATTGGAGCAACGGGAGCACCGACTCTACGATCACCGATGGGGTCGGGGATTATCAGGTCAGTGTGAGCGATACTACCGATGCTTGTCCGGCCGTGACGGATTCAGGTTTCATCCGCGAATTGGACAGCGTACCGGCACCCACACCGAGTAGCAACAGCCCGGTCTGTGAAGGGGATACCATCAAACTCTCCTCCGATAGCTTGAGCGGTATCGATTATCACTGGTACGGGCCGAACGGCTTCACTTCGAGTTCCCAGGACACGAACATTCTGAACGCTGCCCTTTCGGATTCGGGCACCTATTATGTCTATGGGTCCAAAGACAGTTGCAACAGCGATACGAACGATGTAACAGTGGATGTGAATTCCAAACCTTCGACCCCCACAGCTAGTTCAAATGCTCCCATTTGTGCAGGGGATACCTTGGAGCTTTCTGCCACTTCCATATCGGGAGCGAGTTATAGTTGGTCCGGACCGAACGGGTTCAGTTCCACCCAGCAAAACCCCATCCGGCCTGATGTGGTGCAGGCCGATTCGGGTTATTATGAGGTGAGCGTGACCGTAGCAGGCTGTGCCAGCGATACGGATTCTGTATTCGTGAGCATTTCCCCTCAACCCGACACCCCATCCGCCAGTAGCAACAGCCCCGTCTGTATCGGGAACACGATCGATCTGAACGCGACCACTATCGCCGATGCCGACTATTATTGGGATGGCCCGAACGGATATAGCTCTACCCAAGAAGATCCGAACATATCCAATGCGGCCCTCAGCGATTCCGGTTTGTATACGGTTTATGTGGTGGATACTACCACGGGCTGCGATAGCGAGCGGGACAGTATCATCGTTGATGTCGATTCCGCCGAAGTTGCTGATGCCGGTGGTGATGACACCGCTTGTGCGGATGTGGCATCTGTACCTGTGAACGGGAGCACGAGCACGGGGAGTGGTTCTTGGTCCACCACAGGGGACGGTTCTTTTACGAACCCAGGCTCCCTGAGCACGGATTACGCTCCTGGCTCCAACGACAGTGCCAATGGGGGTGTGGATCTGATCCTAAGCTCCACCAATAATGGAGCGTGTGGAGCTGCCGAAGATACGATGACCTTGACCTTAAAGGCTCTTCCTGTTGCTGATGCAGGGGGAGATGATACGGTCTGTGCCAACAATGCTGATGTGAATTTGAACGGGAGTGTGAGCAATGCGCCCGGGGGATATTGGGTCAGTTCCGGGGACGGCTCTTTCGACGATTCCACGGACTTGAACACCATCTATCATGCCGGCCCGAACGATACGGCCAATGGGAGCGTGGATCTTTCCCTGATCACGGACGGTCATAGCTATTGCGATCCGGATACTTCGACCAAAACGGTGACGATCACCGATGCGCCTGTGGTGGATGCTGGAGCCGATCAGAGCGTTTGTACGACGGAGGATTCAGTGGACTTGAACGGGGATGTGAGCGCAGGGAGTACGACGGGCCAATGGAGCACGCTCGGTGATGGGACTTTTGATGATCCCAATGATCTGAATACGGATTATGTACCGGGTAGCAACGATACGGCCAATGGCTCCGTGGACTTGGTCCTGACCTCTACCAATAATGGGGATTGCAACCCTGTGAGCGATACGATGACCGTAACCTTTTTCGATCCCCCGGTTGTGGATGCCGGCAACGATACGACGGTCTGTGCCAATAACGATACGGTGACGCTGAGCGGAAGCTCGAGTACGGGAAGCGGACAGTGGTCCAGCTCCGGGACCGGAAGCTTC
>CAZIDL010000081.1:0-9225 GCA_964537825.1 uncultured Weeksellaceae bacterium
GGTCGAGGATTTTAGGCATTGACTTCTGCCTATGAGCGGGGAAGATCTACGGCCTTTGGAAGCAGGGCTGTTTCAAAAGTTTCTCCGTGCTCTCTGTGCCTCCTCTGTGTTCTCTGTGGTTTCATGATGCAGGTGATGCCTCCCTTTTCAGATGGTCAAAGATTTGGCTTTTTAACTACAGAGAGGACACAGAGGAAAGGGGAACGCTCATTTAATAGGGCTGATCCCTTTTAACTTCGATCTTTTCCTAAAATGACCTCCCCCTATAGGTCCCCATCCACATGGAGGGGGAAAAGAGGGGGCGGCTGTATTTGTCTCTTTTGACCTCTTGGTCTGTTGGAGCTTCTGGAGAAAAAGGACAAGTCGCGACTTCTCCCTGGAATCCGTTCACCGCACCACGAAGCGCAACGTCCGGGGTGCGATAGCCTCTCCGGTCAGATGGAGGTGATAGATGCCGCTGGGGAATCCTTTGCGGTAGGAGCGTACATTGGTCCCCCGCTCGAGCTCCCATTCCTTTTGGAGCAACTGCCGTCCGCGGCTGTCGTAGATCCGGGTCCGTAGCTTCATCGGGCGATCGGTCCGAACCCTTAATTTGAAGGGCTCTTCTTTTCCAACCGGCGATGGGTAAAGGGTTACCGATCCGAGTTGTTCCAGCTCTTTCACCGAAGTCGGTCGGAGATAGATCACCCCATCGGTGGTGCTGTCGCCTGCCACCAGATCTGCTTGGTTAAAGGCCCGAAGGTTGCTGTAATAGGTCGCTCCAGGAATAGGGTTGGAAAGGGGGACTGCCATCGAACTGTCGCTCGTGTTCGTCCAGCCAACGATGCCGGAATCTCCGGGGATCGTGTCCACGCTGTAGGCGTAGTTCTGAACGCCACTGTGGGGATCCTTCGCTTGCCCCCAATCGGCCTTGAGCGTATCCCCGTAAAGGGTGTCAATATCGCTTCCATGTCCGTCATGAATGCTGGTCATTCGGGGTGGGGTCCAGTCCACATCGACCTTTTCCTGGGCGATGGAAGAGAGGTTCCCGGCGCTGTCCTGAACGATCGCCTTCACTTTTCCTGCCGGGATGGAAGGGGCTGGGTTCTGATAGCGCAGGTCCTGCGTGCTGTCTGCTCCGACACTCACTGTCTCGTTCGGATAGCGCGAACGATAGACCTTCATCTTATCCACGCGGTAGATCGAGTTCCCGTTCCGAAAGGAAATAGCACGTCCACTGTCGATCGGGTTCGGATCCTTCCATTCGAGGCAGAGGCTGTCGTTCACGTATACGTCGAAATTTCCATCGATCCGGTCGTAGCTTAGCTTGAAGTCGTACCAAACACCGGGCTGAAAAGGATAATAGGTTTGCGTGACCGGTCCGCTCCCCCATGAATTGTTGGTCACCTTGTACAGTTGAATGGCCTGATCGTCCTGGCGGAACCAAATGAAATAGGAATCCCCTCGCTGGGAACTGTCGGGTTCGCTGCAAAAGATGTGAAGCCCGCCTCGCTTGTTCGTGCCCGACCCCTCGATCATGCCCTTCCAGTGGTAGAGGTAACGGTTCGATAGGCTTTGTTCCAGCTCCGCATGGATGTTCGAGTTGCCCACGCTCTCATCGCTCTGGACCAAACGGCCGTTCTGGAGCGACCAATTCCCTTTTAGTTCGGACCAATCGGAGTGAATAGCGGACTGGCCGAAGTTGTCGCTGAAGAAGCCATTCCGATAATTGGCCCGCCATTCGTTGCCATCGAAATGGATGACCTGATAGAAGCGCTCGGATAAGCCGCTCCCTCCACTGTCCTTATCGATAAAGTTCGTAGTGAAGTCCTGGGTTTTCCAGGAGGATAGCGCTTGAATGCTGGTGGTCGGGGCTACATCGTCCTCAGGAACGATACCCCAGGAAATGCTCCATCCGCTTTGGATCGTCTGGCAATCCGATCGGAATTCGATGGTGATGGAATCCCCGCTGGAGTTGATCGTGGAAGGAATGCTGGAACCACTGTACGCTCCGATGACCGTTTCATCGATCCCTCCTCCATCGTAAACATAGAGCGAATCCCAGCCCTTCTCGATCTGGAAGCTGTTCACCGTCAGTTCGATCGAAGCGGCGTTCGAAGGGGCGATGAGGTAGACTTCGCGTTCGTCGTTGCTGTAATTCCCGCTCGGGCCTCCGCTGTCGTAGAAGGTCCCGCTTTGCTGGGTGAACGTGTTCGTCGGCGGGTTGGGATTGATGAGCCGGTAATAACGTTCCCAGTCGTAATAGGGGCCGGGATCGGTATGGGTTTGATTGGGGAAGTGCTGATGCCCCTTGATCCGGATGCAGCCTCCCAGGAGGCAACTGCTCGTGCTGCCCGAACAAGCCGGTCCGTCGTGCGTCCGCAAAGGATCGATCCCATAGCCCCCGGTACTGCATATATCGCGGCATATGGCTGCTGAACTTTGATAGAGCTCCTTCGTGAGCCAACTGGGATCGTTGATGTAGCCTTCGTGTTCGATACCGATGGTGTAGTCGTTCTCCGAGCCGACGTGCCAAGCCATGTCAGATTCGAGGACCAGTTGGGTCACTTGGCCATCGGAGGAACGGACCGCATAGTGAAAGGAGACGTTGGAGTTGCAATCCTGGGCCCAGGAAATGGCCCCGGCGTAAGTTCCTTCCATGGTGTGGATGGTCACGTGGGATATCGGGGTTCCGTTGCGGGAGGAATAATTGCAGGAGGGGGCCGGGTCCCAAATGGCGGGCGGATAGTCGGGGCTCCGGAGCGCTCCTTCCTTGAATTGGGTCCCGTCCTTTCCCTGAACCGTTCCTTGATGGATTTTGATGAATTCGCTCTTCAGCAGCTTGTGATTACGCTTTCCGAAAATGCTATCGAAAGGAATGCGATGAGCCGGAAGTCCATAGGCCTTCTGGAATTTTCGCTCGTCCAGGTGCTGAAGGATGTCGTAGATCCGGGCGCTCATAGCGAAACCGCTTTGCTGATCATCGTTGTCCGGCAATTCCGACAGGACGATGAGGACGGGTACTTGAGCTTCGATCGATCGTTCGGTCACGTTCAGGGTGTCCCGGATCTTCGTGTAAGCCTGGGCATAAGCGCGGATCTGCTTTCGGGGCGACCTTACCAATTCTTTTTCATTATAAGAGCTCAAAAGAGCGACCATGGAGAGGTTCTCCCTGAACACTCCTTTTCCGTTCCGGACCAAGCCCATAATACCTATATTCCGGGGCATTCCGGTGCAGCTTTCGGGAAGGGTGTCCGAAAGGTGGCGGAAACGGCTCATCTTGTAGGCCACCGCTTCAAGGATCCCTTTGGGGATCAGCGGATGCTGAGCATAGATCGAATCGAATGTGCTTGAATAAGGATCGCTCGGATACTCCGCATTTTGGGGTTTAGCAGCGATGAAAACGAAGAGGAAGGAAAAAAGCAGCAGGCTTCGGTACATGGCTGGAGGATGGACTCTTATCAAAGATAAGGGATCGAAATGGGGGCGGGATCAGGATCTCTTTTATTAAGCATCTCGGATGTCCTGGATCGGAAAAAGAAATGTTTCAAAGGGGCGTACGCCTCTGGAAAAAGGGCAATTTTGCAAGGCAGATAAAGGCGGATTTTGATCCAAAGGCTCTTCATCCTCTTCCTTTTGCTTTTTCCATTAAGCCCTCTTCAAGCGGAGGAAGGATCCAAATATCGCGTGCACCTTACTGATAAGAGGGGGGTGGTTTTCGATCCACATGCCTATTTCAGTAAAGCGGCCATCGAGCGACGCGAACAGCAGGCCATTCCATTGGACCGCCCTAGCGATCGCCCCTTGAAGTCCGCTTATGTGAAGAAGGTCAGGGATATTGCTGGAAAGATATCCTTCAAGAGCCGCTGGTTCAACATGCTCTATGTCCGTATGAGGAAGGCCGAAAAGGAGGCGGTTCGAAAGCTTCCTTGCGTGAAGCGGGTGGAACGGGTCCTTGAGAAGGATCTGACCCCCTGCGGGGAACAGCTTGAGCTTCCTGAGCAGTCTTTTAAAAACCTGGTCCGTGGGCAGACACGAAGCCTTGGGGGCGAGGAATTCCATGAGAAGGGATTCAAAGGAACTGGGATCCGGATCGCTGTGCTCGATAACGGGTTCGATGGGGTGAAGGAGAACCCGATCTTCGACCACCTTTGGGATAACGGGCGGATCTTACGGACGCGGGACTTCGTCCAGGACGATAAGCATGTATATGGTCCGGGTTCGCATGGACGCATGGTCCTATCCTGCATTGCGGGTATTACGGAGGAGGGAATCCCTATAGGGCTGGCTCCGGAGGCGGAGTTCCTTTTGGCCCGGACAGAACGAAGCTTATGGGAGCCTTTCTCGGAGGAGGAGAATTGGCTGGCTGCTGCGGAATGGGCCGACAAACATGGCGCCCGGATCATCAACAGTTCCCTGGGTTATACTTACCATCGCTACTTTCCTCGAGAAATGAACGGGACGAGCTATGTCGCCAAAGCTGCCAATATGGCGGCCAGAAAAGGGATCCTAGTGGTGACCTCTGCGGGCAATTCCGGAGATAGCGAATGGCGGGTCATCGGAACCCCTGCTGATGCTGATAGTGCCCTTTCCATCGGAGGCATTTCGCCGAAAAGCGGTCTGCACATCGGCTTCAGTTCCTTCGGACCCACGGCAGACGGGGAGATAAAGCCTAACCTTACCGCTTATGGGAAAACGCTGGTCGCTTCGGGTTCAAAGGGGACCACCGTCTCTCAAGGGACTTCGTTCTCCTGCCCTCTCGTTGCGGGGTTCGCCGCCTGTGCATGGGAGACCGACCCCAAGATGAGTGCGATGGAATTCTTCGAGGAATTGGAACGTTCCGGCCATCTTTACCCCTACTACGATATGGCCCATGGTTACGGGCTGCCGCAGGCTTCTTATTTCACGAAGGGGGCTCAGGAGAGCGACCCGAGCTTCAGGGTCGTGCGACCGAACGATAGCATCATCGTAAGGGTCCGACCCGCCGCTATGCCCGTGGACAGAAGGAAAGAACAAAGGGGCGGGAAAGTCCCGGAACGCCTTTTTTATCACATCGTCGATCCCTCCGGCCAGGTCAGAAAATACGCGGTCCTGGAGGTGGAGCAACGCGAAGTCCTTCGGAAGTCCGATGCTGTGCTCCGGGAAGGAGAAAAGATGCGCGTTCATTACAAAGGCTTCACTCGAACCGTCAAACCATAGCTATGTTACGGCAGCTTTCGATCGCAGGATGCTTTATCCTCTTCCTTCTTCCGATCCAGGCCTCGACCCAGGAGGTCCTTCTCGAAGAGCGCGTTCCGAATGATAGCACGGCTGATAAGTTCGGGCCCGGGCGCAGGCATTACCTCCATCCCCTGGTCACCTTGGGCTTGGGATTCGGACCGCCCGAAGCTTCAGGGAGTGCCATCGAGTTCTGGGGATCCGGGAGTTTCGGCTTCGGTCTTCGTTACAAGCTCAAGATCCTTAAACGTTGGGAGCTGGGGATCGGCATAAGGTACGAAAGGGAGAGTTTCCGGATCGAGCAGGATAGCGGGAAAAAGGTCTTCGGTCCGGTCCAGCATAAACGGGAAAAACTGATATTGAACGACCTGAGCGGGACCTTTTACAACCGCTTCGTTTTCGGGAAGCGTGGTGATTTCGTCGGGACTTTTCTCGATCTGGGAGGCTATGCGGACCTTTCCCTCGGAAAGAAGCACCTGACCGTGGATAAGGTGAAAGAACCTTCGAAAGCGGGGTACAAGAAGGTGAAGAGTAAGCGGAAAGGGTTGAACTACGTCGAACGGATGCATTATGGGGTCCTGGCTCGGATCGGGTACAACCGATGGACCCTCTTCGCTCGTTACCGTTTATCGGACCTTTTCCTCGAAGGAGGGATAGCGGATGGATATCCCGAGCTCCCGCGTTTTAGGGTTGGCATTCAGATCGGTCTGCACCGCTGATCCGCTTATTGCACCGGGAGGGAGCTCTTCGTAAAGGTCCCGGTCCCGAATGCGATCTCCTTCCCCTTCGCGTCCTTGATGTGAGCCGAAGCAACGAACAAATTCCTTCCGGGTGTTCGGAGTTCGCCGAGGGCCGTCAATTCGCCTTCCCGGACCGGACGGGTATAATGCACCTCGAATTGGACGGTCAGGACCATCGTATCGCGGACTTTCGAATTCGCAGCAAAGAAGGCCGCATCATCGAGCAATTTGAAGAGGATCGAGCCATGAACTGCCCCGCCTCCATGGTACTGGGAAGGCTTCGCTTTCTTCTTTACGCGGGCCCATCCATCGCCGACCTCCATGCTCGGGGGGTCTGCCTCTTGATTGATGGGGGCTTCTCGGTAGAGTCTTTCAAGGGTGCGGAAATGGTCCTCTGTATCGCTCATCCCGTCGAAGTTAGAGGGATCGGATGAATTCCACCATCTTGGGAAGGACCACGTCCATCGCATCGTGGTGGGGAGCATGACCGCAGGCCGGCACCATGAAGGGGTCAGCTTTTCCGTTGACCCCATCCACGATGGCATCGACCTGAGCACGGCTGCCGTATTCGTCGTCCTCACCCTGGATGGCAAGGACGGGAGCTGAGATGAAAGGGAGCCGATCGGTGATGTCCCAATCCTGAAAGGAACGGGATAGCCAGGTCTGAGCCCATGCGTTGAAAACGGGACGTGTGTTGATGTCGTGATAAGCCTCCAGAGCGGGCTCCAGCTTGCCTTTTTTGAACTCCTTCACGGTCCGCCGGATCCCTTCCAGCGTCACATCCTCCACGAAAACGTGAGCCGCTTCGCTGACGATCCCTTTGACGCGTTCAGGAAAGGAGGCGGCAAAGAGGAGGGCGATGGATCCCCCATCGCTGTGGCCGATGGGGATCACCTGTTCCCGTACCCCCAAACCTTCTAAAAGAAGGGGAAGGCTGCTTTCCCCCTCTATGTGCATGTATTGCTTCTCCCGGACTTCCTTCAGGGGTTCTGACCCGCCATGCCCGTAGCGATCGTACACGAGCGCTGGGTATTCGGTCTCTTCGCTGAGCTGCTCCGGGATATCCTTCCAGGTCCCTATGGAACCCAGCGCATCGTGGAGGAAGAGCAGAAGAGGGCGTTGGCCGTCCTGGTATTCTTCGTTGATGAACTGGTAGCGAAGCTCACGTCCCTTGATGTGGATCCGGCTCATGGTCTTTAAGTTCCTCGCCTACCGCGTGCTGGGTTCGGCGGCTCTTTAAGGACCGCTAAGATCGGAAATGATCGGTAAATTCGGACCGCTCCTTGCGGAAAAGCAGCATGGTCCAGATCCCCCAGCACATTCGTTCCCTCAAGACCTACGAGCCGGGCGAGCCCGTCGAGCAATTGAAGAAGAAGTACGGGCATGAACGGATGGCCGTGCTCTGGAACAGCGAGAGTTGCTTCGGGATGTCCCCGAAGGCCAGGGAGGCCATGGAGGCTAACCTCGAAGCCAGCTTTTCTTATCCGGACCCCTTGGCCACTGAGGCACGCGAACGGATCGCGGATAATCTCGGCAAGCGGAAGGAGAACGTGGTGCTGGGGAATGCCTCCGAAGGCGTGCTCTACAACATCTTCACAGCATTTTGTAGTGGGAAAGAAGAGCTTTTAAGTTCCGAGGGGACCTTCGTTATCGCCTACATCTGGGCCACGATCCACAACATTCCCGGAATCCGTACCCCCATGACCGCCGATCATCGCTACGACCTTGAGGGGATCCTGGAGCGGATCAACCAACGGACGAAGGTCATTTACATCGCCAACTCCAACAATCCGACCGGTACGATGGTGGGGCGGAAGGAGCTCAAGGAATTCCTCGAACAAGTGCCTGAGGAGATCCTCGTGGTCGTGGATGAAGCATACCACGAGTTCGCGGCGGACCTTTCCGACGACTTCCCCGATACAGCGACCGAAAAGGCGTTCGATCGTCCCAATCTGATCACCCTCCGTTCCCTCTCGAAGGCTTATGGGCTGGCGGGAGTGCGGACCGGTTTTGCGGTGGGGCCGGAGGAGCTGATCGATACCTTGCTGCGCGTCAAGCTGATCTTCGAGCCTTCGCATCTTGCCCAAGTTGCTGCTCCCGCTGCTTTTGAGGATGAGGCCTTCCTGGAGAAGGTTCTCAAGAACAATCGCGAAGGGCTTGAATATTACTACCGGGAGCTCAACCGCTTGGGCATCACCTATCACCCTTCTTATACGAATTTTGTGATGCTGGAAATGGACTCCGGTGAGGAGGCTGACTACGTGGCCCAGAAGCTGATGGAGCGGGGCGTCCTTGTACGACCGCTCGGGGCCTTTGGCCGCCCGCATTGCATTCGGGTGGCTGTAGGAAAGCCCGAGGACAATCGCGCTTTCATCGAGAACCTGGAAGCATTGGTCCCGGAGCTTCAGGGTTGAAGCTTGAAGGGGTGTGCTATTTCCCTCCTTACATGAAAAAAATCGCGCAGCACCTTTTTGCGGAAAAGCTCAATTCTAATAGCTTTGCAGCCCCAAGCAAGAAGGCCCGTTCGTCTAGTGGTTAGGACACCAGGTTTTCATCCTGGAGACAGGGGTTCGATTCCCCTACGGGCTGCTTTTTTCAAAAGACCCCATCCGTTCGCGGTTGGGGTTTTTTTGTGGTCTTCGAGTATGTATTACGTATATGTGCTTGAGAGCGAAAAGGATGGCAAGCGATATATAGGGATGAGTGTTGACCCTGAAGGGCGATTGAAGGAACACAACGCTGGCAAGACCAAGAGCACCAAAGGGCATCGTCCTTGGAAACTTCTTTACAAAGAGCCATTTGAGAAGCGAGAAAGGGCAAGGGAGCGGGAAAAATACTTTAAGAGTGGTGCTGGTCGGAGATACTTGAAGAAGCTTCTCGATCCTTGAAGCTTTTCATCCTGGAGACAGGGGTTCCCCGCCCGCCTGAGCGCCGTCAGGCGGTCGGGCGGGGATTCCCCTACGGGTTGCAGGGACAGTGTGAGTGTGAAGAGTGAGTGTGAGTCGCTCGCTCTCACACTGACACTCACACTCGGATAAAGGCCCCGTTCAATGATGAACGGGGTTTTTTGTTTCAGCCTACTAACCGCTTGCTTTACCGATCACCTGTAGCCTTTCTAACCGCAGGGGACGCAGAGGGCGCGGAGGAAACGCAGGGCTGCAACATCGCAGCAGGTACAGGTCGCGATGTCCCTACTGCGATCGCTTCCGTTGAGACCCTTTGAGGGCCATATAGGCCTTCGTCAGGTTGCGCTCTTTCTTGACGTTCACTTGCTTGAGGAAGGCTTTGG
>CAZIDL010000082.1:0-7657 GCA_964537825.1 uncultured Weeksellaceae bacterium
CAAGAGCTCGAAGGCATCAACCTCAACCAAGAGCGGTTCCAGCAAATCCAGTACAAGCAGTAGCAAAAGTTCGGCTCAAAAGAAGAGCGGTACTACAAGCAGTAAGTCGAAAGCCTCCAGCGCTAAAAGCAGTTCCGCAAAAAAGAGCAGCGGAAGCTCGTCTTCAAAGAGCAGTTCCGCAAAGAAGAGCACTACCTCTTCTAAAAGCGGGGGCAGCTCCGCCAGCAAGAGCTCTTCTTCATCGAAGAGCAAGAGCGGAGGGTCGAAAGGCTCCACCAGCTCTTCTTCATCGAAAAAGAGTGGTTCTGGAAGCTCGAGCAGTTCATCAAAGCAAGGTTCCTGAACGAAAGGTGTCCTTTTAAGGGCTGAGTCGCCGCTTTTTCCATCCCTTTTGATCCCGGATCAGTTCGATGCGGTCATGAAGGCGGTCCGGACGTCCCTGCCAGAATTCGGCCCGTTCGATCAAAAGGCAATATCCGCCCCAATGATCGGGGCGTTCGATCGTGCTTTCATCAAAGGTTTCTTCTTGCCTTTTAAGGGCTTCTTCCAAGGCTTCTCGCGAGGGGATCTCCTTGCTCTGTTCAGAGGCCCATGCGCCTAATCGGCTCGTGTATGGGCGGCTATTGAAATAAGCATCGGAGCGTTCTTCTTCGATCCGTTCAACGCTGCCTTCCAGGCGGACCTGCCGCTGAAGTTCGGGCCAGAAAAGGTTTCCACAGGCAGAGGGATTGGTTGCAAGCTCTTTGCCTTTTCTGCTCTGGTAATTGGTGAAAAACACTGGCCCTTTTTCGCTCAATTCCCGGATCAGGACGATCCTTGTTGAGGGTCTTCCCTGTTCATCAGCCGTTGCAAGGGTCATCGCGTTCGGTTCCCAAACCTCTGCCTTCACCGCTTCATCCATCCAATAAGAGAGCTGGCGCATCGGCTCGTCGGCAACTTCGCTGCTGTCCAGCGCCTCCAAAGCATATTGTTCCCGGAGCGCTCGGATCTTTTCATTGATATCTCCTTCTTGTGCCATAATGATCCTGTTCCCGAAGATAGGGATGCTATACGGAGAGCGCGCGATCCCCCTTCTTACCTTCTATCTTTGATGCAAAGGATGAAGTTCCGGAAAAAAGAGAAGAAAAGGGTTAAGCGGTCGGGAACGGTAAGCATCCTCATCCTCTTCGGAGGACTGGTGCTCTATTTCCTGCTTCAACTCAGTTCGATCGTCAGTTCCTATTCAAGCGCCCAGGTCTGGCAGGCTTTGGATATGGGGCTGAGCGTTGTGTTCACCCTAACGGTGGTGGCAGCTATCATCATCGTGATCCTGGAAAATAAGGAACCTGTAAAAGCTACAGCCTGGATCCTCGTTTTGGTATTACTTCCCGTCCTCGGGATCCTCTTCTACATTTTCTTCGGAAGGAATTTTCGAAAAGAGCGCCTTTTTTCGAGAAAAGAGCTCGATGATCAGGAACGCCTTCAAGAGCTTAGCTACCAACAGCAGAACAGCTTGCCCCTCCATGACCGTTTCGATGATGAAGGACTGCGCAGCAAGCTTCGTACGATGATCCTCCTTTTGAACAACAACAAGGCTCTTCTGACCCAGAAGAACAGGACGAAGCTGCTCGAGGCCGGGGAAGGATCCTTCGACCGAATTTTCAAGGCCATCCAAGAAGCCCGCCATCACATTCACCTCGCTTCTTACATTATTCAAGAGGATCGAACCGGTAACACCTTGAAAGAGCTATTGATCGAAAAGGCCCGCGAAGGTGTGGAAACGCGTGTTATCTACGATGATGTTGGTAGTTGGGCCCTTAGCAGGGATTATCTACGTACCCTGCGCGATGAGGGTGTGCGGATCTTTCCTTTTCTGCCGGTGCGCTTTCCATTGCTCGCAAGTCAATTGAATTACCGGAATCACAGGAAGATGTTGATCATCGATGGTGAAAGGGCTTTCACAGGGGGGATGAACATCGCTGATAAATATCGTTTCGAGGATCCGGTACTTGGCCCTTGGCAGGACGCCCATCTCGAAATAGAAGGAGAGGCTGTAAAAAGCCTTCAGGCGGTGTTTTTGACCGATTGGTATTTCGTGAAGGGTGAGATCCTTCAAGGAGCCCCATACTTCAAAGACAGGGTCGTGGAAGAAGAAGAATGGGTCCAGGTTATCACGAGCGGGCCCGACTCGGAACATGCGAGTATCATGCAAGCCTACTTCTCAGCGATCGTGAACGCACGTGAACGCGTCCTCATCGCCAATCCCTATTTCATCCCGAACGAAAGTATCTATACAGCAATGAAAGTAGCGGCTATGAGCGGTATCGAGGTACAGCTCCTTCTGCCTGGCGTGACGGATTCTTGGGTCACCAAGGCAGCCGCCAACTCCTATCTGAGCGATCTGATGGATGCAGGCGTTCGCGTTCATGAGTATCAAAAAGGCTTCCTTCACTCCAAGGTAATGGTCGTGGACGATGTATTTGCTTCTGTGGGATCCGCCAACATGGATCATCGAAGTTTCGATCAGAACTTCGAAGTGAACACGCTCATCTATGATCGGGAACAAGCGGTCAAGGTCCGGGAGATGTTGGAAAGAGACCTTGGGAACAGTCGTGAAATAGACCCTGAAACGTTCGAGAACAGGCCTTTTATGACCAGGTTCCAGGAATCCGTTATTCGCCTTTTTGCCCCCATTCTCTAAATGTGCGAACGATCATTCCCTGATCCTGTTAGAAGAAGGAAGAAAAAGTGATCCTTTTAAATTCGCCATGAAGCAAGAAGCTATGGACGCTATGTTCGACATTGGTCGACTGAACAAGCTCGACCCGGCCGTGGGCCGACTTTTGATCTCAGAACCTTTCCTGGAGGACCCGAACTTTAAGCGGAGCGTTGTTTTACTCTGCGACCATAATGAAGAAGGTTCTTTTGGTTTCGTATTGAACCGATCCCTCGATCTTCAGCTAGGAGATCTCATGGAAGATGTGCCGGAGACTGATGCGGTCGTGAGCTTCGGGGGACCGGTCCAGAACGATGCGCTTTTCTATATCCATACCCTTGGAGATAGGGTTGACAATAGCATTCCTGTTATGGATGGCCTCTATATGGGAGGGGATATGGAAAGCCTACAGGAACTCCTACTTACTGGCGAAGCTGACAGAAGCAATCTGCGATTCTTTATCGGATATAGCGGTTGGGGAAGCGGACAACTCCAAAGTGAGCTTGAAGCCAATTCCTGGATCGTGGCCAAGAGCGATGTTCCGACGATCATGAAGGCTGATTCGGAAGAAGCGTGGGGGGATATCCTTCGCTCATTAGGGAAGCAATACTCGGTATTGGCCAATTTCCCGAACGACCCTTCCCTCAACTAGGAACCCGCTCGTTCAGTCCCTGGATCAATTCTTCCGCCCGATCGGTGTAATAGCGTTGTCCTCTGAACGCCAGAACAGGTCGGATCCCCTGAACAGCATTGCTAAGGAGGAGTTCCTCCGCATCCTTGAGTTCCTCGGGAAAGGGTGAATAGCTTTCCCGGACTTTCCACCCTTTATCTTTTGCCAGATCGAGGATCACCCCACGCATCACCCCGTCCACACATCCGTCTGTGACAGGAGGGGTCAATATCTCGTTCCTGCGGATCATGAAGAGGTTCGATGAAGCGGCTTCGAGCACCCTACCTTCCGGGGAAAGGATCAATGCTTCCCCGTAATCGTTTCTCACTGCCCAACGCTTGGCCATTACATACAGCGGAGCACTCGTGCACTTAAAGGGTGACAGGAAGCTCGCTTCCTTCGTCATCTCTTCATAAACCTCCACATGGTCTCCCTTGGAAGGAAGTTCAAAAGCACTCCCCGATGTATCCGTAAGTTCCAGCAATCGATCGGCTCTATCCTCGTAAGGGGTGTATGCTCCTCCTCCTTTCCTGGAAAAGGTCAATCGCATACGGGCGTTCCACACTCCAACATGGTCCAGCAGGGTATGGATATCATGAAGGATCGCTTCCGTTCCATCAGGAGGAAGGATGCCCAGGCGCTTCAATCCCCTGGAAGCCCTATCCAAATGCCGTTCGAAGAAAAGCGGGGTCCCATCTATAACGCGGAAGGTCTCAAAAAGACCATCCCCGAAATGATAAGAGCGATCCCAGGCTGGAAGGGCCTTTTCCGGGTCAGCGATCCATTCTCCGTTCCTTATCACGGGGTACATGGTCATTCGATCCGTTTCAGATCTTTCATATAAGGCATCAGGGAGCTGTTGGGCTCGATCCGGATCGTACGGATCCCGGCCCTTCGGCCGGCTTCCAGGTCGCTATCCTTGTCTCCAAAGAACAGGGACCGATCCGGATCGATCCCGTGCTTTGCCATCCCTTTTTCGAGCATCAGCGGTCGCGGTTTGCGGATCAAGGAATTCCCATGATCCGGATGATGTGGAGCATAAAAGATGTCTGCGATCCGAACCCCAGCAGCTTCCAATTTCGATCGAAGGTGCCGGTGGAGACCCTCTACCGTTCGATGATCGTAAAGTCCCTGTGCGATCCCGGATTGATTGGATACGATCACGATGCAAAAGCCCAATTCCGTGGCCTTTCGAAGGAAATCCGAAATATCCGGAAGCAATTCGAATTCATCCAAGCTGTACACGTGGCGGCCGATCTCTCGATTAACGACTCCGTCCCGGTCAAGAAAAAGTCCTTTTTTCAACCGCTCCATAAGCCCTGAACATAAGAGCGAACACTTTCGAAGAACGCTGGTATTAAGGCAGGTTCAACGATCGCTGTGAAGACAGCTCCGAAGACAGCTCCCCAGAGGTGTGCATCGTGCGCCACATTATCACCTCCTCGTTTTTCCATGTACCGCTCGTAGAGGACATAAAGGAAAGCTACCAGAAAAGAAGGGAGCGGTAAGGGGATCGGAAAAACGATGAGGGTAGCGGTCGGCTTGAACAGAATGAACGCGAACAGGACCGAAGCGATAGCACCGGATGCCCCTACCGCTCGATAATTAGGGTCTTTGGCATGTTTGAAGATCGCGGGTAGAGAAGCAGCGATCAAGCCCCCGAAATAAAGGATCAGAAAAAAGAAGCCTCCTGACATGGGGCCGAATTGAGCGTAGAAAAATAGCTCCACATTCTTCCCGAAGGTGTAGAGCACGAGCATGTTAACGGCTAGATGAAGGAAACCACCGTGGATGAAGGCATGACCGATAAGGCGCCACCACTCTCCTTTTTGGAGAACGGCCATCGGGTCGAACTGGAGCTTTTGGAATAACCTACTCCTTTCGAAGGCGATCAGGGATAAGATGATGTTCGATCCGATAAGGACCGATACGATGGGAGCTTTCAATCCTTTTCCCCTTTCTTCTTGGGTTCTAGCTCGATATCATTCTGGATCATGGACCGATAGGAGCTTTTATCGAGGATCTTGACTTCTTTTTCATAGGACTCGAACCCGGGTGCTTCAGCTGTCAGATGGTATTCGCCGGGCGGTAGAATGATGACATAGCGCTTCGTTTCGCGATTGGGCACATAATTGCCGAAAAGGCCTCCGCTCTCCAGGTCCACCACTGACAGCCTTGAATTCTCAAGGGCCTTGGAGGTGTCGCTGGAGCTCATGACCCCTTTTATCACGGTATAACGGGGTTCAACGCTTTCAAAGTCGACCCTGAATATATCGAGGTTACCAGGGCCTTTTTCGCGAATAGCTGATATGTAACCGAACTTTCCCGATTTTGAGACTCTCAGGTTCATATTGTCCTGGGGGGTGTTGATCGGATAACCGACGTTCGAAACGTTCGACCATCGCTTTTTGATCGGATCCCACTGTGCTTTGAAAATGTCGTAACCTCCCATGCTGGTATGTCCCTTTGAACTGAAGTAGAGGGTTTCCCCGTCAGGAGAAATGTTAGGGAAATCCTCGTCCATAGGGGTGTTGATAGCGGGGCCCAGATTGCGGGCCGGGCTCCATTCCCCGTTGGGAAGTTTCCGGCTCACGTAAAGGTCGACCCCTCCTTCCCCACCTTCTCGCGTGCTCGCAAAATAGATGGCATCCTTAGAGGGGGTGATGGATCCTGCTATTTCAACCCCGTTCTTGCTGTTGATAACGTCCGGCAATCTTTGAGGGTCCTTTGGACGCCCTTTATCGGTCATTTCACATAAATAGAGGTCCCCTTTGCCATAGGTCCCGTCATCCATATAAAGAACGGCCAGTTCACCTTCTGCGGAAAGTCCGACCACCTCTTCGTTGCCATCTTTGCTATTGATCGCCTTAAGGGGCTTTGCATCCTGAAATTCCCCCCCATCCACCTTTGAACGATAAATATTGGCCAGATACTCTCCGTTGGGCTTTTCTACACTACCATCATCCCTACGGGAATTAAAGACGAGGTAGGACTCGTCGATGGGAACGAAGGGGTAATAATCCGGATAGAGGGAGTTCACCTCTTTCTTGACCGGAGAGAATTTGACTTCGGCCGGATATTTCATCAATTCCTTCGCGTTCTCACAGTATTCGATCTGACGATCGACGTTCCGAAGATTGTAGGCACTCCCTTTACCGATCTCCTTGAATTCGATATAGGTTTCGATGGCTTTGTCGAACCGATAAGCGTAATGATAAGCTCTCCCCAAGAGGTAAAGCGCATTCGGGTCGTGATCTTCCATGCTTGCTGCACGCTTGAGATAAGGGAGGGCGTCGGCCTTATCGATATTGGTGTTCAAGTAGCAGACCCCGATGCGGTAATTGTACTCCAGCTTGCTGCTATCTTGTTCATAGAGGAGAAGGTATTCCTCGAGGGCTTGTTCGAAGTCCCTCTTCTCAAAGGCATCTCGGGCGACCTCTGGATCCTGAGCGATGCTGGTAATGCTCCCCATAAGGAAAAGAATGGGAAGCATCGTCCTGATAAAGTTCGAAGCCATACAGCAGATCAAAGATCGAGGTTTTCCGTCTCTCTTTTCCATTGTTCTTGGGTGATGCTTCTTCCGTTCTTGAAGTAATAGGTGTTCCACTTGGTAACGGTCTTGTGATAATCGTCTGCCTTGTTCTTCCGCACGACAACACGGCGAATGATGACCTTTCCGTTCTTTTTATAGGTCTCCTCAGTAACCCCTTGTGGATATTCCTTGGCGAGTTTATCACGATGGTATTCATCGTATTCCTTCGGGCGCGGGAACTCTTTTTCTTCGATGTTCTTCAGAGCTTCTTCGCGCCTTTTTGCAGCCTCTTCTTCCTCCCTCTTTTTCTTCTTTTTATGCTTTTCGATCCGGTCGTGAAGTTGATTGTTGGCTTCTTCTTTATCCAGCTTTCTTCGCTCGTGAAGCGCCTTCTGCTCTTCTCCTTTGGCCTTTACCTCATCGAGGGCATTCCGTCGCCTTTCATCAGCGTTTTCAAGCCGTTCCTGGTCCTGTTCTTTGACCTTTTCCTGGCGGTCTTTCACTTCCTCTATCTTCCCTTCTTCAAGCTCTTCACCCTCTTCGATCCGCTTCTTCCGGTTCTCCCGCTGCTTCTGATTCCATTTCTTCTCCACCTTTCTGGATGTTGAAGCCTCCTCGATCCGCTCCTTATCGCGCTCCTTCACTTTCTCTTTCCGGGCCATGACCGAATCCACTTTACCGGCCTGATATTCCTCTCCTTCCTTCATCCGCTTCTTCCTGTTCTCCCGCTGCTTCTCGTTCCATTTCTTCTCCACCTTTC
>CAZIDL010000082.1:7757-9123 GCA_964537825.1 uncultured Weeksellaceae bacterium
CGTTCCATTTCTTCTCCACCTTTCGGCTCGTTTCGGCCTCTTCGATACGGTCCTTTTCCTGCTTCTTGATATTTTCTTTTCGCTCTGCTAAAGCTTTGGCGGATTCCTTCGTATCCGCTCTATAAGTATCATGCCGCTTTTTTATCCGCTCCTGGGTTTCTTTGTCACTGCGTCGTGCTTTTTTGCG
Organism: uncultured Weeksellaceae bacterium; assembly: GCA_964537825.1. Taxonomy (GTDB): domain Bacteria; phylum Bacteroidota; class Bacteroidia; order Flavobacteriales_D; family CAYVSK01; genus CAZIDL01. The sequence continues at coordinate 7,945 of CAZIDL010000082.1, forward strand.
ACCTCTTTTAGCCTGAGCTTCCCGCATCTCTTGGTCTTCCTGAACCTCTTTCTTACGTTGCTTGACCTGTTCATAGTGCCGCTGTTGCTCCTCGTTCCGGAGCTTTTTCATCATCTCCTCAGCTTGGCTCTGGGAGATCTTTTTCACCCCTTCTCCAAAACGGTCTTCTGCCTCTGTAGAGGCATCTGTACCAGTGATCTCGTTCCCACTGCTCGCAAGTTCATCGTCACCTTCAGAAGCTTTTTCTTCCTTTAACTTTGCTTCGATCCGATCGATGCGTTCCTTGGGGTATTCCGCATCTGGCTTTATGTCCAAGGCCGCTTCATACTTGCTTTTGGAATCTTTCCAGCGATCCTGCTTGAACAGGCGGTCCCCCTTATCGATCATGGCCTGGTACTCTTCGTCCCGCTTTTCCGCCTCGGCTTTCTTGGCCATCAAGCTGTCGATCCGATCGATCCGATCGCGCGGATAGGAAGCGTCAGGACGAACCTCAAGCGCTTTTTGGTATGCCTGTTTGGAATTCTTATAGGCTTCTTGCTCAAACGCTTTATCCCCTCTTTGAACGTGTTCCTTGTAAGCTTGCTTCTTCTCCTTCTTTTCTGCGAGAGCTTCAAGGCGTTGTTCAGCCTTTTCGATCCGATCTCGGGGATGCTCAGCACCTTCCCGGATGCTCAACGCATCTTCATAATGCCCGATCGCTTTTTCGTATTCTTCTCCTTCAAAAGCCTTATCGCCCTTCTTGACGAGTTCATTGAACCGTTCCTTTTTCTTTTTCCGCTCGGAAAGGATGCTTTCGATCTTGCCGATCCTTAGCTGGGGATGTTCCTTTTCAGGAAAGATGTCGAGGGCATCCTTGTAAAGCCCCCGGGCTTTTTTGTAAGCTTCCTCTTCGAAGGCTTTGTCCGCATCAGCGATAAGCTTTTCATACTCTTCCTTTTTTTCAGATCTTTTCTCGAGGGCCTTTAACTTTTCTTCAGCCTTTGCGATACGGTCTTTCGGGTATTGTTTGTCCTTGAAGTTCAGGGCTTCTTTATAATGGCTGATCGCCTTTTCGTAATTCGATTCCTCGAAGGCTTGGTCCCCTTTTTTGATCGATCGCTGATATTGTTTCTTTTGAGCTTTCTTTTCAGCCAGGAGGTCCTCGATCTTGCTGATACGCTTCTTCGGATGCTCCTTATC
>CAZIDL010000083.1:0-9062 GCA_964537825.1 uncultured Weeksellaceae bacterium
AAGATCTGGGCTAACGGTAGCGGTGGCATCGGAAGCGGTTATAGCTACAGCTGGTCCAATGGGGCTACTGGGGATACGATCACGGTGGGGCCCTCCAGCGATAAGGATTATGTCGTTACCCTGGATGATGGATGCGAGACCCCGGTGGCCAAGGATACGGTCACGGTCAAAGTGAACGATCTTCCGAACGTGAAGATCGGTGGGTACGATCTTGAAAGCTGCAAACCAACGCAGCCGACCCTCCTGAACAAAACCGATTCAGCCATGGTAGGTGGAACTTGTACTTGGGATCTCGGGAACGGTCAGGTCCTATCGGGTTGTGATTCCATTCAGCCGAGCTTTTCCGATCCCGGATGCCATGATGTGCAATTGACCGTTACTTCCCCGGAGGGCTGTGTTGACAGTGCAACGAAGTCGAACTTCGTTTGCGTGAGGCCTTATCCGAACGCTAAATTCAGGTATACGCCCCACGATGCGACCGTGCAGAATCCCACGATCGATTTCACGAACTTGAGCAGTGGTGCGGTAAGTTATGAATGGAGCTTTGGTGGGCTTGATAGTAGCAGCAAAGAGCATCCCACTTATACCTTCCCCAATAGCGGAGGAGGGACTTACAACGTCTGCTTGAAGACGACGAACAGCTACGGTTGCCAGGATAGCACTTGCGAAAAGGTAACCATCGACGGGCAATTCATGCTCTACATGCCCAACGCGTTCACTCCGGACGGAGATGGTGTCAATGACAAGTTCGGACCCGTCGTCCAGGGAGCCGATCCTGCTCAATACAAATTCATGGTCTTCGATCGCTGGGGCCAGAAAGTTTTTGAAACCAATTCCGTCGAAGACAAATGGGATGGTTCCATCGATGGGCAGAAAAAGGCTTCGAAGACCGATGTGTACGTTTGGAAGGTCGTGACGATCAATAAGTTCAACGGAAAGCAGATCGTCCGTAAAGGCCACGTTACAGCGATCCGTTAAGGAGCAGGTCATCTGTTTCGGAACTCCAACAGGGCGCCCCATCAAGGGCGCCCTTTTTATTTGGTTCCCCGATCGATCCTCCCCGGTCTTAGGTCCTTCAGGTCTCCAAGAAAAAGAACGGCTTTGTTGGGATCGGATCTATATGGGAACCAACCTTTCGGACCCTTTTCCGTCATCAAAATGGATCACCGAAAGCAACGGACATGATGAGAACGCTCGGCACGATCGTACTCGTGCTCACCCCTATTCTACTCAGCGCCCAAAGTGAGGGGTCTGAAGCGGAAGCTAAGGACCTCCTGAAGCTCAAGAAGGAGCTCAAAGGGACCTATCAGATCCAAATGGTCGGTACCCGAAAGCGAGCAGCGATCCCCCTTTCCTTGTACGAGAAGATAGATTCTGTCAGGAAAGAAGAGGAATTGGTCTATTATAAAGTGAGCGATATCATGAGAGTGAAGGTCCTCCCGAGCTCTCAGATCGAGGCAGAAGGTTTCAAGGGGATCCAAGAAGAAGTTGTGCATGTTCCAAAGAACGCTGAAAGATGATGATGAAGGGAATTAGGACGATCGTTCTCGTACTTATCCTTGCATTCCCTTTTTTGGGAAAAGGCCAGTCCGACAATTGCAACACGGCGACTTCGCTGAGCTTTGATACGGATACCTGTGTTAACGGTTCGACCGCTGGGATGACCTCGGATAGTGTCAATTATCCCTGTGCAGATTCCAGTATCGTGGTCGAAGCATGGTACACCTATACGGTGCAGGGGGCCAATAATTCTTTTACGGTGAATCCCGGTACGCTGACCGAACCGATGATCGTGATCGACGGTGATGGGTGTGGTAACAACTCGTTCAGTACTTGCGATTCAGCATCAGGGAGCAACTCTGTTAGTACGAGCTGGGGGTTTTCACCAGGGGATCAGGTTTACATCGGCATAGCTTCGGATGGGGGGACCTCGGGAAGTTTTGAGCTGTGTATCGAATCAAAGCCTGCCGATTCCGGAAAAGGGAACACCTGTGACAATGCGATCCCTTATTGCGATCCGTCCAATACCCTCCAACCGGATATGGACAGTGCGACCAGTATGTCCACGACCCCGAGTTGTTTTGGGACCTCCCCCAACCAGGCTGTTTGGATCGAATTCTCGATATATAGCTCAGGGAGCATCGAATGGACCGGGACTCCGCTCTCTAGTGCTGAATACGATTGGGCGATGTACGACATATCCGGCGGGTGTGGCTCGAAGAGTCTGTCAGCCTGCAATTGGAACTATGGGGATCAGGGGTGTGATTTCGGAATGGATGCAGGCGCTTCCACCTCTTGTCCGGTTAATTCGGTGACCAACAATTGTCCTCCAGAGTTCTGTCAAGATCAAACCGGGAACATCGGCGAGACCTATGCGCTTCTTATCGATAATTATACCGGTGATGCAACGGATTTCACGTTGGATTGGACCGGCTCCGCGGAGATCAAGCCCAAAGCGGATTTTTCGATATCGCCTACTTTGAAGTGCGGCAGTTCAGTAACGGTCAGCATTTCCGATAACAGCAACGGGAATCCCGAATGGACTTTTGGCGACGGCACCACTTATACGGGGCAGAATCCGCCGGATCATACGTATTCGAGTCCCGGTGTCTATGCGATCACCGCCCAGGTCGGGGATACTTCTAGTTGTATATCCCAGCATACGGAATATGTGCGCCTTTATGGACCGCTCACCCTCAACGATTCCGTTTCCCAGGAGACTTGCCCTGGCGACTGCGATGGGGAGATCTTCCTTTTCCCCGGAGGAGGATCCGGAAAATACACTTATAGCTGGTCCAACGGTGCAACGACCCCCAATGTGTCCGGCCTTTGCGCTGGAAGCTATTCCGTGACCGTTACGGATACGGTTTGTAATAAAAGCATTTCAAGAAGTTTCACGATCTCATCCACGAAGCCGACCGATCTGAGCTTCAGCCTCACCGATGAGACTTGCTCCAATTCCAATGGAGAGGTGGATATCACCGGAGTGACCGGAGGAACAACTCCTTACGAATACGACTTCGATGGCTCTGGATATTCCAATACAACCACCTATACAGGACTTTCAGCGGGAACCTATACGGTTACTGTACGAGATTCCAACGGATGTACGTATTCCGAGAACGTGACCCTGGATAACTTTCCCCCACCTACGGACCTTAGCTTCGACGTCACGAACGCTACCTGTGGGAATGCGAACGGGGAAGTGGTCATATCAGGAGTTACCGGTGGTACCAGTGCTTATCAGTACGATTTCGATGGTTCCGGTTATTCCAATGCTACGACCTATACGGGATTGAGTGCGGGGACTTATTCGGTCACCGTTAAGGATTCGACCGGATGTACATATTCCGAGAACGTCACCGTCAACAACGAGCCCGGACCTGATGGGCTTTCGGTCAATATTACCCATGAGACCTGTACGGACTCGAACGGGGTCGTCGATATTACGAGCGTGAGTGGAGGTACTACGCCTTATCAATACGACTTCGATGGTTCCGGTTTTTCGAGCACAACAACCTATAACGGACTTACCTCCGGGACTTACCTCGTTACGGTCAAAGATTCGAACGGGTGTACGTACGATACCAACGTCACTGTTAACAACAATCCGGGACCTACTGGAATGAGCTTTTCGACGATCCCCGATACCTGTAATGCGGGTCTGGGTGAAGTCGATATCACCGGGGTGACCGGAGGTACTACACCCTATGAATACGATTTTGATGGATCGGGTTTTTCATCGACCACTACCTATACCGGATTGACTGCGGGAAAATATGTCGTGACGGTCCGTGATTCGAACGGTTGCACTTATACGGATACGGCCAACGTTGGGAACGCGGGTGGACCGAACGATATAAGCTTCTCGCTTACCGATGATACCTGTGCTAGCAATGTGGGTGAGGTAGAAATAACTGGAGTGTCGGGTGGTACCACCCCTTACGAATACGACTTCGATGGGTCCGGTTACTCCAACGCCACCACCTATAGCGGATTGGCTGCCGGGACTTACTCCGTGACCGTGCGGGATGCCAACGGCTGCACCTATTCCGAGAACGTCACCTTGAACAATGTGCCCGGACCTTCCGATATGAGCTTTGATACGACCGATGAGACTTGTACAGCGGCGAATGGGGAGGTCGTGATCACGGGGGTCACGAACGGGACCTCACCTTATGAGTACGACTTCGACGGTTCCGGCTATTCCGGGACCACTACTTATAGCGGTCTATCGGCAGGGACCTATACCGTTACGGTCCGCGATGATCACGGATGCACCTATTCCGAAAATGTCACTCTTACCAATTCCCCCGGGCCGACCGATCTCTCCTTCGATCTGACGGATGAGACCTGTGGCGATGGGAACGGAGAAGTGATGATCACCGGTGTGACCGGAGGGACCACGCCCTATGAGTACGACTTTGATGGCTCCGGATATTCGAACAGTACGAATTATACGGGGCTTTCAGCAGGTTCCTACACTGTTACAGTGCGGGATTCGAACGGCTGTACTTATTCGGAGACGGTTGCTATCGATAACCTGGCTGGACCCACGGATCTGAGCTTTAATGTGTCGAGCGCTTCCTGCGGAGCTAGTGACGGTAACGTCGATATTACCGGCGTCACAGGAGGGAACGGGACTTATGAATATGACTTCGACGGTTCCGGCTTCAGTACTACTACCAGCTATACCGGACTCACCCAGGGGACTTATACGGTAACGGTCCGGGACACGAACAACTGCACCTATCAAGAGAATGTGACCGTCCCACAATCCGGTTCACCTACGATCGATTCCGTGAGCCTCGCGAACAACAGTTGCAATGGAGCTTGTGATGGTTCCCTTCAGATCCATGCAAGCGGTGGGACCACGCCCTATCAATACAGCATCGATGGAGGGAGCAGTTTTCAGAACAATGCCACGTTCTCGGGGCTGTGTGCGGATACTTATAACCTCGTTGTTCAGGATGACAACGGCTGCGCTGATAGTTCTCAAGTGAAGATCAGCGAACCTTCTCCCATGCAGATCAGTACGCTCCCCGATACGACGATCTGCATCGGTGGTACAGCTACCCTTACGGCCAACGCCAGCGGCGGAACACCTGGTTATACCTATCACTGGGACCAGGGACTCGGCACGGGACAGACCAAGACGGTATCACCGAGCAATACAACGGTCTATTCCGTCTATGCCGAGGACAAGAACGGATGCACATCCTCCTCGAAGAGCATAAGGGTGGAACTCCATCCGGAGCTTTCGGTCACTGCCTTGAGCGACGATTCCATTTGCCCGGGAACCTCGAAGTCGTTGAGCGCGGTTGCCAATGGAGGGAGCGGCAAAGGCTATAGCTTCAGTTGGTCGAACGGATCCAGCGGAAAAAGTATCTCCGTGACCCCCGGGGGTACAAAGGATTACATCGTTACGCTGGAGGATGGTTGCGAGACACCTGCTGTAAAGGATACGGTGACGCTGGCCTTGCACGATCTGCCGAACGTTCAGATCGGCGGTCAGAACCTGTCGGGGTGCAAGCCGGTTGATGCCACCCTCTTCAACGCTACCGATCCTTCGATGGTGGGAAACAATTGTACCTGGACTTTGGGGAATGGGACCAATGCCGTAGGCTGCGACACCATCACGAACCTCTATGAAGAGCCGGGGTGTTACGACGTTTCGCTCTCGGTGACCTCTCCGGCGGGTTGTGTGGATAGTGCCCGCATCGATAACATGGTCTGTGTTCATCCTTATCCCAACGCTGACTTCCGTGCTAAGCCTTCTCAGACTGACGTCATGGAGACCGGCGTTAGCTTCGTCAATACGAGCACGGGGGCGAGCTCCTATAAATGGGACTTTGCTGGCTTGGATACCAGTCATAAGGAGCATCCGAGCTATCGGTTCCCGACCGAGGAAGGTGGTGATTATGAGGTCTGCCTAACGGCTACCAGCAATAAGGGCTGTCAGGACAGCACCTGTCAGCGGGTCACCGTTCAGGGACGTTTCACCCTGTACGTTCCCAATGCGTTCACTCCGAACGGGGATGGCGTTAACGATAAGTTCGCACCGGTCATAAGGGGGGCGGACCGAGAGGATTACAACTTCTACATTTACGATCGATGGGGCGAGCAAGTCTTCGAATCCCATCACCCGGAAAAGAAATGGAACGGGTCCATCAAAGGGGATAAGAGCGAGGCCAAGACGGATGTCTACGTCTGGAAATTGGTCACCAAGAACAAGTACACCGGGAAGGAAGTGATCGAGCGCGGCCACGTGACCCTTATCCGCTGAAATTCTTCAAGTATCTGCCTTTTGATCTCCAATTCCCATGAAAGCGATCCGTTTGATAGAAAGGTGTTTACCTTCCTTAATACCCGTTATCTTTTTATTTGGTTTCCAAGGAAGCCGAACCTTTCTTTAGCTTATCGGGAGCTTTCCAGACAACCATCCATAAGGCCTTGCGTTGAACAAGGTAGGAAAAAGGTGGCATGTTCAGTTTCTCCACGATCGTTAAAAAAAAGGAACGGAACGGTGGGACCTTTTCTTTCTCTTTTTCGTCGCTTCGTGCGAATGAAAAGTATTTGCGGAACGAATCATTTTGCTGAAATGAGATCTACTCTAATCCCTCTCAGGAACCTTGCTTTCTTTATAGTTCTTACTACAGCGATCTTTCTGCCTTGGAAAGCGTTTGCTCAGTGCTCGGTGAGCGCACTCGCCAGTCCTTCGGAATTCGAGTGTGGGGATACGATCGATATTTCAATGGAAGGCTTTACGGGGGATTCAGCATTTGGGGATGACTTCGACGACTCCAGCTTGGATGCGGGATGGTCCTCCAACACGAGCGTGGATTTTTCCAACCCTTGCGAGGCTAACGATGGGAGCCCTTATGCTTGGTTGGGGCCTACCGTGGATCAGCCGCGGATCCTGACCACGGATTCCTATGATGTCCAATGCGGGGGTGAGGTCTGTTTTGACTTCGATATGGCTGAGGAGGACGGAAGCGGTTCCCCCTGCGAAGGCCCGGATGCCAATGATGAAGGGGTGTATTTTCAATATTCCACCGACGGTGGAACGACCTGGAATAATATCCAGTACTTCAATCCGGATACGAACGGTGCAGGAGGGAGTAACTATATCCATGGTTCCTGGGCTAATTATTGTTTTACGATCCCACCGGCCGCCGAGACTTCCGGCACTATGTTCCGCTTTTACCAGGATGTCACATCGGGGACCGATTATGACCATTGGGGCATCGACAATTTCGTGATCTACGCCAACGATTGCAGCTATTATTACGATTGGGCTCAATTTCCGGGAGATACCAATAATCCGGATACGTCCGTTTACGTGAATTCGGACACCACCTTCAACGTACTTTTCACCAACGGGGTCGATGATTCCTGTTATGCGAGTGTGAGCGTCAATTCCAAGATGGATCTTACCGCGAGCACCGATCAGTACCAGATCTGTCGGGGTGATACTGTTAACCTGACCGCTGATTTTACCTCCAAAGTCCTCGATTCGATCCAGGATGATTTCGATCCGGGATTGGACAGCGTTATGTGGGATGACATCGCAGGCGGGAGCGTCAATACGGACTGCGGATCGATGAGCGGAGATGCTCTTCACTTCGACGATAACGATCCCCGCTACGCGACCACCACCTCCCTCAATACCAACAACTGCACATCCATATCATTCTGTATCGTGTTCGGTGGGGGGAGTAGCCCATGTGAGGATGCCGATAGTGGAGAGGATGTGGAACTTCAATATTCGACGGATGGTGGATCGACCTGGAACACGATCAACACCTATACCACCTCGAATACCTCCTGGACGTGTTTTACGGAATCACTTCCCGCAGGCGCTCAGGACCCCAGTACCCAGTTCCGCTTTGAACAAGTGGGTGGTTTCATTTCCTCCGGGGACAATTGGGCACTTGATAATGTGAGCACCGATTGCTCAGGCAACAATTATGATTACAGTTGGAGCCCCAGCGGTAGCGTGGCTTCGCCGAATGACTCGACCACGATCGCTTATCCCGATACGAGCACGGTTTATACCTCGAAGGTGGCCAAATCGAGCGATTCGACCTGTTTTGTTACCGATACCGTGGAAGTCCTGGTTGATTCGGCCAAAGCGATCGTTGCTCAACCTGATACCCTTACCTGCAGCAATACGAGCGTTACCCTGGATGGGAGTGCTTCCTATACCACTACTGGCTCCATTGACTACAGCTGGACCACCAGCGGGGGGAACATTACCTCAGGGGCGAACAGCAGTAGTGCGACGGTGGACGAAGCTGGTTCCTATACGCTTACTGTCACCGATCCGACCACCGGTTGTTGGGATGATACGACGGTCACTGTGGCGATCGATACGGTTTCGCCGCAGGCGGTCGTTGCTCAACCTGATACGCTCACCTGCAGCAATACGAGCGTGACCCTGGATGGGAGCGCAACTACTTCGAAGCACGGTCACACCTACAGTTGGTCGACGGGCGATAGCGGACCGACGACCACTGTGGGGTCATCCGGTAGCTACACGCTGACCGTAACGGATACGGGCAACGGCTGCATGCACGACACGACGGTGACGGTCCCTGTGGATTCCGTCCAGCCGACCGCGATCATCGCTCAGCCGGATACGCTCACCTGTAGCAATACGAGCGTGACGCTCGATGGAACCGGATCGACCACGAACAGTGGCAGCATCGATTTCAGTTGGTCCACCGGGGCGAGTACTTCGAGCATTTCGGTGAGCTCGGGAGGCACTTATACGCTTCAGGTCACCGATCCGAACAACGGCTGTACCCATGACACCTCAGTGACGGTCCCTGTGGACTCCACTCAGCCGACCGCGATCATCGCACAGCCTGACACACTCACCTGTACGAACACGAGCGTAACGCTCGATGGAAGCGGATCGACCAGCAAGAACGGCCATACCTACAGTTGGTCGAACGGGGACAGCGGGCCGACAACGAGCGTCAGCAGCTCCGGAAGCTACACGCTCACGGTCACGGACACGGGCAACGGTTGTGTCCATGACACTTCGGTGACGGTCC
>CAZIDL010000084.1:0-3452 GCA_964537825.1 uncultured Weeksellaceae bacterium
GTCCCCCTCCACGGGCTTTCCGTAAATTCGTCGTGTGCTGCGCGAACTCACCATCAGGAATTATGCCCTGATCGAAGCCTGCGATGTAAGCTTTGAGCAAGGGCTTTCCGTAATGACAGGCGAGACCGGCTCCGGTAAGTCCATCGTCATCGGCGCATTGGGAATGGTCCTCGGTGACCGGGCGGATACCTCTGCCCTCTTCGATAAGGAGCGGAAGTGTATCGTCGAGGCGGCTTTCGATATTCAGGGATATGGGCTCGAAACTTTCTTCGAGGAGGCGGATCTCGAGCACGAGGGGATCACTACGCTGCGACGGGAGATCCGTCCCAAAGGCCGGTCGCGGGCTTTTATCAACGATACTCCTGTTCGGCTTGAGACCCTTCGGGATCTGGGTGAACGCTTGGTGGATGTGCATGGTCAGGACGAGACCAGGCTTTTGAAGGATAAGGCTTTCACCACTCGTTTCCTGGACGCTTTTGCGGATCAGAAGGAGCGATCGGACCGTTATCAGTCCCTCTATGACGAGTATCGGAAAAAATACCGCCAATGGGAAGAACTTGCAGAACGGATCCGAAAGGACCGAGCGGATGAAGATTATTACCGCTTCCAGCTGAATGAACTGGATCAGGTCGAGCTCGACCCTGAGCGCTTTCAGGAAGAAGCGGAGGAGTTAAAGAGGCTCGAGCACGCCGAGACCATTCGCAACACCCTTGCAAATGCCCGCGAAACGCTTCAACAAGAAACTTATGGAGTGCTCGATCGATTGCGTGAGCTCCGGGATCAGTGGGAAGGCTTGACCGATGTGCATTCGGGTATTCGAGAACTCTACGAAAGATTGGAGAGTTCACGTATCGAACTGGACGATATCGCTTCCGAGGTGGAACGAATGGGGGATATGGAGGATGCCGATCCCCAAAGGGGGCGTGAACTCCGGGAAAAGCACGACCGCATCCGGGATCTGATGCACAAACACGATCGGTCGGATGTGGGGGCTCTGAGAGAACTTCGCGAAGAGCTCCGTGCGCGCATCCAGGGCAGTGGTTCGCTCCAGGAACGGGAAGCCGAGCTCAGGAAGGAGCTGGAGGAATGCTATGAACGAGCGAAAGAGGAAGCGGATCGCTTGCACGAGGGAAGGGAACGGGTTTCTGAACAGGTCAGTGAGCGAGCCCAGACCTATCTTGACCCCCTGGGAATGGGAAGCGCACGGATCGAAGTGGAACTGCGGGAAGAGCCTGAACTCACCCCGCTCGGGAAGAGCTCGGTGGGCCTTCTCTTTCGTTCCACGCCAGGGGCAAAGCCTCAAGAGCTCAGCAAGGTCGCCTCCGGAGGTGAGCGCTCACGGATCATGCTCGCCATGAAAGCGGTCTTTACAGAGGCCCACGGCATGCCCACGATGATCCTCGATGAGATCGATACAGGCGTGTCCGGTGATATTGCCGAGAAAGTGGGCGTTATCATGAAGGGCATGGCCGAGCGATCCCAGGTCATTGCGATCACGCATCTACCACAGATCGCTGGAAAAGGGGATCAGCATTACCAGGTCATCAAAGAGGAAGGAGCGGGTGAATTTCGAACGCGCGTCCAGAAGCTCTCCGAAAAAGAGCGCATCGAAGAAGTGGCCCGGATGCTTAGCGGAGAAGAGACCACGCAGGCCGCCCTCGATCAGGCAAAGGAATTGCTCGATGCATAGAGGGCTGAGCTTTCATTCGGATCCATATCTTTGACCGGCAATCAAAAGCTGCTTAAGACCATGGCCAACGAGCTATTGAAAGGGAAGAAAGGTTTGATCTTCGGTCCGCTCGACGAACGTTCGATCGCGTGGAAAGTGGCAGAACAGGTTTGCGAAGAAGGAGCCAGTATCGTGATCAGCAATGCCCCCGTCGCTATTCGGATGGGAAAGGTTCGCCAATTGGGTGAGCAACTGGGCTGTGAGGTGATCCCGGCTGATGCAACGAAGAACGAGGATCTGGAAGCGCTTTTGGACAAGGCCATGGAGCAATTGGGCGGCCAGCTCGACTTCGTCCTCCATTCGGTCGGAATGAGCCCCAACGTGCGGAAAGGGAATCCCTACACCGAGAGCAAGCACGACCTCTTTCACCAGACCCTCGATACTTCGGCAATGTCCCTGCATCGCACCCTTCAGATCGCTATGCAGAAGGATGCGATCGCGGAGTGGGGTTCCGTCGTCTCCCTGAGCTACATCGCTGCAGAGCGGGTCTTCCCGGATTACAATGACATGGCGGATGCAAAAGCGCTCCTGGAGTCCATTACCCGGAATTTCGGTTACCACTACGGCAAGCACAAGAAGGTCCGGGTCAACAGCATTTCCCAATCACCGACCTATACTACAGCTGGTCAGGGGGTGAGCGGTTTTGATAGCTTTTTCTCTTTTGCCGATGAACTAAGTCCATTGGGCAATGCTCCTGCTGAAGCCTGTGCTGATTACTGCGTCAGCCTCTTTTCGGACCTGAGCCGCTATGTGACCATGCAGACCCTCTACCACGATGGCGGCTTCTCCAAGACGGGAGTGACCCCGGACTTGATAAAAAAGATCGAAGGATCGGAGAATAGCTGATACGATCTCATCCGGGCCTATGGGACGCATTATCGCATCCTTCTTCTTCGCCGTGCTCTGTTTCCCCTTTTCCTTGTTCGGGCAATCGGAGCTAACCTCTTTTACGGTGACCGGAAGGGGTGGGGTGGCTACCACCTTTGTCACCGATTACCATGCGATCGGGATCAACCCTGCCAATTTGGGGTGGGATAACCGTTTCGAGGATAAGAACTTTACGGTCGGACTGGCGGAAGGGAGTTATTCGATATTTGCTGAAGCCCTCCGTAGGAAGGAGGTTCGCAAAGAGCTAGCTGTCTTCGGGGAAGAGAATTTCAACTGGAAGGAGAAAAAGGATGCTGCCCGGAAATTCGCGGAAAATGGCTTTGCGGTGAACGTGGACTTTATGAGCCTCGGTGCGGCCTTTACGACCGAGACTTTTGGAGGATTGGCGTTCAACGTTCGGGATCGCTTCCGGTCTTACATCGATCTTTCCTCCACAGCATCTGATATCCTTTTTCGCGGGTACAATGCGGATTATTTCGATAGGAAGTTCGATGGTGAAGGGAACGAATTGAGCGGGAATTACGACCCTGATTCCGTGGAATATGCGATGGTGTCCGACAGTTTGCAAAAGCCCCTCTCGGAGATCACGCAGGGAACGCGGATGGACCTGAGCTGGTATCGGGAATTCAATCTTTCCTACGGAAGGAGGCTTTTCAAGACCGATCCCCTTTCGCTTTACGTTGGTGGTGGGGTTAAATACATCCGAGGCTATGCGCTGATGAAGGTCCGATCGACCGAAAAGGACGGATTGACGGCTTTTTCGGCGACCACTCCTGCCTTTGACATCGATTATGGAGAGGAGGCGGTTGCATCGAACCCCCCCGCTGATACGACC
>CAZIDL010000084.1:3462-8633 GCA_964537825.1 uncultured Weeksellaceae bacterium
TCCGGAGCTTTACCGGATGCTGTAGGGGAAGGGTTCGGTTTCGATCTTGGGGGGAATATGGTGATCGGGGAGAAGCTCAAACTCGGAGTGGCTGTGAACAACATCGGAGGGATCACCTGGAGCGGGAACGTTTACGAGGTTCGGGATACGATCGTTCACGATACGGAAAGCCCCGGTGCTAATAATTACAACTTCAGCGAAGGATTGGAGGACATTTCGGGGGATAGCGGGATCTTTCGGTGGGCGGGAAAGGAAGAGGAGCGGACCCCTTTGCCTGCAGTAGCCCGGTTCGGAGCCAGCTTTGAGCTGTTCGGAGGCTTCGAGCTCGGCGGGGATCTCGTTGTCCCGCTCAACGATGCGCCGGGAAGTTATAAGCGTCCGATCTACGGAGGGGGGTTCAAACTCGAGCTCCTCAAATGGCTGGAGTTCTCAGCCGGGGTTAAATCCAATGCATACGGGGATGTGGTCAACGTACCGATCGGGATCGTTCTCCGGAGTCCGGCAGGGGGCTATGAGGCCGGCATAGCTTCCAGGGATGCGGTCACCTTCTTTACCCAGGATCAGCCGACCCTCTCTCTGAGCACTGGTTTTCTTCGTTTCCGGTTCTAAAAGGGTCCGCTGTCAGCGATGGTCCCCTTCCTGGACAGAAATTCCGCCAGTGCTCGTACCGCCTCTCCCCGATGACTTATCCGGTCTTTTTCTGAAGCCTCCATTTCAGCAAAGGTCCGGTCTTCTCCCTCCGGGATAAATACGGGGTCGTAACCGAAACCCTGCTCCCCGCGGGGTTCTTCTGCGATCCGTCCTTCGATGCGGCCCTCAAAGCTTTTGGAACCGTCTTTTGTGTAAAGGAATATGATCGTTCGAAAGCGAGCAGAACGATCCCGCACCCCCTGCATCTCGTAGAGGAGTTTATCGATGTTCTCCTGAAAGCTCGGGTTCGCACTGGCAAAGCGTGCGGAGTACACGCCGGGGCGGCCGTCCAACGCGTTCACCTCCAATCCGGTATCATCCGCAAAAGCGTCGTATTCGTGTTCATTTAGAACGTGTTCCGCTTTGATCCGAGCATTCCCATCGAGATCAGGGGCGGTCTCCGCTATTTCGTGTTCGCATCCGATCTCCTTTAAGGAACGGATCGGAAGATCAGCGGGAACAATGCTCCGTATCTCTTCCAATTTGTGCGGGTTGTTGGTGGCAAAGACCAGTTCCATGCCTCATCGTTCGCTTTTGAGGAATTTGCTTTGGGTCGCATTGCTCTCCCCGATGATCTGCATGCTGTAAAGGCCGTCATCGAGCTTTCTGATGGGAGGGCGGATCCGAAGGAACCCTTTCTGGGCGTTCTCGATCTTTCGGTCGAGAACGATCCTTCCACGGGCATCCGTTACCTTGTAGCGCAGGGTCTGGTCGAATGGGATCCGCACTTCCACATTGAGACGGTCCGAGCTTGGGTTGGGATAGAGGTTGAGGATGCTGAGTTCCCCATCCGGCGTCCAGCATGCCTGATCGTTCCAGGGAGCATGGTCTTCGATATGGTTCGGATCGATGGCCTCCACGCAGATCGTTGGGATCCCATTTCCCTTTTCCACCAGTCCATTGAATGTGTAGCGGTCCCGATCTCCCGGAGAAAGTTTTCCTTCCCATACCTCTTTTAGGGCAGGAGCATTCTGGGGTTTCATCTCGAGTTCCAGGTATTCGAGCCGAATGGGACCGAGATTGTCGACGACCGCTGTCACTTGATAAAAGCCATTCTTTTCTTCAACGAAGAGGCGAGGGATCCGGACATCGATCCGGGGATCCTTCACATAAACCTTTCGAAAGGCCGAATCCCGGCATCCATGGGTGTTGATCCCGGTAAGGCGAACTTGGTGAACACCGCTATCGGTATAAGTATGGGTGGGCTCGAAAGTGTTGCTACTGGTTCCATCCCCGAAATGCCATACAGCACTATCGAAAGTCCCGACCGGCGTGAATCGGGCCTTCAGGGGAGGATCGCCCCAGCTCGGGTCAGTTTCGAGCTGGACATCCGGGGGTTCGTTCACTGAAAAGCTCTTGCTCACGGAAGCTTCGCATCCGAAGTTGGATCGGACCGAATGGGTGATGGTGACCGAACCCGTGCTCTCGAAACGGTGGGTCCATTGGGTCCCGCTATCCGGAGGTCCCCCATCGATGCTCCAATCAAGACCGGTCAGGCTGTCTCCGCCTGCGATCGAGCTGGTGTCGGTGAAAGTCACAGGGGCATCCACACAGAGGGGGTCGTTCCTGAATCCGGGGATGGGTTCGGGGTGAACCTCAAGGCTCTTGCTCGTATCATCCTGGCACCCGTTCGGAGCGGTCACGATCAATCGGGGAAGATAAGTCTTCGCATCGTCGTAATTGTAGGTGGGGGAATCGGTATTGGTGATGAATTGACCATCCCCGAAATCCCAATAGTAGTCGCTAATCTTCCCCGAAGAGCTGTCCGCGAATTGTACCGGTGTACCGGAACAAACGTCAGGAGCTTTGAATGCGGCATCCGGTGAAGGAAGGACATTGACGGAGCGTAGCAGGGAGTCCGTACAGCCGTTGCTGTCGGTCACTGCCAGTCGAACGGTCCGAAAGCCATCGTTGCTGTAAGTGTATTGGACGGTATCACCACTAAGGGTGTCATCATCGGTGTTCGGATCGCCGAAGTCCCAGGAATGGTTCACTAAGGACCCCGGTGATGCTGAGCTGTCCTGGAATTCGATCTTCGATCGTTCACAGGGCTGCGTATAGCTGAAATCCGGTTCCGGTAATGGATGAACGGTCACTGTACGGGTGGTATCGTCCAGGCATCCTGTATTAAGAGCGACCTCGAGGGTCACTTTGTAGGTCCCGCTGTCGGGAAAGAGGTGTGAAGGATCGGCCACAAAGGCACTGTCCCCGTCGTCGAAGTCCCATTTCCAGGAAGCAACACTGGTCCCTCCGGGAATGGAAGCGTTGTTGGTGAACCCCACCTTGTTATCGTTACAGGCGATCCCCCAGGAAAAAGAAGCGTCCGGGGCTTCTCCGATCACGGTGACATCGATCGAGTCCCTCCCCTTACAACCGACCGTATCGGTGGCTTCGAGCCAATAGGTGCCGGCTGTATCGATCGTCTTGCTCGGAGTGCTTTCTCCGGTGGACCATAGGTAAGTATCCGCTGCTCCGCCACCCTTGACCAGTTCGATCGTATTGCCTGAACAAAGGGAAGTGTCAGGACCGAGCGAAACGGAATCCTCGAAATGGGAGAGGAAAACGTCCAATGTGTCCGAATTTTTTATACACCCGAAAGTGTCGCTCACCGTAAGGGCATAGCGACCAGTAGTGTCGATCCGGAGGAGGGTGTCCGTACTTCCGTTGTTCCAGCTAAGGTCATAAAGCGCTGTATCGTTGAGCATCGGGTCCCATACGTAGGTGTCCCCAGGGCAAATACCGCTGTCTTGAGGCCTGTTCAGATCGGGTGGAGGGATGATGCTATCCACTACGATCGTGTCGTAACTCGTATGGCCAAAGATCCCTTTTGCTTGGACCCAATAGGTCCCGGCTGAGTCGATAGTGAGCGTATCCTCCGTTGCTCCCGTGGACCAAGCTATCACATCGTATCTGGAGGGGACGGTCAGCTCCGTCGAAGGACCGCAGGCCGTTTTGATATCCCGCCCAAGGTTCACAGGTGGAGCGTATTTATGGCGGATATATTTAGCGACGGTCTTCCGCTTCTTTTCAGCGAGAATGGTGTCATATCCCAATAATTCGGCGATATGGCCATTCAGAAAATTGTCGTTGCCATTTTTTTTGGCTCCGACCGTCAGAGCTTCTAACGGAAAGCCACCAGCATCCCCTTGCGTGCTGTCCTTTTCGTTGATATGGACCTTCGAATCGGTCCCATCGTATTCCAATGAGAAAAAGTTGTAGGAGCGGAGGTCCTGAGCCGGATGAGAAAAGTTCAATTGTTTCCCCGCAAAGAGCATTGAACTCTTAGGGCCTTCCGCTTGAAAGAGGTTCCGGGTATTGCTGGTATTCCCGTCGAACCATTTGTAATTGGTGGCCGGATCATCCTTGATCCTTCCGACCAGGAACAGGCTGTTCCCTTGGACCAATTGACTGCTGAACGTTTGCCCTTTTAGGTGATCATCGTTTCCATCGAATTTCACGGTCGGGTGGTCATTGATCGCGGGATCAGGGGGGTCGATCACCGGTTGTTCCGTTCCTGTGCTCTGTTCGAGGTCGACCCCGTTCGAACTCTGATCCTTCCAGGCGCTGATCTTTCCGTTCGTCGTATCCAGCCCAGTATCCGACCGGAACCAGAACGCAAGTTTCCCGTAGGAAGCGGGAGAAAATATCCGGAAGCTGGAAACGGTCGACCATGCATGATAGGATCCTTGGTATTTCCGTCTTACGCGCCAATAGTAAGTCCCGCCGGACAAGGAAGCAGGATCGAGGTCGAGGGAATCGATGGGTTCAACGTCGAGGACGATGCTGGAGAATGCCGCATCATCAGCTACCTGGAGTTGAAAATGGTCGTAGGGGTCCAAGGTTCCCCAATGAAAATGCAAGTCTTGATCTTCGATGACCCGTCCGTCCTTTGGGAGCACCGGAGAAACGGATTGTCCCGAAAGGAGGGGTGCGAACGCTAGAAGCAGTATGTTCAGTAAAAAGGTTTTCTTTGATGGAAGGCCTGCCATTGATCCACTATGAACCGATGATCATTAAAAATACGAAGGATTTCTAAAGGAAGTTGGGGTTTATTTCATGAGTTTGATCGGAGAAGGGCGGAAACGTTCGTTGCTCAGCAAAGGGTCGTTCACCAACGATCTTGCATGGGTTTTCTCATTCAGGGGCCTCGGGACCTTGTTAGGGGTTTTGCTGACCCCGGTCATGACCCGTATCTATACACCGGGGATGTACGGGGAGTTCGCCTTTTTCCTGGCCGTGATCAAATTGCTGGTCCTTTTTTCCACTTTTCGTTTTCCTCAGGCTTTTGTCCTTCCGCGATCGGAGGCGGATTTCTATCGATTGTTCAGAGGGAGTTTCCTTTTGGTGCTCTCATCCTCGGTTTTACTGACGTTCCTGGGGCTTCTCATTTGGGTGCTTTTCGGCGAAGGGGGACTTGGATCGCGGCTCCCCTCATATGGCCCCCTTTTGCTCGGGCCAGCCCTTTTCGTTTTCGCTATTCC
>CAZIDL010000084.1:8643-9057 GCA_964537825.1 uncultured Weeksellaceae bacterium
TGACCAATTGGAACGTACGGCTGAAAGAATATAAAAAAGCATCTTACCTCGGAATATTCAGCAAGTTAAGCATCAAAGGGACCAGTATCGGGTTGGGGTACGCGCTGGGTCCGTTCACCGGAGGGCTTTTGATCGGGGAGTTCGTCGGTAAGGTCCTGATGAGCGGGCTTCTTATAACTTTTATTATCAAAGAGCGGATCTTTTCCATTTTCAGAAGGATCCGCTGGGCCGATTGCAAGTTCTGTTTTCGCGAATATTCCCGTTATCCCCTGTACATCCTTCCGGGGCATCTCCTGGGGCGCTTGTCCGTGCAAACTCCCATTTATGGTCTGATGTTCTTTTTCGGATCTTCGGTGCTCGGGGCTTATTCATTGGCTACTGGGATGCTCAATATTCCTTCCAATGTACTTATCG
>CAZIDL010000085.1:0-8571 GCA_964537825.1 uncultured Weeksellaceae bacterium
AGGGGAACCTTATGATCGAAAGAAGTTCCCGTCAATTCGGGTGGAGCCTTCACATTAGTAGGAGCAACGGAAAAAGGCCCCGCATCCTTTTGGGCATGAACCGAGCCTTTCAATAGGAGTAGAAAAGCAAGAATGATCGACAGAATGAAAGAAAAAACGCTGTTCCGCTTCATAACAAATATTGGAGCGTGGGCCAAACGGGAAGTTCTCTTCATTAACTCCTGCCATTCGGGTCTTGATCCTGTACATCTCAAAGAAAAAGGATCAGAAACGAAGCTCCTGATCCGATCCAAAGCTCACTCCTTCTCCATGCTATTCAAATAAAGCCTTACCCAGACCCCTTCTAGGAATATGCAAGATGGCTAAGAACGCGGTGCTCGATCGGTAAAGGGATCCAGCGCCCTTATAGCATCGCTTGAGGTTCAAGTAGGTCAAGGTCCTTGTTATGAACCCATTTCGATCTATTTTCGAGCGAGCGATCCGCTTTTTCTATGATCCGAGCCGGCAGCATCGAGGAGCTTCGTTCCGCCTCCAAAGAGGATGACTGGTTCTTCATCGACCTTGGTTTCTCGAGCAGCAAGGATTCCAATGGGGTGGTCCCCGTCTCCGGAGATGGAGAACGGGTCCATGAACTCCACGGCCCTTTGCCCTACGGGGAGCTCCTGAAGAGGCTTCAGCTCGTTCTGGAGCGAGCGCGATCGCCCTTGAACCTCGTTCTCGAAGCGCCTTTGAGCATGGCCTTTGATAAGGACGGAGATCCGATGGCCCGTTCGATGGAGAAAGGGGGGAAAGGCCACCGCTACTGGTACACTGGTCCGGGGATACCCATGATGACCGCGGCCGATCGCTTGATCAGGAAACTTCGGGAAAAGGAAGAAGGGCGACGCGAAATACGTCTTTTCGAGGGGTTCGTTCCGTTCAAGAAGGAGCTGTCCGGAAAAGGGGACAAAGAGGCGATGAACGAACGGACCCATCAGGATGATGCGGGTTTGCTGAAAAGCTATATCATGGATCAGGGGATCGATGCAGCTTCACCCTCCAAGCCCATCATCGACTCGAACGAGAAAGGGTTCCTGGAACCGCTCCCGGCCATCGGACCGAAGGATACCGCTATCCCACCCATCGTCCTGGTGGAAGTGCCGGGCCCGGATGAGGAGGATCTTCTGACCGGATGGGTCTATTCCCATTAGAGCTTTCCAAAGGACCTTGTATCACTCGTGCTCTTTGCAGTTAAGAAAAGGTCAAGGGCCTCAAGCTCCCTCGCCGATGAGATCGCTCCTCCCAATGGGGGTGGAAAAAGATACCTGCTCCCTTTTTCTCCTCAAGGGATCTCTCGCCGCTGACCCGGCGAAAGGAAAGGGTCCGGGTCCTTCCCGAGACCGAGCGCACTGTTCACGCGCGTCTTTTGGATCTCG
Organism: uncultured Weeksellaceae bacterium; assembly: GCA_964537825.1. Classification (GTDB taxonomy): domain Bacteria; phylum Bacteroidota; class Bacteroidia; order Flavobacteriales_D; family CAYVSK01; genus CAZIDL01. The sequence goes on from CAZIDL010000085.1 coordinate 1,416, forward strand.
TGGAGCTCAAGTTCTGAATAAGCAGAACCCTGAAGGTAATGATCGTCCGAGCTCGCTTTGTAGCGGAACCGCGCGGTGGGATCATGCGAGACCCTTGAACCGGATAGCTCGGAGCGGACCTTGCGGAGCTGTTCCTCGGTCCTTGCATGAAAATGATCCGCAGCGCCCGAGCTGATGACCTTATCCGCTAGTTCGGCCAAGGAGCTCCGTTCCGGATCGAAGATCACCTGCACCCCTTCCCCACCAGCGATAAAGCCCGGACGTGTGGAACGGACCGAGGGGAGGCGCCCGATCTCCGCTTCACCGCTCCAGTAGCAGTACATCGAGAACGCGGCCGTATCCGTGGAGCCTGAATTGTAGCGCCGATCCAACAGCTCGAGATATGAGGGAACCTCCCGATCAGCTTCTATCAGAGCCCGGACCATCGTTCGCACCGTCGCTCCCACGGAATAATCCCCGTAAAGGCGTTGGGCGAGCATCGAGCGCTCGGACCGGATGATGCGTACGGCCGGGTTGTTCCAGGTCGGCTCGCCGAAGCTATTGAGGAGCTTCCGGTGCTTCCCTTCTTGGTTATTGTACACGACAGCGGGAACGAAAGCCGCTTCGATAGCATCGGATACTTGAGGATGAGCGAGCACATTCCGCCCATACCCTTTGACAGTTGAACATCCGGGGACTTCTGTAAAGAGAAGGAAGATGGGACGCCCCGTATTTTCAGCCTTTTTGCGCGCCTTGGTCAAACCCTCATGCCAATCGACCTTTCCCAGTTCCACTCGCTGGTCCTTCCCGTCCCCTTCTTCAGCCGCCGGGGAGCTTTGCGAAAAAGGAGCAAATGCGAGCAGCGCAACTCCGAAGAGGATGCAGGTGATCCATAAGGAGCAACGGACAAAAACGTGAGTTCGAGAACGATCTACGGACAAGGCTTTCGATCTCTGCTTTCTGATCGACATCCTATTCCCTCCTTTTGTTCAGCGTATACTCCCGAGTAGCACCCTGAAATTTCAGACCTTTGCCTCAGGGTCGAGCTCCGGATCCAACGGAAGGAGCTTAAACTCCTTTGTGAGGCATCTTTTTATGCGCCGAATCCGATGCTCTGAGGGAATACGGTCCCCATCCTTCTTCCCCTTAGGATGCTGGATCATCCTGCTGTTCCTCACTACCGGGGGACATGGCCAACCGATGTACCCTAAGACCGAAGTATTCGGAAAAGATGCTTTGGGAGGATACAAGCAAAGCCTGTGCATCGAGCGTGATAAGTGGGGAGGAATATGGGTCGGTACACCTGAAATGGTCCACCATTTCAACGGGGAGGATTGGGAAACGGTAAAGCTTACAGAAGGATTCCAGATGTACGCGCTCCATGTGGATGAGGAAGAGCGCGTCTGGGTCGGTGGTCAGGGAGATTTCGGTTACCTGACCATCGACGATGAGCAAGGAGTGAAAAAGAGCGCCAAGAAAGGGGGAAGAGCGGAAACGGGTTTGCGCTATGTCTCCTTGGCCAAGGAACTCCCCGACAGCTTGAAGGATTTCAATTCCGTGTGGGAGATCGAGAAATGGGGGGACCGCGTCCTTTTCAACGCAAGGGATCGGATCATGATAATGGAGGATGAGGAGATCCGCACGATCGAACCGAAAGGGGAAAGCTTCTTCCGGGTCTTTCGCTATGAGGAGGAATTATGGGTCCAGGACCTGAAAGAAGGCCTGTACCGTTTACCTCAGGATACCGAACTTCGGAACGATAAGGGCCGGCTTCGGGATAGCTTAAGGGTACCGAACAGTAGCGTCACCGGCGGCGCCTACCTGACCGCCCTCATACCTCCTCCCAATGGTATCACCCGACCCGAAGAGCTGCTCTTCGTCAGTTTCAAAAGCGGTCTTTACCGCCTTCCCATTCCTTCTGCAGAGAAAAAGGACAGCGGAATGAGCCGGATCCCTTGCGATCTGGAGGAGGTCTTCGCAAAAGCCGGCTGCTATCATGCCATCGGACCTCCGTCCTCCTTCGACGGCCAAGAGGATCGGCTCCAATATCCTTTATCGATAGGCACGAGCCACAAGGGGCTTTTTCTTATGGACGAAAAGCTGAGGGCCCTCCAGAACCTGGGCCGGGATCGGAAAGCCCCTTCGAACGACTTTTGGCAACTCGTAAGAGGGTCGCGGGGAAGTGGGCAGATCTGGGCGGCAACGGAAAAAGGCACCGTTCGCATCCTCAGCGAGGATCCGAGGAGTTGGGGAATGGAGGAGAGCAAAGTTCACAAGGTCATCGAACACCGGGGAAGGATCTGGGTAGCCACCGAACACGGTGTCCTTTTACGCCGTCCTGGTAAGAGCATCCTTTCCAAAGGAGAATCTGGAAGGTGGGACACAGCGTCCTCCGGATCCATCAAGTTCTTCGACCTCCTTTCGCTTCAGGACAAAGAGAAGGGATCGAAAGGGGTAATAGCCGCAGCTGGACCTAGCGGAGCCTATGTTTTAAAAGCGGGAAAGAAGACCGATAAAGAGATCCTTGCTCTGGACGCTTATCAAGTGAGCTCTCTAGCTCCTAACGTGGTGGCGGTCGGGGGAAGGGAAGGCATCGCTCTTCTCGAAAAGCGGGAAAGATGGGAACTCCTCCTCCATGTTCACGATCTTCCCGAGGAAGTCCGTCGCATGAGGGTCCGTCCTTCAAAAGAGGAGGGGATCAAAGAACTTTGGTGCGGCTTTCTGAACAAAGGGGCCCTCCAGATGCGGCTCCCCTTGAACCGCTTGCGTGAAGAGCTTCAGGATTCCAGCTCCTTCGAATGGGCAACGATCCGAGAAGAAGCTCCCCTGGGCATCGAAGGTGCGCATTATTCCAAGGAGCGCCTGGGGAAGCAAGTAGGGGTCCACCCCTATCAAGGGGACCTCATCCTTACCTCCAGCAAGGGATTATGGCGAGCAAAGCTTCAAAAGAAAAAGGAGGGGGACCCTTCAACCCAAAGGTACACTTTCGTTCCGGAGGATCGGTTCCACAAAAGTTTAGCAGCCGGAAGGGAAAAAGGAAGAGGCGCCTTTTCCTTTGCAGAAATGAAGGTCGGCAAGGACGGGACCGTATGGGGATTCCCGTTCCAGGGATCCTATCGGTTCCGACCCGATGGAAAGGGCGGGTATCACCTCGACAGCATCCCCTTCAAACAGCTCGGAGTGGGGAACGTGAACACCGTTCACTCCGATACCAGTGGAATTACTTGGTTCGGTGGGAAGGAGGGATTGGTCCGCTACGACCCCCGTATCGAACGCTCCTTCAACAGAGCTTACCCGGCTTCCATCCGAAAAGTGCGTGTCGAACTCCCCGAGAAGGATCAAAAGCGAAAAGGGAAGAAAGACTCCTTGATCGCGGCGGGGCAATACCGGGTCCCTGCTCCCGAAGGGTCCGTTCTGTCCTGGAAGCGGAGCATCCAGCAACCCGAGGAACAGGCCCCATCCCTTCCCTATTCCCTGAACGGGGTCTTTTTCGATTTCAGCGCATATTACTTCGAAGGCCGGGATGAGCTCCGCTACAGTTACAAGCTGGAGGGTTATGAAAAGGAATGGAGCCCTTGGCAAAAAGCGACCGATAAGGCGTACACCAACCTCTGGGAGGGGAGCTACTGCTTCAAAGTGAAGGCCAGGAACCTCTATGGCAAGAAGAGCAAGGTGGCGAGCTTCCGCTTCCGGATCCAGCCTCCGTGGTACCGGACCAACGGCGCATATGCCGGATACGGTATCCTCGCCGTAATCCTCATTTGGGGCGTGGCCAAAGTCGCAGCACGTCGAGCAGAACTTCAAAGAAAGCGCCTCGAACGCATCGTGAACGAACGGACCCGCGAGATCCAGGAAAAGAACCAAGCTTTAACAGAAGAAAAAGCAAGGGTCGAAGAAGCCCACAAAGAGATCACCGATAGCATCGATTACGCCCAGAAGATCCAACAAGCCCTCCTCCAGTCCGAGGAATACGTTTCGCCACATCTCCCCGAACATTTCATCCTCTTCAAGCCTCAGGCTAAAGTCTCCGGGGATTTTTACTGGGCCAGGGAACAAGAAGGCCACCTCTATGTTGCCGCCGTCGATTGCACCGGTCACGGCGTTCCCGGGGCTTTTATGTCCATGCTCGGGATCAGCCAGCTAAATGAGATCATGGCAGCACAAGAGCTCCCCGCACCCGGGGAGATCCTCACCGAACTCCGGGAAAGGGTGGTCGCCGAACTAAGTAGTGGGGATAGCGAGGGAGGGGCCAAGGATGGAATGGACGCGGCCTTGATCAGGATCCCGCTGAGCAAAAACCAAAACGGCAACCCCAATTCCCAAAAGGTGGCGTTCGCGGGGGCGAACAATCCGCTCTATGTGGTGAAAGAGGGGGTCGCCTCACGGATCCCCGAACCATCCTTCTATCGACAAGGTAGAACGATCGATCCGGAAGAAGAACGCATAAGAACCTTCAGGAAAAGCTCCGACGGCTTCGAGGTCAAAGGCGATAAAATGGCCGTAGGCTACGAACCGGACGCCGCCGAAGCCTTTACGACGATCGAACTGGATATCCCCCCGGATGCCATGCTCTATATATTCTCCGATGGCTACGCCGACCAGTTCGGGGGGTCGAAAGGCAAGAAGTTCCGTTACGGACCTTTCAAGGAGTTACTGGCAAGGATCCATTCCATGGACCCGAAAGAGCAGAAGGCCGAACTCGATCGCGTCTTCGAGGAATGGAAAGCGGAGCAAGAGCAAGTGGACGATGTCTGTGTCGTAGGTATCCGAGTGCCGGATGGAAAAGAAGCTTGACCAAGGAAGGGATAAAAGGCTTCCCTTTTTTGACCCGGGCAGCTCTGATCATCGAGAAGCAGATTCGACCAGCTCGTTCCGCTGATCCCTTTGCCGAACAACCCTCAGGCTACCCCTTTCAGAAGGGCTCCCACCCCATATGCCGCTACCGCAGCGATGCTCCCCACGAGGAACATCTCGAGGCCGGCACGGAACCAGTTCTGGCGTGTGATACGGACTTTGAGTGCACCCAGAACGAAGAGGCTAATGCCGGTCATCGCGGATGCGATGAGGAAGGTGTTCTCCTGTAGCGCTTCATAGAGTTGAGCGATCGCAAAGGCCATCAGGGGAATGAACCCGAAAAAGCAAAAGCTCAAAAAGGTCACGCCAGCGTTCTTAAGGGGAGAACTTTCGTCATGGATGATCTCCAACTCCTCCTTCATCATGATGTCCACCCAAGCCTCCTCGTTCTTTGCCAACAGATCCACGATCTGACGGGCATCCTGCTCCTCGTACCCTTTGGCTGTATAGATCTCCACCATCTCCTGCTTCTCCCCTTCGGGATAGACCTGCACTTCCCAACGCTCCCGATCCCTTTCCGCCTGGTTGTACTCGTTCTCCGCCCGGGTGCTCAGAAAATCCCCTACCGCCATCGAGATCCCGTCCGCAAAGAGGTTCGCAAAGCCCAGGATGAGGACGATCCCTGCAGTGAGATCAGCTCCTGCGACCCCGGCAACGACCGCGAAAGTAGTGATGATCCCATCAAGCCCGCCGTAGACAGCGCTCCCGATGTATTGACCGGAACCCTTGTGGGGCTCAGGATGCGCATTGGGATCGTGAGCCCTTTTCGAAGCCTCCACGTCCCCTTTCTGATACGCCTCTCGGGCTTGGTCGATGCTCCTTGATAACATGTGAACGGCTATCCCTTTGCATTCCTCCTTTCAAAATTAACCCTATTTTCGAGGGCACCCCGACGATCGGTGTCATATAGAAGAAAGAGCCCTTAATGGGTCTCCTTTTCTTCAAAAGTTCCTTCTACCTTTGAGCTTCGATGAACGCCCTCTCCACATCCGGTCGATTCCCCCTTCTCAAGAACTGCTCGGAAGCAGGGATCGACCGCCTGAACGAAGCCGGGGAGGAAATGCTCCTCGCCGGAGGACAACGCCCGATCCAGGAAGGATCCCCTACCGACGGGGTCCATTTCCTTCTTCAAGGGAAGGTGAAGGTCTTCACTTCCTCCCTCCTCAAAAAAGAACAGATCGTTCGCCTGGCCACGGAAGGGAATATCATAGGCCACAGGGGCATCAACGAGGAATGGAAGTTCCCGATAGGAGCTGAGGCCTTGGAACGATCCCGGACCTTCTTCATCCAGCTCGATGCCTTCTATACGGTTCTCAAGGAAGAGGCAGCTATGGACAATGACCTCATGTTCTTCTTTGCGAACGAACTGATGTGGTCGGAACGCTGGATGAAATGGATGACGCAATTGCGTGCCATGCAGCGGATCGCTGCAGCCCTCCTCTATATCCATTCCAAGTTCGGGAGCGGGAACGAGCTTTTCCTCCTCCCTCTCAAGCGGGATGAGATCGCCGATCTTGCAGCGACCACGCAGGAGCAGGTATCCCGCACCCTTAGCGAATTCTCCAGGGACGGAAAGGTCGAGCTCCAACGAGGGGCTATGGCCATTCGCGATCTCGAAGGCCTCCGGGCGCTTCGCGACGGGGATCGATAGGCCTCCTTCTTATCCCCCGCTTATCATGACGAGGGTCATGTTCTTCCCCTCCACCTACTCTGACTTTCGTACGGTAGCATCAAAACCACGACCGAATGGTATCCCGTATGCAAAGCAGTTCAAGACCATCCTGGGCCGAACCCTACAAGATCAAGATGGTCGAACCCCTTCGGATGACCACGAAGGAGGAACGGCAAAAAGCCATCGAAGAAGGCGGCTACAACACCTTTCTGCTCCGCTCGGAGGATGTTTATATCGATCTCCTTACCGATAGCGGAACATCCGCGATGAGCGACCGTCAATGGGCGGCTATGATGTTGGGGGATGAAGCTTATGCAGGGAGCCGAAACTTCTTCGCCCTCGAAGAGGCCGTTCAAGAGCATTATGGCTATAAGTACGTCGTTCCGACCCATCAAGGCCGCGGAGCAGAGCACATCCTCTCTTCCATTCTCATCAAGGAAGGGGATATCGTACCCGGTAACATGTACTTTACCACCACAAAACTCCATCAGGAGCTCGCAGGGGGCACCTTCAAGGACATCATCATAGATGAGGCTCACGACCCTTCTAGCGAACATCCCTTTAAGGGGAACGTGGACCTTGACAAGCTCCAAGGTCTGATCGAGGAATACGGGGCCGATCGCATCCCCTACGTCTCGATCGCTACCGCCG
>CAZIDL010000086.1:0-8471 GCA_964537825.1 uncultured Weeksellaceae bacterium
AGATCTCGATCAGCGAGTGCTTCGGGGTGATCTGTGGGGGGATGACCTTTACGCCGGGTCTGGATATCATTCGGGAGGCGGATGATTCGGAGCGACCGGTCGTCGCTTATTCATCAGTCTATCCGGTCGCTTTGATCCTTGTGATCCTCTTGGTGCAGGGGATGTACCTCTCGCTCGTGGCCCTGGGAGCTTGAAGAACTTTACTTATTCTCTGAGCGAAGAGACCTTTACAGGATCCCCTCCCTTGAAGCCTACTACGAAAGCTCCTTGAACCCCTTTGGAGCGAAGCTCTTTCTTCTTCTTATTCGCTTCCTGATAACTGACAAAGCGTCCCAAGCTGTATTTGAGAAGGTCGCCTTTCTTGTAATGGTGGATATCGGCATTCCGGATGCCGTACTGCTCCTCGAAATAACGGTCGCTCTTCTTCTCACTGAAGGCTCCGATCTGCACAGAGAAATAGGTATTGTTATCCGCCACTTTTTCGTTGTCCTTTTGACCACCTCCATCACCTTCGGGACCTTTTTTTCCAGCAGTGCCATTATCCTTTTCGCGTTCCCCATCATCTTCTTTTCCGCTATCCTCGCTCTTCCGGGCCAGGTCTTTCGACGCTTCCCCTTCGGAGCCACTGGTTTTGGTCTTCCGAAGCGAAGAGGCTTCAACCGGAGCCCCTCCTTTGAAGCCTACAACAAAAGCGCCGTTAAGCCCTTTTGAGCGAAGCTCCTTTTTCTTGTTATTCGCTTCCTTGTAACTGGCAAAGCGCCCCAGGTTGTATTTGAGAAGCCCGCTTTCTTTGTAATGATGGATATCGGCATTAGGGATGCCGTACTGCTCCTCGAAATAACGGTCGTTCTTCTTCTCCTTGAAAGTAGCGATCTGTACCGAGAAATAGGCATCGCTGGCCGCCATGTCCGAGCTGCTCTCTTGCTCCTCTTTTGGCTCGCTCGCGGTCTCTTCGCTTTCGCTGCTCCCTTCATCCTTACCGGTATTCTCTTTCCCGGCGTTATCATCCCCCTCTTCCTTGCTTGCAAGGTCATTGCTCCCGCTATCCGCGCCATTTTCTTGGGGGTCCTTTCCATTCGCTTCTTCAGAGCTCTTTTTTTCTTCCTTTTCGTCTTTGCTCTTGTCCCCTACGGCTTCCTTATCCTTCTTGCTCTTTGCATCAGCTTCTTTCCCGCTACCTCCGTTATTCTGGGCCAGGTCCTTCGGGGCCTTCACTTCAAAGGAGCTCGTGTCCCGCACCCTCAGAAGGTCTTCTCCGGATACACAGGAAAGGCGCCCGGTGATCGTGTATTTGCCGGCCTTGCTCTGCTTCTGGATCAATTTGTATGCGACCTCGAACTCCGCATCCGAAGGGAGTTCCATCCAAATGAACTTGGCTTCACCCTCCTTAAAGATGTAATTGGCAGAGCGGGTCTCTTCCTTTGAGGCCACGAAGCTCTCCGGGACCATCTCTTCTAGCTTGGCGTAGCCTGTTAGGTCCCCCTTTTTGACATTCACTGTCACCAAGTATTGGCGCTCACCGGTTTTTTCGATGGACCGGGAGATCGCGAGGTCGCTGCTTTGAGCTTTGACCCCGAGGACCAAGGATAGAAGAAGGATGAAGGACCCGAGAACGCGCAAAGGACTCCCTTTGAGAACGTAAGTGAACATTTTAATCAAAATTAGGGATTTTTTGGCGCTTCCCTAACTTTCTTTCGAATAGCTCGCGGAGCCCAGAACCCGGAGCAGCGCTTCCAATGAGGAATAACGTTCTTTTCCGTGGATCCATTCACCCTCGGTGATCTTAACATCCGCAGTATTGCTCTTATTTTCAGCGGCTTTTATACGCACTTCGTAGCCGATCCGTTCGAGTGCTCTTCGGGTCCAAAGGAGATAGGCTCCCTCACCCTCCAGTGTCAGTTCCCCACAAGGGGGTGTAAGGAAGCGGAAGGTGCCTGTTTCCCGGTCGAAAGTGATCTTGTCGTTAGCAAAGACCTCAGAGAGGGAGCCGTTCAATGCCAGTTCTTCGGGGATCCCTTCGCGAACGGTCCCATCGCCGGGCATCAGCCAGATGCGGTCCGCTATGCGAATAATGGAAGCGAGATCATGTGATGCCATAACGATCGCCTCTTGCCGTTCCCTTGCCAGATCTCGCAGCATCTGGCTGATGCCCACCCGATTGAGAAGGTCGAGGTGGGCGGTGGGCTCGTCCAGGATCAAAGCTCGCGTTCGCTGTGCAAGGGCTCTTGCGATCATGGTGCGTTGGGCCTCTCCATCGCTCAGCGTGTCCAGGGTCTTGTCGGCCAGCCCGATGGTATCGGTTTGCCGGAGGGCCTCATCGATCGCTTCGTGATCTTCACGAGCCAGTGGAAAAAAGGCGGATCGATAAGGGGTTCGGCCCAATGATACCAGGTCCCGTACGGTCAGGTCGCTGGGGGCGTTCATCCCCGTTAATACGATGCTGAGGAGTCGAGCTTTCTCTCGCTGACTTTGCTCGTCGAGCGCCTTTCCTTCGATGTAGACTTTACCGGCCAGGGGTTCATGAAGGCCTGCAAGGGTGCGTAGGAGCGTTGATTTGCCACACCCATTGGGACCAACGAGGGCCAGGAGTTCCCCTTTATAGCAGGAAAGGGAGAGCTCTCTCCCCAGGAGCAAAGGGCTTCGTTTTTTCATCCGATAACCGATGTCCAAGTCTTCGGTATGGATAGAGGCCTCCATATGGATCAAAAGCTACGACCGAGTTCTTTGCGTCGAAGGATGACGCCGATCACCAACGGGGCCCCGATGAGGGAGGTTACCGCGCTTATCGGCAAGGTGCTGCTGGAACCAGGCAAGCGAGCGACCATGTCGCAAAGGAGCAGCACGATGGGGCCGAGCAGGAGGGAGCCCAGGATCGTACTCCCATGTTTGGAAGTTCGGAGGAGTGCACGGGTCATATGTGGAATGGCGATCCCGATGAAGCCGATGGGTCCACAGAAAGCGGTAATGGACCCGGTGAGCAGGCTCGTAGAGAGGATCGTGCCGATCCTGGTCCGTTGGATGTTGGAGCCCATGCTCCGCGCATAGGTCTCCCCCAGGAGGTAACGATCCAATTCCTTTTGAAGGGTGAAGGCAAGAAGGCTCCCTGCTCCGATGGCAAGTACCAGATAGGGGAGTTGAGCGTTCGTGACGCCACCGAGATCCCCGAAGCTCCATATCATAAAATCCTTAATGCGACCCGGTTCGCTAAAGTATTGCCAAATGCTTACGATGGCAAAGGTCAGGTTCCCGATCATGATACCCAGGATCAGGAGGGTGACAGGATCCGAAAGGCGGTAAGAAAGGAGCAATACGATGAAGAGGATCGCCCCCGAGCCCAGCATGGAAGCAAGGATGAGGGCCCAGCTCCCGGAAGCGTTCATGTCACCTATTTGAAGGAAATCCTGGACCGGTCCTCCCGCTAGGATCAACAAGCCTACTCCAAGGCTCGCACCGGAGTTGATCCCTAGTACCGAAGGCCCTGCCAATGGATTCCGAAAAAGGGTCTGCATCTGGAGGCCGCTAAGTGCAAGGCCGATCCCGGCCAGTATCGCTGCTGCGGCACGAGGGAAGCGGATGTCAAGGACGATGGTCCGGTCGGTGGGGATCCGGCTATTCCCCATCAGAGCGTCCCAAACGCGGGATATCGGGATGTCCACGGATCCGAGCCCCAGGTTCAGCAAAAAGGCCAAAATGAGGAGGATGGCAGCTGCAATGAAAAGAAAGGGGCGAGCTCGTTCTTTTCTCATTGCCTCGCCTTTTTGGGAAGTTTTCGGTAATAATGGAGTTCGGGCTCAGGCATCAGATCCGGATGGAAGATCTGTAGCAGATCGGCCAGTATCAGTTCGGGATGAACGATGCCACTTTCCCAGTGATCATTGCCACCACCCTTCACTTTCCTTCGGTCGTTCCGGTATACTGCTCCTTTATTGAACGCTTTGATACGAGCGATACGGGTATCCACTGCAGATACTTCCTTCAAGCTGTTCCTTCGTCCCGGGTTCAACCATATATCCGCATCAGCACCTTTGGCTATCACTTCTTCCAGGCTTTTCGGAACTCCGCCCGTTGCATCGTTCTCAGGCCACGGTTGCTTTCCCCCTGCGTCCCTTATCATGTGGCTCATGAAGCTATTGCCACCCGGCACGTGCCAAGTCCCTTTATGGGGGGCATTGCAAAGGACTTCCGGCGCTTTCTTTCCCGATGGGATAAGTGAAGCAATAGAATCATAAGCACGGGAGCGGGCTTCTATGATGGAATCTGCTTTGCTCTTCCTTCCCGTCAGGGCCCCGAACACCTGAAGCCAATCCAATCGGGCGATCGGTCCGGTCTCCTTCCAGGCTAATATCTCGAGGGTGGGGATCCCAGCTTCTCGAAGTCGCTTCCCTTTATTCTTGCCTCCTTTGCTCATACCATCGCCTAACAGGATACCCACCTCCAGGGAAACGAGTTTTTCCATATTGAGCGAGCGCTGCATCCCCACTGCCTCGATATCGTTCTCCTCCATCCGTCTCCGAAGTTCCTTGTCATAGAGGTGCTTCTTGGAGGGGAATGCTGCGATCCTTTGGGATTCCCCCAAAGCCAAGAGCATTCCTGCATGGGTGCTCGAAGCACAGGCCATCCGTTCGACCGGAATGCGGAGCCTGATCGCCCCGCCTTGCTTGTCCGGAGCTTTTTTATCCCTTTCGATGAGTTGATAGACCTTTTCAGAAGCGGTCCCAGCCTCCGGAAGGATCCGAAGTTCATAGCCATATCCCTTTTCTTCGATCTGGAAACGGGTAGGCGTTGGTTCGCTTCCACGTTGCCTCCCATCCGGGGTTTTTCGATCACTTTCTTCGCTTCCGCATGCGGTGAGAAGGAACAGCAGACATACGAGCACTTTTTCGGACTTCCTTGCTAAAGGAAGAACGCTGCTCCCTTGTCGAGGATAGGAGTGGTCCATGGGCTGGATAAGCTTTTCCCCCGAAAGCTTTTTCCTTTAAATGCTGGACCGGACAGGTCTTCTGGCTTACCCTTCCTCCGGCGCCTTCCCGTCCATGTGGGACAGTGGCATCTGCCGATGGGTCGAACAGGTTCACAGCAGCGGGGACTGCTCCGGACTCCCGGGCTTTTGCCCGTCACCGGATTCCCTTTTCAAGGAGTAGCACTTTGAGGACCGTACAACTCCTGGTCCGGACCGTGGGAACCTATTTTGGACAAAAATAGGAAAGTTCCCGGGGCTCATAAGCTGCTCCTTTATTCGCTGCTATTACCGACGTCAAAGGAAAGGCCGATGTTGAGAATCTCTTTGAGCTGAAGCCGGGGGCCGCTTTTTTCCGGGGTTCCGTCGTTGTCCTCGTCAATCGGGACCATGATGTCGTCATCGTAGATCATGTCGGTGGAAATGCTCGCCGTTATGAAGGAATTGACCTTCATATTGAGCATTAGGGAAAAATTGACGTCGATGTTGCCGGGTTCTTCGAGGTAATTCGAGAACAGGCTCAGTTCCGTTTTAAGACGTGTATTGGGGAGAATGACCTTGTTGTAGCCTGCACTGAGGTTCCCCCCGAACTCGTAGCGAAGCTTTTCTCCGGGCCCTACTCCGTACGCCCCTTGCGCTGCGAGTTCATCGTCATTGACGATAGTTATCTTGCTTGCAGCAGGAGAAGCAGTAAGATCGAAGTGATCGTTGGGAGCGTAGCTGATACCGAGGGCTCCTTTGATATAAGCAGGGGCCAGGGGTCCTGATATCTTCACCGAATCCGCTTCTGGGTACTGATAACCGGGGGCGAATTGGCTCCTTGCATCGATCTTCGCGCTGTAGAACAGGTCTTTATGGAATCTGCGGCCAAGCGCGGAAGTGAATTCGATCTTGTCATCATTCTTGATGAAAGGCCCTTTTTGCTGGCTCAAAAGCCCGTAGGCCATGTTCAGGGAATTTTTCCAACTCAACTTTTTCTTACGATAGTTCGCGAAAAGGTTCACGATGCCCGTTCCCGAAATGGAGTTCTGGCCTCCCCCTATCCAGTGTTTTAATGCTACTTGGCTGAAATTGAGGTTCATAACGGCACCTCTCTTCCAGATGGTGTCCGTCTTGGCTTCTGCTTTATCGCTGTTCTGAGCTTGTGTATCAAAAGGGACGAGAAGGAGAAGACCGGTGATCGTCAGTAAGAAAAGAGGCTTCATCGCGCGCATGCTCTCGGGTCGGGGTTTGAGGTCGGTCGAAGCGGGAAACAAAGATCCCCCTCCGAAGGTTCATACATGAACCTTCGGAAAAGGGGCGGTGGCTTTCTTGTTCCGGACTTGTTCAGGAACTTTGGTCGTCCTTGCTCTTCTTTCGGGCTTTCAGGTAGACCTTGCGGAAATCGAAATACTTCATGGGATTGGTCTGGAAGTTCCGGACATCAGAATGAAGCATCCGGTACTTTTCGGTATACCAAAGGATGATCAATGGAGCGTCCTCCATCATGATCTGTTCTGCTTTCTGAAAGTAATGATAACTGGAATCTCTGTTCAGCGTTGTTATGCCTTTGGTGTAGAGGGAATCGAATCGCGGGTTCTGGTAACGGGTCGTGTTCGGCCAGGACTCTTTTTTGGGTGAATCGGGCACCTGCCCTCCGTAGGTCAACCAGAGAAAGTTCTCCGGCGAAGGATAATCCGCGATCCAAGCGCTCCGCCAAATATCGCCCTTTCCCGTCTTGGCATTTTCGAGCTTTTTCCCAAAAGAGACCATTTCCAGGTCGATCTGGATGTTGAGCACCTCCCGGATCTGATTCTGGATGTCGACAGCGACTCGAGTGTTCTTGCCGCCTCCCCGGTTGAGCACGAGCTTGAGGCTGGGAAAGCCTTCGCCTTTTGGATATCCGGCTTTTTTGAGATGCTTTCGGGCTTTTTCCGGATCGTAGCTGTACCCATCGATCTTTTCGATGTCGTACCCTTCGAAGGTAGGCGGTGTGATCCCGTGATGACCCGGGCCATAGGCTTCTCCGTTCAAGACCTTTTTGACCAACCGTTCCCTGTCGATCGCATAGGAGAGGGCTTTCCGTACGTGTTTGTTCTGAAAGACCTCTTTCTGGAGATTCAACTCATAGAATTGCGTACTCATGTTCGGGTCTCGGCTGAGGATGAAGTTGGGAGGATCCTGTGTGAACTCTTTGATGTTCTCCTGAACGACCGATTTCACTTTGTTAGCAGGGAGTCCGTGGATCAAGTGCAACTTGCTCGCCCGGAAGTTTTCCAATTGTTGGACTTTCGAGTTGATGAAATGGAAGTGGAGCTGATCAAGGTAAGGCAGTTGATTCCCAAGGCTATCGGTCATGTGATAATCATCGAAACGCTCGAGGACCAAAAGCTCCCCTTCCTTTTTGGTCTCTTTATAGCGGAATGGTCCTGCCCCTACTTTCATTTCAGGTCCGTATTCTTCTACAGCTTTTTTAGAAACGATCGAAGCAGCCGGAAGGGAAAGGATGTAGAGGAAGGATGAGCTGGGACGCTTCAAGGTGACCTTAAAGGTCTTGTCATCCACGAGCTCGAAACCCGATATGTTATCGCTCTTTCCACGGTAAAAAGCCTCAGCTCCTTTGACCCTCCTTTTGAAGGTCATTTTGAAATTATCGTTGTGATGGCTCGGCGAGCAAAGGAGTTTGAAGGAATATTTCACATCCTGGCTTTGGATCGCTCGCTCCTTTTTCGAGTCAAAACAAGGGTCCGGATGGAAATAGATCGAATCCTTAAGGGTGAAGGTGTGCACCTTTCCGTCCTGGTTCACTTCATGCTCCTCGACCAAGGCTTTATCAACCGACATGTCACCGGGATCGATCTTGAAGAGCCCCTCGTGGATCTGCGATACCACATGGGAGGAAATAAGGTCCGTGACCGCAAAAGGATAAAGGGTCTGAAAGGTCCCGGTCTGAGGAACATGGAGGGTGTCCCCGTAAACCGCAGGCCCTTTTGCCTCGATCCCTTGCTCATCCTTTTCACCTCCTTTACACCCGGCCATTAGAATCAAAAGCAAAACGAGTGGGATGAGCGATCCATAGGTTTTCATGGCGGTGAGCTTTTCTTCAGTTGCTCAATTTAATCTAAAATGCAAGAATAATAGGAACGATCAGAGTGATGAAGAAGCTCATCCCCACTTCTTGGCATTTCTCTCTTGCTGATCATTCGATGGCTCTAAGGCTCATTTCTTTTCCGTTCGCAAAAAAACTTTACTTTTGCCTTGAGTGGTTCTGAAAATGATGCTAAAATTGCCTGTTCGAAATGAACGTTAAGGTTCGGTCAATGGTACGTGAAATCCGCTACGTTCTTTCCACCCTCCTCCTTAGTGGATTGCTTTTCGCTTTCAATGCTTCGGCGGGGGTGATCGCGCTCGAAGGAACTTATCAAGGCAAGAATCTCTACGTGCAGAACCCTTTCGCGGGTTCCGGTGTGGGTTTCTGTACCTTTGAGGTCACTGTTAACGGGGACGTCACGACCGACGAGATCAATTCGAGCGC
>CAZIDL010000087.1:0-8430 GCA_964537825.1 uncultured Weeksellaceae bacterium
TTCATAGGGCGAGGAGCGAGTTCGGCCAATTGGCGCTTCAAAGAACCGTATCGGAACTTCTTGCCTTTCGGACCACCGAACTGATCCGCATAACCGTCCGAGAAGATATAAAGCGCATCGGCCGGTGATGCCTTAAAGCGTAGCGTTTCGAATTCCGCAACTCCTCCGTGCTCCTCATACCCGATCGCCCCTTTGTCCCCCTTGATCTCAACCCCCTCCGGATGATCCTTGAAGGATTTGACTCGATCTTCAGAAAGGCCATCAGGAAGCTCGCTCTCCTCCCTCCTTACCCAATAAAGGGGATTGTTCGCCCCTGCAAAAGCCACCTCTATTCCCTCCTTGGGCTTTGGGTTTTGAGAATTGGGATCCGGTATCTTCAGCATCGCTGCGTCCATCCCATCCTTGGCTGTGCCCTTTCGCCCTGATAATTCCTTCACCACACGCTCCTTCAGTCGGGTAAGGATCTCCCCGGGTTCCGCTCCAGGACGGTTCGCCAATATCTCGTTCAGGAAGCTCACCCCGAGCATGCTCATAAAAGCCCCCGGCACACCGTGCCCTGTACAGTCCACCGCTGCTACGTAGATATGACCCTTTTCCTTCCGGATCCAATGAAAATCCCCGCTCACCGGGTCGCGAGGGCGGAAAAAGACAAAATGATCCCGGAGCAATTCATAGCGTTCCGGATCCGGAAGGATCGCTTCCTGGATGCGCTGGGCATAATAAATGCTGTCAGTGATCTCCTGATGGGCCTCTTCGACCTGCTTTTTTTGCTCTTCCGTCTCCTTTTGCTTCTCTTCCACCAAACGCTTCTGATCCTGTAACTCTTTCGTCCTTTCCTGCACCTTCTCCTCCAACTCTTCTTTCTTGTTCTCGAGGATCCGTTGTTTTTCACGCTCTTGTTCAAGGTTTTTCTGAGAAAGATCCCTGACCTCTTCCAGTTTCTCCCGCAAGCTTTTCCGTAGGAGCGAGAAGTTGCGGGCCAAATAAACGGACATACTGAGCGGGACCGTGTTCATCCAAAAGAGGGAAAGCGACGAACTCATATCATAAGTGATGACCCCCTTCAAGGCCAGATCGAAAAGGATCTTCCCGATAGGGATCGATACGAAAAGACCCATTCCCATTCCAAGGACCCAGCTTCCGGGATCTCCACGGCGAAGCCCCTGAACGACCCTTCGACAACACTCGATCAACACGATAAGGGAAAAGAGAACGGCGTACATGTTCTCCGAGATCCCAAAAAGACCGATACGCCCCGTAACGAAACAAAGGCCAGCAACTCCCCAAAAAGACCAATAGAGGATATTAAAGCCCTTCCGGGAAAAGAGGGAATAAAAAAGCGTCAAAAGGCCCAGAAGAAGAAAGTAGAACAAATACTGCATCCAGTAAGCGGTCCGGATGAAGTAGGAAGGATCTTCGGTGGCATGGCGTTGGACCAGAAAGTAAAGGAAGAGGGAAAAGAACCCCATGAAAAGGGCATAGAAGAGGTGTGTCCTGTTCAGGGGTTCGAAAAGGAAAAGCAAAAGATGGACGAACCCCAGGGCTAACAAGATCCCTACCACCCCCGCAATAAGGGAAATATCTCCGAAGGCTTTCTTTTTGTCGTTCTTAGCAGAAGCTTCCCATCCCTTAAGGGTGAGATCGAAGATCCCATAGAAAGGGCTTGGCCGCATGTCTTTTTCTGCTTGCCAATGCTGATCGGAAAAACGGATCCGGAGGCAATGCAGCCCGCTGGTATCGAATGTGAGTTGAAGCTTTTCGGTCATTTGACCGATCCGTCTTACTTCCTCCCCTTGATCGCCTACCTTTCCCAATGCCCCGATCCTTTTCCCGTCCACCCACAACTCAGAAGCTCCCCACTGCTCGAGCTGTATCGAAAAACGCACTCCAACGAGCTCCTTCGGGACATAAACCTTTTTGAGCAGACTCCCTTTCCCTGTCCACGCTTTAACCCCTTCCGGCGGATAGGTCATTGGAAGTTGGATACGAACCCCATTCCCGGGCAATTCATCGAGCTCACGGGAAGAAAGGTCCTTGTTCCAGAAAGACCAATTCCTTAAAGGAAGCATGTCCGCAACGGGAAGGGTGTCCGTGGGAATACCAGCAAAGGAAGGGAGCCCTTTCAGGAGGAAAAGGAAGAGAAAGGAAGCGAAAAAGAGCCGTGGCCGATGCATGTTCCGAAGCTAAAGATCCTGTTCAAGCTCATCGCTTCCAGAACTGTAGGAGTTTGGAGAGGGGCTTCATCCACAGGGTGAAGAACTTAGGCTTTAACCCGTTCATACGCCATGCCTTCCGGTCCTCCAAATTGGCCCGGAACCGGTTCCTCAATGAGATATTGCTCTTACCACCCACCCGCATGCGGACCATCGTGCGCCGAAGGTATTGGAGGCGAGCTCCGTGCTTGTGCACCAAACGGAGCATCAGTTCGTAATCAGCCGATGAGCTCAAGCAAGTGCGATAGCCACCGTAGGTTCTGAACATCCAGGCCTTTGCATAAAAGGTCGGATGGGGAGGCATCCATCCTTTGAGGAAACGGCCCTTCCTGTAAGGACCGGCTTTCCAGGTCCGGGTAACCTGATCGAGATCGTCAGCAGCCACATAGACGAGGTCGCCGTAGACAGCATCCGTTCCTCCCTCAGCAAAAGCAGCGGCCACATCAGCGATCACTTCATTATCCTCCAACAGATCGTCAGCGTTCAAAACGCCGATGACATCCCCTGTCGCCTTCCGCAATCCTTTGTTCATGGCGTCATAGAGCCCTTCGTCCGCTTCGGAGCTCATAAAACGCCAGGGTTTTGAATGCCCTTCAACGATGGCCTGCGTTCCATCACTCGACCCCCCATCGATGATCAGGTGTTCGATTTCGGGATGCTTTTGCTGATCGACGGAGCGCAAAGCATCAGCGATCGTATCCGCCGCATTGAAGGCTACGGTGATGATGCTGACCTTCATTCCCGGATCTCCCTTTCGCGAAGGTATTCAGCGGGGTTTCCCCGGTAGATCCCGTATGCACTTAGATCCGAAGCGGTCACCGAACCGAGGGTCAGAAAAGCATGGGAAGAAGCTCTCACTCCAGGCCCAACGACCGCCTTGGCACCGATCCACACGCCCTCTTCCAGCGTGATCCCCCTCACCATAAGATCGAAGCTCGGACTTCGATGATCGTGATTGCCACAAAGAAGCATCGCTCCCTGACTGATGCAACAGTTGGAGCCGATCGATACGGTCCCCAGATCATCGATCCAGGCCTCTTCCCCGATCCATACGTGATCCCCGATGGCCAGGTACCACGGGTATTTGATGTTCACCCGCGGTTTGATGATCACCCCTTTTCCGACCTGCGCACCGAATAGGCGAAGCAGAAAGCGTTTCCAGGAAGAACCGGGTAACGGGGACTTGAAAAAAAGCGCATTGACCCCGTACCAAAGCATCCGGATCCAAAAGGGTCCTGGATCGTAATGGGCATTGTCGAACTGGGAAAGATCGATGCGTCCCTCGGCCATGCATTCAAAATTAGGAGATCGGGCCGATCTCCTGAGCCCGTTCTGAACAATAAGCCCAATCATCAGCAGCAAAAGCCCGCACGCGTTCCAATTCCACTTCCGGGATCAATGGGCCTTTCGGTATCCAGGGATCAGGAAGCAGATAAGCTCCGTAAAGCAGCGAATAGGAAAGGAGGCGTCGGGACCATTCCTGCATGCGCTTCAGGAACCCGACAGAAGAGCGCTCGGGTCGGGCTTCCAACCCCAATTTTTCAGAAGCTCTTTTCATGACCTTGAGTTGACGCTCCTTATAGGAACTATGGGACGGATCGAGATCGATAGCCCCCTTTTCATAACTTGCCCCACAATACGCAGCGATCCGGTCGAAAAAAGCATAGGGGTCCTTCTTGAGGTCATCGTAAAGCAAAACGAGCGGTTCCGGTCCGAAATGCTCATCAAGTGCCCGGATCTTCCTGGAAAAAAGGAGTTCATCCCGGCTCCATATCCCCTGATCCCCCTCAACATCGATGAAGTCGCGAAAGGATCCGCTGAAACCGTTCTTCACGAAGCGGCGGTATTGCGAAGCGATCCAACTGGCAGGGGAACGAAGGATGATGATGGCATGCGTGTCCGGATAAGACGCTGCAAATGCTTGGACTTCCCGTTCCAGCTGGCGGTCAAACTCCCTCGAGAAAAGAACCCTTTCATCATCGCTCTTCGCGATAATGGAGTGATAATGCTTGAAGCGCGTACGCTGAATGTACCGAATGCCTTGCAGTTCAGGGAAGAAATGGTATTGGAGATAGGTCGTCCCGGTCTTTCCAAGGCCCACGTGGAAATAAAGCTCCGGTCTTTGGGCTTTAGCCTTCATGCCAGGGTGCAAGATAGAGCATGTGAAAAGAGGGCACAAAGGATGCCGCCGTTCCCGCGATATTACTACTTTTGCTCAGCGTTCTTCGGAAAAAGAAAGCAAAGCCCAGGTGGCGGAATCTGGTAGACGCGCATGGTTGAGGGCCATGTGGTCATTGCGACCGTGTGGGTTCGAGTCCCACCCTGGGCACTCCTCATCCCCTTTTCTTTTTTCGGGAGTCCAGGGCTTTTATTCTTTATGGCCGAAGGAGGAAAAGTCCAGAACTCAAGGCCCGGATCCAAAAAGCAGCTCCCGAAAAGCACGATAAGTCCTTCAATGAAGGGGGAACTTCCCTCAGATCGTTCAAGCCATTTTCGCCCCCCGGACCGAGGTTCTGAATTCGTTCACCCTTTATCCTTGATGGTCTGTGCCCGACCGGGTTCTGTTAGCCTGTAATGAGTAGGATAAAGTCCCAGAAGGCCTTGAATGGATCCTGCCAACTGCTTCTTACTTCCTGATCACTCCTCAGGGACCAACCCGTCGATGCTCCTTTCGGGCTTCTCCTTCTTCCCTTCCATCAGGAAGTGGTCGAACCAACGAAATTGCCGGATGGAATAATCGTACTGATGCGCCGGGTTATCATAACCGTGCCCTTCATTGGGATAACGGACCCAGCGTAGCGGCACTTCTGGCTTCCTTACCTTCATGTGGCGGAAGAGCTCCATCGACTGCCCCGGATGGACCCTGGTATCCTCCTTCCCATGCGTGATCAACAAGGGGGTTTGGGCTTTATCCACATGATAGATGGGGCTTCGCTTGAGGTACTTCATCCAATTCCCATCCCAGATATATTCCCGGGCATGGACGAGGTAGAGCTCCATCGGGATATCGCTCGTACCCCATTTCGAAATGTTATCACTGACCCCGAAGTTCATCACGGCCGCATCGAAATGCTTCGAATAGCGCGTTGCCATCCATCCGGTGGCATATCCTCCATAAGATCCCCCGGTGACCCCGATCTTGCCCTTTTCAGCGATACCCTGATCGATCAGGTATTTAACGCCATCCACGATGTCATCGAATTCCTTTCCCCCCGCGTCTCCCTGACTCGACTTGAGGAATTTCTCTCCCCGACCAGTGCTTCCCCGATAATTCGGATAGAAGACCGCATACCCCTTGGCCGCAGCAACCTGACCCGGCCGGCTGTAATAAGTGACCCAACCGTTGCTGAAGTGGGATTCAGGCCCCCCGTGTACGCATACGATCATCGGGACGCTTTCACCTTCTTCATATCCCACAGGTTCGATGAGAACACCCTGGATCTTCTTTCCATCGCGCGCCTTATAACCGATGCTCCGTTGATCGCCGAACGACTTGTCTGCGAGCCATTCGTTGCTCGTGGTCACCCGTTCGATCGCACCACCTTTTTTGCGTAGATAAAGTTCACGGGGATGCTCAGGCTTGGTAACGACAAAAGCAGCATTCTTGCCATCGGCCTGGGAGAAAGCATCGAAGATCGTGTTGCCGGGCTTTTTAATGTAGCTCATGGCCGAGCCGTCCGGCTTAATATGTCCGTAAGCGCTCTTCGTGCCCTTGCTGGCAATGAAATGGATCTTACCGCTCTCGGTCCAACGGATGCCTTCGAATTTCCCTTTGAAGCCGGGCTTGATGTTGCTGATCTCCCCGCCATCGGAGGGCACCGTAAGGATCCGCCCTGCTATCACATCGTGGATATCCGCACCGGCCAGCATAGCAAGGGTTTCGCCGTCCGGGCTCCACCTGATATCGCTGAGCTTACCCTTTTGAGGGATCTCCGTGAGCAACTTCCCGTTGGAAGCGTCCACCACGCGGACTTCCTTGTACATATAGTAATCGTCCACCCGCGGGGTCGGGGCAACGGCAAGGGCGAGTTTGGAATCGTCCGGGGACCATCGCATCGTGTAAACGGTCCCGTCGACCTGAAGTTCCGTGGGTTCCTTATCGGGCTGCTCCACGTTGGTCACGTACGCACGGATGTCCTGCATCCCTTCTTCGTAGAGTTCCGGCTTGTCTGGAAGGGGGGAGTTCACTTTCTTTCCTTTTTCCCGTTCGCGGTAGGCGAAGGTCTTGCCTCCTGAAGCCCATTCGAACGAACGAGCACGACCTTCGAAGCGATAGAGTTCATAAGCCCCACCTCCATCCAAGGGAAGCTCGTAGATGGCATTGCTGCCTTTTGCCCCCCCGGAAGCGAGAAAAGTGATGCTTTCGTGACCGGGCCGGAAGCGGACATTGCTCACCGAACGACGCCGGTAAAGCCGGCTTTCCTCCTCTTCCACGTCATAAACGTGAAGTTCTTTGCTGTCCTCCTCTCCTTCAACAGGATCTCCGGGAATGGAGAGGGTATAGGCCACGTGCGAAGCATCCTCGTTCATTTTCACCTCATCCACACGCTCGGTGCGGGCAACATCCTCCAAGGTCATCCCATCCTGAGCTAAAGCAAGCGAAGGGGAAAAGAGAATGATGCTTAGAAAAAAGTTGATAAAGGGGGGTCTTAGATGCGAAGGTTCCATGATGCTCGTTTCAGGTTAAGGTGCGCCAAAATTAGGAAATTGATGAAGTTGAATGGCTTTGGGTGGAGATCGAGGACTTTTGGAACCTTACGTATCGTTATAAAAAAGCTCATCTTTACAGAAGCGATCCCGATCTTTAATGGAACCCAAACGCTTGTTCGGCCTCATCCTCGTCCTGCTCGGTATCCTCTTCGGGATGCGCTCGATGGAATTGATCCCGGAGCAGATCGAGGAGCTGCTTTTCCGTTGGGAACTGATACCGATCGGACTGGGGATCTACCTCATGGCCGATCGCAAAGGCACGACAGGCATCGTCCTTTTCCTAATAGGCCTCCTTTTTTGGATCCCCGATGCATTCGATCTTCCGGAGGACCTTAGCCTATGGCCCCTCGTGCTTTTGCTAGTGGGACTTTTCTTTCTCCTAAGGGGAAGGGGGCGCGATCGCTCGCCGCGCAGCAAAGCAGGGGGAAGCCACCAAAAAGACCGGGCGGAAGAAAAGGACCGCTTGAAAGAGACCGTGATCTTTGGCAACAGCGACCGGATCATCAGTACAAACGAGTTCCGGGGTGGGGATATCCTTTCGATATTCGGCGAGGCGAACATCGACCTGACCCGTTGCCAGTGGGGGGAAGGCGATCGTGAGATCGAGGTCTTCTTTCTCTTTGGTGGCGGAACGCTCCATATACCATCGGAATGGGAACTGGACCTTCAGGTCATCCCGATCTTCGGAAGTTTTTCGGATAAGCGTAGGCAAAAGCTCGAAGGATCAGGGAGCAGCAGTGGCCGCATCCGGATCACGGGCTTCTGCATTTTCGGGGATGGTAAGATCCGTGATTAGGACTGTCCCCGTGCAGCAGCAAAGCTCAAATGCCCCACGTATTCCCACAACTCCATGATATCCTGACCGTCGATCCGATAAGGTCGGTATAGCTTGTTGTCCGGGACGAGCAACAAGGTTCCATCCTTTTCCAGGTCGTTCCAGACCCGTTTGAAACTGATCCCTTCATTGCGG
This sequence comes from uncultured Weeksellaceae bacterium, assembly GCA_964537825.1. Classification (GTDB taxonomy): domain Bacteria; phylum Bacteroidota; class Bacteroidia; order Flavobacteriales_D; family CAYVSK01; genus CAZIDL01. The sequence goes on from CAZIDL010000087.1 coordinate 7,894, forward strand.
CTCACCACCACGTAAGTCCGCCCATCCCGGATCTGTGCAGCATTATCGAGGTAACGGCCGATCACATAACTCCCATCGGGCACAGGCAACATGGAATCACCACGCACGGGAAAAGCACGCAATTCACCGGACGGCATGAAAGGGATGCGCAACTTTTCCAGCCGTTCCATATACTCTGGGTCCCCGTAGCCCCCCATATATCCTGCTGTGGCTTCTCCGGGGATCAGATCGATGCTAGTGCCCTGTTCATCATCGGAAGCATTCCGCATCCCGGGATGCACCCCTTTTTCCCTTTCCCCTTCCGCCAAAAGCTTATCAAGGGACACGTCGAAATATTCAGCGATCCGACGCAAAAGTTCCAGCGGTGGCTCTGCTCTTCCCTCCTCGTACTTAGCCCATCGGCCCCGTCCGATGCTGAGTGCATCAGCAACATCCTCCTGGGTTTTTTTGAAGCGCTTCCGGAGGGTCTTGATGTTCCTAGGGAAGGCCATGAACGATCCGAAATATATCAGATCTTCAGGAATATGATATAGAAGA
>CAZIDL010000088.1:0-8365 GCA_964537825.1 uncultured Weeksellaceae bacterium
GTTCCCTCGATCTGGATATCTTCCATGGCGCTTGTTTTTATTGAGCGACTTTCACGTTCAAACTAAAAAAGGAATTATTGCGGTCGAGCGAAGTAAAGTTATAATCGAGCTTCTGCCCCGACTTCTTCGCAATATCGATCATACCGAGCCCTCCCCCTCCTTTCTCGGACAATTTTCCATTGTTCAGGACCGACTTGTAATGGTCCTTGAGCTCTTCCCTGGTCATCGCATTGATCTGGTCCAGCCTTTCACGGAGCTTTTCTTCTTCTTCTTTGAGAATGAAGTTCCCCGTGATGATGGAGTAATGATCGCCTTGCTTACCGATCATGAATATAGCAGAGCGACGATCCTCCTGATCCGAACCATCGGGAGGCGGAGCGCTCCCTTTCTCGATGTCCTCGATGTGATGATAAAGGTTCTGAAGGCACTCTACCAAGATGTTGTAGACCTTTTTCCGGACCTTTTTGTTCTCTTCCACGTCGTCGAGCTTGTTCTCCATGATCTGAAGGATGGACGTAAGCAATTCGGAGGTCACCTCTCCTTTGAAGGAGAGAATGATGTTGTTCCGATCCATCTTCCTGAAGAGATCGTAGATGTCGAGATCGTAGAACAAAACGCTGCGATCCGGTTCTCCGCAAATATATAATAATTCCTTCCCTGCTATCGATCAAGCCCTAGCACAAATTATCAGAAATTCATGCTTGCGGCCATTCCATTAACGAGGACCTCTCCAGAATCGCTACACCTCCTGCCGTCCCCATAATCCAACTTCCGTACCCCCAGATCCCGAGGTTTTATCCTGAGCACACCTTTCCAGGGCCAACGGCAACCCATATCCCTTTCCAGTGAACTCCCATGATCGACCTGGTAGCTCGCATCTCCGATCCCCTCTCCTTTGAACCGAGGCTCGAATCGATAACGGTCATCGCTGACATGGCCCTTTGACATCCCTCCGAGCGTGCGAACGACCTTCATCTCACCTGTCATCGTCACCCGATCCCCTTCGACCAGGAAAGCGGTCCCTTTCCAACGAAAAAGCCAATATCCCTGCTCCCTTTCGATCACGGAACGCCCTTCCATCTCTGATCCACCGATCTGAAAACCGCTGCTCTCCAGAACGATCTTGCTTCCAGCTTCATCCATGATACCGTGAAAGGTCACCCTTAACTCTCCTCTTCGGTCGCCCCTTTGGGCCTTTTTGCAACTGTCCAAAGGCGTATAGCGATAGGTCAGGTCGCTCTGCTCCGGAAAGGAAGAAGTATCCCCTTTCAGGAGTTCGAGCATCCCACAGAACGGCCCTCCTTTTTGAGGTCCAGGACCCGGAGCAGAATAATGGATCTGCTCGAGAAGCGGTAGCAAGGCGGTGTGAAAAGTAAAGGACCGGTGGGCCTTTTGAGCGACCGAAGTGTCCGTCCCGATAGAACGCTCACGACAAGCCGGCATAACGAAGAGAAGGAGGAGAAGCGAAAGCACACCCTTTTTGAACGAGCACAGCATCAAGACGAAGATAGGCAGAAGGAAGCTCGTCCCGCCTTTCTATTTTTGCGCTACATGAGTGCAGAAGAGCAGCCCGGAAACGATTGGTACGAGACCTGGTTCGATTCTCCCTATTACCACATCCTTTACAAAGACAGGGACGAGCAAGAAGCGGCTTTTTTCGTCGATCGACTCGTCGATCGCTTGAAGGCCCTAAAGGGGGACCGGATCTTGGATCTGGCCTGCGGCAAAGGCCGTCACGCGGTCCAGCTCCATCGAAAAGGATTCGATGTGACCGGCGTCGACCTATCGAGCAACAGCATCGAAGAAGCCAAAGCTTACGAAGCCCCGGGGCTACGCTTCGATGTTCACGACATGCGCCACGTTTACGACCGGAACCAGCGATTCGACAAGATCCTCAACCTTTTCAGCAGCTTCGGCTATTTCCGCTCGGAAGGAGAGAATTTCCGCGTGATCAAAGCGGCTAGCGAACAACTCCGGGAGGGAGGTGAGCTCGTGATCGATTTCATGAACGCCCAAAAGGAGGTGCAGGGCCTCGTTCCGCACGAAATAAAGACCGTCGAGGGAATCGACTTCCACATCGATCGCTACGTGGAATACGGGATCCTGGTCAAACGGATCGCTTTTCACGATGAGGGAAAAGGCCACGAGTTCAAGGAAAAACTCCGGATCCTCTTCGATAACGACCTGCAAGTGATGCTCGAAAGGGCCGGCATGCAGATCATCGACCGCTATGGCGACTATGCATTGAAACCGTTCGATCCCAGGAGTTCGGAGCGGTTGATCATCGTGGCCAGGAAAAAAGCGGAAGAGGGAGGGAACGGAACTGCTTAGCTTCGCCCGATGACCGATCTGTTCTATTCAGGATCGCTCCTTTTCCTGGGAGCCTGGGCCGGTGGAGGGGTTGCCCTCTTCCTCCGTTCGAACAATGCTAAGCGCTCACGCCTCTTTCTTTCCTTCAGCGGGGCTTTTCTCTTTGCATTGGCCATAACCCGCTTCTTGCCAACCCTTTTTCAGGAAGGACCAAACGGGATCGGGGCTTGGGTTCTCATCGGTTTTCTCCTGCAGATCCTCCTGGATTTTCTATCAGGAGGGGTTGAGCACGGCCATGTTCAAGAGGGGCAACTTTTTTCGAAGAAAGGGATCCCATTTGCAGCATTGGCAGGTCTGTCGCTCCATGCACTTCTGGAAAGCATCCCCTTGGGCGGATCCGGGATCCTCCAGGGGGATCACTTCCTGATGGGACTCCTGGTCCACAAGCTACCGGCCTCCCTGGCATTGGCGGGGCTTCTTATCAATAGTAGCAGCGGTCACACGAAACCCCTGATCGCGTTTTCCATCTTTTCACTAATGGGCCCCTTGGGGATCCTGATCGGAAAGATCCTCCCCGCAGATCTCCCTCATCTAACGGGCGAAAGCCATTACTATATGCTCGCTTTGGTCCTAGGGGTCTTGCTCCACGTATCGACCACCATCCTCTTTGAAAGCTCGGACGAACATCGCCTGGAGCGCTTCAAGCTGATCGCAGTGCTCGCTGGTTTCCTCCTCGGCATTTTCTTCTAAGACGAGGCCGGGAACGCAGACCCTCCTTTTAGAAAAAAGGAACTCGAATTTTCATTTGATATGATATGAAGGGTCCGCAAGGCAGAGGATCGACCACTGATCCTCCGATCGTCTATGAAGAGGCATTTCCGCTCTCTGACCGATCCCGTTTGATGCTTTCCCATAGCTCGTTCAAGCGTTCGAGGGACAATTCATCAACCCGTGCCCCTTCGGTCTCAGCCTTTGCCTGGACCTCTTCGAAACGCGCGATGAACTTCTTATTGGCCCTTTCGAGGGCAGCGTCCGGATCGACACCGAGATAACGGGAATAGTTGACCAAAGCGAAGAGCAGGTCCCCGAACTCTTCTTCCATAAGGGCTTTATCAGCTCCGTTCCGCTTCTCATCCTCCAATTCTTTCAATTCTTCCCGGACCTTTTCCAAAGCCCCTTCTCGCTCTTCCCATTCGAAGCCGACCCCAGCCGCCTTGTCCTGCACGCGTACAGCTTTGACCATCGCGGGAAGGGAACGAGGGACCCCTTCGAGGACAGAACGTTTCTCCTTCCCTTCTTTTTGCTTGATCTGCTCCCAATTGCTCTTGACCTCTTCTTCTCCGCTGACCGAAAGATCGCCGTAAACATGCGGATGCCTTTCGACGAGTTTGTCACAGACCGCATTCAGCACGTCCGCAACATCGAAGGACCCCTCTTCTGAGGCGATCCTGGAATAAAAGACCACGTGGAGGACGATATCCCCAAGTTCCTTTTTGACCTCCGGCAAGTCCTTATCGAGGATGGCATCCCCAAGCTCGTGCACCTCTTCGATCGTAAGGTGTCGAAGGCTTTCCATGGTCTGCTCACGATCCCATGGACAATGCTCCCTTAGCTCATCCATGATGGTCAAGAGCCGTTGGAAGCCATCTAGCTTTTCGTTCTTCCGGTCCTCTGAAGACATGGCGTATGCGCTTTTATTCTTCGAAGCGAAGGTGCTTCACGGAACGGCCGTTATTGATCAACTCGTACATAGAGTCTCTTCCGACCCGGATATGTTCCAGCACATAGCCTTCGGTCACCTTTCTATCGCTCGCTGCTGTCTTCACGCCCTCACGGATCATCGGTTGATCGCTCACGAGAAGGAGCGCACCGCTCGGTATTCCGTTGGCGAAACCGACCATGAAGATCGTAGCGGTCTCCATATCGATACCCATCGTACGCGTTACGCGCAGATGCTCTTTGAAGGCGTCATCGTGTTCCCAAACGCGTCGATTGGTCGTGAAGACCGTACCGGTCCAATAATCGAAGCCGCTATCACGGATCTTTCCGGATACCGCACGCTGCAAGCTAAATGCTGGCAGGGCAGGCACTTCGCGCGGAAAGTAGTCGTCGGAGGTCCCTTCTCCCCGAATGGCAGCTATCGGGAGGATCATATCCCCGACCTTGTTCTTCTTCTTCAACCCTCCGCATTTTCCAAGGAAAAGGACCGCTTTCGGGGAAACAGCGCTCAGGAGGTCCATGATCGTAGCAGCATTGGCACTTCCCATTCCGAAATCGATCATGCTGATATTCCCGGAGGTGGCGTTCGGCATCGGTCGATCCTGTCCCTCCACATTCACCCCTTCTTCTTTTGCAAAACGCTGCACGTAGTCCTCGAAATTGGTCAAGAGGATATACTTCCCCATGCCTGCCATTTCTTTCCCGGTATAACGCGGGAGCCAATCCTTGACGATCTCTTCTTTCGTCTTCATTGCTTCGGCTATCCTCCTTTGCTTATCTTTAAGGTAAGCAATTTAGACCTTTTCAGTAACGCTACCACAGGTTTGACCATTAAGATCCCTTTATAATGCAAAGTTCCGAGCCCACGAAGAACAGCTCCGAACAGTCCCCTGAAAGCAAAATGCTGTTCGATCCTGTACGGCGAAAAAAGGTGCGCGCAACCCCTGAAGAACGTGTGCGCCAACAGTTCATCCGCTACCTCCACGAAGCGAAGGGACATCCTTATGGGTTGATGGAAGTTGAAAAAGGGTTCCAGCTGCACAAACGTTTCAAGCGCTGCGACATCCTCACCCGCGACCAGAGCCTTTCGCCCTATATGATCGTGGAATGCAAGGCCCCCGATATATCCATCGATCAGCAGGTGTTCGATCAAATAGCTCGCTACAACATTGCTTTTGAAGTCCCTTACCTCGTGGTCACCAATGGGCAGGAACATTATGCTTGCCATGTGGGACTTACGGAGCAGAAACTCCGTTTTCTGAACGATATCCCCGAATTCAGGGAACGATGAAAGCCGTCCGGAACAGCCTCTTTCTCTTATTTTTCTGCCTCTCCCTTTCTTTAGGAGCTCAGGAAAAAGCGGGCACGGACCCTTACCTGGAAACCCTCATCGAACGTTCAGCTCCTGAGCGGGAGCTGAACCTCTTCATCAAAGGGGAGGGTAATGCCATTGCTCGCTACTGCCATAGGAAAGGAGCTCACTTCAAGTTCGAGAGCGACGGCTATGCTTCCGTACGGGTCAAAGCCGGAAAGATCCGGGAGCTTCAACAAAAGGATTTCGTCGAGCGCATCGTAGTGCAAATGGGGAAAGGGCATGCCCTGAACGATACCATGCGGGTACGGAACAGGATCGGGGGGATCCACCAGGGGAATAAGCTCCCCCGGTCCTACAAGGGAAAGGATGTGATCCTGGGTTACATCGATTCCGGGATCGACCTCGACCATCCCGACTTTCAAGACTCAACAGGCCGCACGCGCGTTCTGACCCTTTGGGACCAGACCTTCCCCGACTCTGTGAACACCCCCTCTAAATATGGCTACGGACAGGAGTGGGACTCCACACTCATCAATGCAGGGAACTGCCCGCATCAGGACCAAACAGGTTATTACGGGCACGGTACCTCGGTCACGAGCGTGGGATCGGGGAATGGCCTTGCGACAGGCAACCATGCCGGAGGAGCCCCCCGTTCGGACATGATCATCGTCTCCAATGACCTTAGCGCACCCAACTGGAAGGCTACGATCGTGGATGCAGTGGACTACATCCTCGAACGGGCGGATTCGATCGGGAAACCAGTGGTCATCAATGCGAGCCTGGGAAGCTATTTGGGCCCCCACGACGCCAAAGACCCTGCAGCCCTTCTGATCGATAGCCTGATCCAGGAAAGGAAAGGAAGGATGATGGTGGCAGCAGCAGGGAATGCAGGCCATATCCCCTTTCACTTAGGATACTCCGTCTCCTCCGACACGAACTTCACCTGGTTCGAATACAACAGCAGTTCCTCCTTGGGTTATGGCGCGGTCTATTTCGAAGCCTGGGCGGATACGTCGGACTTCAAGAAAGTGGAATACGCGATCGGTGCGGATCGTGTAAATCCTTCCTACCTCTACCGGGGACGAACTCCCTTTCATCAGATCCAGAACAACCTGGACAGCACCATCACGGATACGCTCACGAACGGTAGCGGAGATACACTAGCGATCGCAGAGACTTACGGGCAGCGGATCGGCGACCGCTACAAGCTGCAAGTACACCTGAAGGAACCCGATTCCAATCAATACCGTTTCCGCTTCATGACCACCGGATCCGGCCGCTTCGATGTATGGTCCGCCGATTTCCTTGGAACTTCTTCGATCGTCGACAGCAATTCCCTCCCTACATCGGCCCAATTCCCTGACATTGCTGATTATAAAGCACCAGACCGCCGGAAGACGATCGTGGATTCCTGGAACTGCTCCGAAGAGGTGCTAACAGTAGCCAATCACGTAGGCCGGGTGGACTACGTTGACATCAATGACAGCACCGTGAGCGTTAATGGTACGCCGGGAGATATCGCTTTTAATTCGAGCCGGGGGCCAACACGGAACGGCAGGAACAAACCCGACATTTCCGCCACCGGCGTTATCCTTATGACAGCGGGACCTTTGGACCGGCTCAACTACCTGATCAACAACGAACCCCACAAGGTCCACAGAGACAGCATGCACATGCGGAACGGGGGTACTTCTGTAGCAGCCCCCGTGCTGACCGCGATCGCCGGACTTTACTTCCAAAGATGCCCCAAGGCGTCCCATCAGGAAGTTATCCAAGCAGTACAGAAGACAGCACGGAAAGATAGTTTTACAGGAAGCCTTCCGAACGATCGCTGGGGACACGGAAAAGTGGATGCTCATCAAGCCCTATCGAACAGTCTTTACGATCCACTGCTCAGTTATCCGGATACTGTGAGCTGTGGTGACCCGATCCCCTTGGGCACCAAAAAGCCTTATTCAGAATATCGCTGGCCGGACAGCTCCATCACTTCTCCACTGATGGTGGACAGTTCCGGGACCTATTTCGCAAAAGTGTTCGACAGCTCAGCTTGTCCGGCTATGACGGACAGCGCTGACCTAACGGTGCATTCCCTCCCCCAGAAGCCCATCATCTACCAGCAAGGAGACAGCCTCTTCACCCCATCAAGCGGCCTCGATTACCAGTGGTACCGGAACGGGACGCCCATTACCAACGCTACCCAACAAGGTCATCGGATCGAAGAGCAAGGAAGCTTTCATTTGGTGGTGGTTGACAGCAACGGATGTCAGAACCGTTCAGATACCGTCCACGCGATCCCTTCTTCCATTAGGGCTCGGAAAGACAGCTTTCAGGTAAGAATATCGCCGAATCCGACGGAAAAGGAGGTCCGATTCCTCACCTCGCGGCCATTAAAGGAGCCGCTCTACTACGAATTGCAAAGCTTGCGCGGTGATGTTCTGCGCAGGGGCAAGATCGCTCCCGGAATGGATGAAAAGCGGATCCGTACGAAAGGGTTGTCCCCCGGGCTTTATTTGTTGCAATGGGAGCAGAAAGGGCAGAAAGGGATCATCAAGCTCGTGAAACGCTAGATCAGGATCTTTTAAATTCGACCCTTTCATCGCTCGAGCTATGATAGACCTCGAAAGGATCGTTTCCATTTCCGGAAAACCCGGCCTTCACCGCTTGCTCTCCACCTCTTCGAAAGGGCTGATCGTGGAATCTGTGGAAAGCGGGAAACGCTTGCCCGCCAACCCGAACAACAGCATCAGCACGCTGGACGAGATCATGATCCACACCAAGGACGGGGAGATCGCGCTTGGAGAGCTCTTTCAACGGATCCACGATGCGGAGGACGGAGGTCCAACCATCGACCACCGTTCATCGAAAGAAGAGCTAAAAGCGAAGTTCGAAGAACTGCTCCCGGAATACGACGAAGAAAAGGTTCACCCCTCCGACATCAAGAAATGCTTCCAGTGGTACAACATCCTTTACGAAGCAGGTGCCTTGCAGGTCAAAGCATCCGATGAAGGGACGGAGAACCCT
>CAZIDL010000089.1:0-8218 GCA_964537825.1 uncultured Weeksellaceae bacterium
CCTTGGGTCACATAGAGGTCCCGATGGTTCAGAGCAGAGGCTTCCATCTTGATCAGAGCCTCTCCCTCGCCGGGCTCAGGAACATCGATCTCCTTTAACTCCACGGGCTTTTCGTATTCGGTCAGTCGAACGGCTTTCATGCTTCCTCTGGATTTGGATGCAAGTTAGAGCTTTTAGGCAGGTCCTAGGCTTCTACCCTCGAAAGAATGAACCGATCCTGGTGTTACGCAGTGGTCCAGAACGACATCGTGCTCGTCCACATCCTGGATCTTTTCCACGGGTGGAAAAAAGGAGAGGCCGACTTTGATCACGTCCGCTCGGCAGGCTTCCAGGAAGCGATCGTAAAAACCCCCTCCGTAGCCGACCCGGTCACCGCTTTTATCATAGGCGAGCAAGGGCATGACCACCAGATCGATCTTTTCTTCCGCGATCCGGGTTCCATCCCTGGGTTCAGGGATCCCCATTTCGTTCTTCACCAATAAGGTGTCTTTCTCCATAAGGAAATGTTCCATCCGCTCTTTACTGAGGTCTGTGCGAGGGACGACGACCTCTATGTCGTTGCGGTCCTGAAGGGCTTTTAGGATGGGCCAGGTGTTCACTTCGTGGTTCTTTTCGATAGGGAGGAAGAGGTGGACATAATGGATCGGGGTTCGGAGCCCGTCCACGAATTTCAGAAAACGGTCCGCTATGGCCTGCGAAAGGGCTTCGGTCCGCTCGGAGGTCAATTCCTTCCGCTTCTTGCGGAACAGCTTTCTGAGCTCCCTTTTCTCCATCGGGACCGAAGGTAAAGAAAGGCGGTCCTTGATCGTCTGGATCCAGCATCTTGGGATGTCCCTTGGATCCGATCGATTATCTTGGTATCAAAATAAGAGCGGTTATGCAGCTGAAAGAACGCAAGGTCCTTTGCTTGGTGGATCATCATTTCGAAGATCTCGAGCTTTATTATCCGATCCTCCGCCTCCAGGAAGAAGGTGCGAACGTGGACGTAGTAGGGGCTCAGCAACATGAGACCTATAAGGGGAAGAACGGCCTTAGCATAAGGGCCGATCAAGGCTATGCGCAGGTCGATGCCGAAGAATACGATGCGCTTTTCATCCCTGGCGGATGGGCTCCGGATAAGCTACGACGCTCCGAACATGTCCTGAGCATCGCACGGAAAATGAACGATGCCGGAAGGCCGATCGGACAGATCTGTCATGCGGGATGGGTCCTCGTTTCAGCGGGGATCGCAAAGGGCAGGCGGTTGACCAGCACGCCGGGTATCAAAGATGATATGATAAATGCTGGAGCGGAATGGATCGATGAGAGCAGCGTCGTGGACGGAAACCTGGTTTCCGGACGACGCCCCTATGATCTCCCGTACATGATGCCGGACTTCATCGAGCGGGTGGCGGAGTTGGAATACGCTTGAAAGTGCTCAAGGATCGCCCCAAAGGAGGGTGATGATCCGTCCTAATCCTTTTTTACGGTCCAATGAAGCGACCGGAGGGAGCCCCATGTAACTGCTACGTACCAGCTCCACCAATCCCGTGTTCAAAGGGAGCATGCCATGACGCTTTGCTTCTAGGCATGTCAGAAATGCTGTTCGAAGGGTCTTGCCACGTACACGGATGCTCAAGGGAGCCCTCCGGGCAGGATGAAAGTGGACCCACCGGTCCGGTCGTTCTGCGTACTTGAGCACCCATTCAGAACCATCGGTCAGCCTGAGGGTCCGGTATCTTTCCTCACCCAGGGACCACAGGTAGCTTTTGGGGTCGCTGAGCTCCTTTTTTCCGAGCTTTTCACGGATAGCTGTGGTCAAGTCCATCAAGGAGATCCTTCCGATGTAGAGATCGCTAACGGAATCCCCCATTTTTTTCAGACCATCGGCGATCCCGGCCTCGTGCTCCCCGTAGTATGTGGCTATGGCCAGCCTTTCTTTAAGAAAGGGGAGGTGGTGCTTCCAGGCTTGGTAGAGGAAAGGGGGCGCTGGCTCCATCCCTACAAAGATGGAAGCGATCCGTAGATAGGATCGGTTTAGAAGAACTTCGGGTGGAGTAAGGGTTCCCCTTTTTTCCCACGAAGGACAAGGGATATCTCCCAGGCGCCTCTACCCCCTGTATATCGGCTCAAATAAGAGGTGTTCACATCATAGGAGAAACGAAGGGTGTTCCGTTTCCGTTGAATTCCGATATCGAGGAGGACGGCGTCCCTGACCCGATATCCTGCTCCGAAGAGTACGCTATAGGTATCGTTCCATCTATAGCGGAGGTCGCTCCTCAAATGGATCTCCTGACCCGAACGTTGCTTCATGTATAGGGCTCCTGGGCGGATCCTCAGGTCTTCGCTCAGTTTGATACCAGAACCGAGCATGGCCACCCAGCGGAGCGGGACCCGTGCGCCTTTCCCTAAAAAGCTTTCTTTCGGGCGGGGGATGTGAAAAGTCGATACCCCGACATATGGAGTGTATTTTTCCTTTTCCCTGTACTCGTAATAGATCCCCATCTCAGCATCGAACCCTAACCGGCTGGTCCGTTGGAACTTTTCCCCAGAGGAGATGTTTTGATCGAAGCCTCCCGTCGTTGCTGAATATTGGGTCTCATAGCTAAAAGCACTCGGATCGAAGCTCGTGTGAAAGATCCCGAGGCCTATCCCGACCGTTAAAAGGTGTGGCGATCCCTTTTCAGTGATGTGATAACTTCCGGAGAGCTTTCCCTGGAGCACGTTAAAGGCCTTACTTCCGGCATTGTTATCGATAAGGTAACCGCCGATCCCGAAACGCTTATAAGGCTGATCGTAGGCGAGATAAGCCGATCGGTACGGTTCAACTCCCAAGCTCTGCCATTGAGAACGGCCGTTCATCCCGATCCGATAATCAGCTTTCCGGATTTGATGAATGCCTGTGAAAACGCCCGTCAGGGCAGGATTATGATACAAGGGAGCCCCTTGATAACGGGTTACGTGATAATCTTGCGCTGAACTTTCTCCGTTGAGGAAAAGAAGGACGATGAACGCTATGAGGATTCGAGATTTCATTGTTCAGCGGATCAGGTGGACTTTTCCTTTCTTTTCGATCTTTTTCCCCGAGACCGTTCTTCCCTTCAGAATATAGATATAAGAACCGGCGGACTGTTCTTTTCCTTTCGCTGTTCCGTCCCAGCCTTTGCTCTGCTTGCGGGAGATAAAAAGTTGGTTCCCCCACTCATTGTAGATCCGGAAATTCATCTCCTTCATCGGCCCTCCGAGCACGTGGAGGACATCATTGACCCCATCACCGTTCGGGGTGAATGCAGTAGGAACAGCGACTGGTCGCTCCTTTTCACCGATCGAAAAGTTGTAGGTGACCGTGTCCGTACATCCCAAACTATCCTCCACCCGAAGGGTCACTTCATATTTGCCTTTTTCCTGGAAGGAATGAGTGAATACCGAGTCCGTGGAAGAAGCTCCGTCGTCGAAGTTCCAGAGGTATCCTACCGCAGCGGAAGGGGATCCTTTGAATGTGATCTCCGCTCCTGGATCGTAATTCCCTCCTTGAGGCTCGAAATCCGCCAGAGGATCCGGAAGAATGTTCACGCTATCCGTCGTCGAAGCTGTGCAACCGGAATCGCTTTTAACCCGAAGGCTTATTTCATATTCTCCGGTATCAGGATAGCTGTGGGACGGAGATACCGCACTGCTACTATCCCCATCCCCGAAGGTCCAATAATGCTCTACAATACTGCCACTGCTGATGGAAGAGGAATCGTTGAACTGCACTTCCTGATCGCAGGACCGTTCGCTCGAGAAAGCTGCTACCGGTTGAGGATTCGCGCTGACAGAGCGAAGCACCGTGTCCGAACAGCCTGAGGAACTATTAACGGAGAGGCGGATCTGATAAGTGCCCGTATCCCCAGGGCTGTAGTTCGGAGCAGGTCCATTAAGGGTATCCGTACCGATCACCCATTCGTGGGTTTCGATGCTATCGTTGAGGACATAGGAGGAATCGGTGAGGCTCAGGTCTTCTCCCACGCAGGCAGGGTCCATCGTAAAGTCGGCCACAGGCTTGGCCCCTATGTTCAGCTCGAGGCTGTCCTTATCGCCACCGCATTGAGCTACATTCCCTCCATACGTGTTGAGGACCAGCGTAACTTCCCCGCTATCGATATCAGCGGCGCTGGGATCGTAGCTCGCTGTCAAAGTGCTGTCGTCCGGTTGGAAAGTTCCGGAACCGCTACTGCTCCAAACCCCTCCAGAAGCGTTGAGCACATTTCCACTGAGCGCTAGTTCTTCTCCCTCACATATGCTGCTATCCGGGCCGGCCACAGCGATGGGCGCATCGATCAAGTCCACCACTACGCTGTCCGTATCGTTCACACAAGAAGCAACGGAAGCGAAGCTCAGGGAAAGCTGATTCATGCTGCTGTCTTGCGCATCGAAGATGTAATGCGGATCATCGATCGTATCGGAGGGTGAGAACGATCCGAACCCATTCGTGCTCCACTCCCCGTTACCTGAACCTCCAGTAACAGAACCGCTCACGGCCAGACTGTCCAGATCATCGCTGCAAAGGGAGGTATCGCTTTCCGCGGTCACCGTTGCAGCCGTGGTGACGGTGACCATCACCGAATCGGATTCGGCATAGCAATTCCCATTGTTGGTGGAGGTGAGGGTCAACAGGACCGACCCGGCCGCTGTATCCGCATCGCTCATTTGATAGGAGCCTTTGAGCGCGGTGTTGGACGGATCGAAACTTCCTGTACCCGAGCTACTCCAAACCCCTGTGCTGGTAGCTCCGCTTACGCTTCCGTTCAGGTCGGCCACTGTATCGCCTTCGCAGATATAGATCGGGGAACCTGCATCCACCTGAGGAGCGGGATCGAGGGTCAGCTCAAGGGTGTCATAGTGCGTATAACAGTTTCCATTGCCAGTGGTACTGAGCACCAGCTCGACCGAACCGGAATCATCATCAGCGGGACCGGGTGCGTAATCAGCGTTGAGGGTACTATCGTGAGGGAGGAATTCCCCATCACCGGTTGTGCTCCATTCACCACCGCTCGCCACGGAGACATCCCCATTAAGCGCGAGCGTATCGTTGTTGGCACAAAGGGCGGTATCGTTGCCCGCATCCGCAGAGGGAGCAGGCGTGATCGTGACCTGCATGCTATCCGTATCCGCATTGCAGTTCCCATTGTTAATGGAGCTCAGCACCAAGGTGACGCTTCCATTGCTGGTATCTGCGGCACTGAAGGAATAGGATCCTTGGAGCGCAGTATCATTCGGGAGGAAGGTTCCGGTCCCGTTCGGGGTGGACCATTTCCCCTCTCCAGATCCTCCACTGATGGACCCGTTCAGGTTCACATCATGGTCCGCACAGACCACTTGGTCAACCCCCGCATCGGCCGTAGGCTCTTCGGTATAAGTGATGCGCATGGTATCGGTCTCGGGCAAGCAATTGCTTTCGTTGTTCGTGGTCGTGAGCACGAGGTCAACGTAGCCTTGCGCGGTATCGGCCGATGAAGGACTGTAAGTAGCATTCAAGGCAGTGCTATCGGGAGAAAAGGTGCCGCTCCCATTAATGGCGGACCATTCACCGGTGGAACTGCCCCCATAAACATCCCCGTTCAGAGTAGCATCGGGGTTGTTCTTGCATCGGATCAGATCCGATCCCGCATCGGCCACAGGCGCATCTGTAATGGTCAAGGTCAAAGTGTCGCTCGTGGCTTCGCAAGCCTTGGTCGCGGTCAGGATCAGATCCACGGTCCCATTGGCCGTATCGGCGTCACTCGGCATATAAGTGGGGTCCAGGATCGAATCGCTGGGTGAGAAGACACCGCTGCCGCTCGTGCTCCATTCCCCTGTGCTGGATCCGTCCCAGACCTGCCCGTCCAGGGGAAGGTCATCATTGTTCGCACAAAGGCTGGTATCGTTTCCAGCATCCACCTTGGGCACCGTCTTGAAGACGATGTCGACCGTATCGTATTCGGCTAAGCAATCTCCGTTATTGGTGGATCGTAGGGTCAATTGGACGGAGCCGTTGGCCGTATCGGTGGAGCTGGGCTCGTAATCAGCGTTCAGGTCCGTGTTCGAAGGCTGAAAAGTCCCGGATCCGCTACTGGACCATTGCCCCGAACCGGTACTGGAGCTTCCGTTCAAGCTAACGGTGGGATCGGACAGGCAACTATAGATGGTATCCGGGCCCGCATCGACGGTCGGTGCATCCGTTATGGTCAAAAGCATGGTATCGGTCTCGGCATAGCAATCCCCGTTACCAGTGCTGGTCAAGTAGAGTTCCACCGAACCGTTGGCCGTATCGTTCGGACCTGCCGTATACGTCGTGGTCAGAGAGCTGCTATCCGCAAAACTTCCATCACCTGCTGTGCTCCAAACACCCCCTGTGGCGACCGAAACTTGTCCATTCAAAGAGGCGGTGGGGTCATTGGCACAAACCGTATCGTCAGCTCCGGCATCCGGATGCGGGGCATCGGTGAGCGTTAAGGTCAGGGAGTTCGTATCCGGATCGCAGGTCCCGCTATTCGTGGTCACCAAAAACAGGTCCACCGAGCCATTGGCCGTATCCGCATCGCTGGGATCGTAGGTGGTCGTCAGGGAAGTGCTATCCGCAAAACTTCCGGTACCCGAACTGAACCATACACCGCTCCCCGTACTGGAGCTTCCGTTCAAGGGAAGGGTGTCGTTGTTCGAACAGAGGGCTGTATCGTTCCCCGCATCGGCGACCGGAGGCTCGATGAAGTCGAGGGTGACCGTATCGTCCTCAGCCAAGCAATCGCCATTGTTCGTCGAGGTAAGGACCAGATCGACCGAACCATTGGCTGTATCGTTCGGACCCGGATGGTAATCCGTATTGAGAACGGAGGGATCGTCGAAGCTTCCATCACCAGTAGTGCTCCATTGACCCGTGCTGCTCCCTCCGCTCACGCTTCCGTTCAAGGTGACGGCAGTATCCGTCTTGCAGATGATCCGATCCGATCCGGCATCTACTTTGGGAGCATCGGTAATGGTCAAGAGCACCGTATCCGTTTCGGCATAACAATCCCCGTTCCCCGTGCTCGTCAAGTAGAGTTCCACCGAGCCGTTGGCGGTATCGTTCGGGCCTGCTGTATAAGTTGTGTTCAGAGAGCTGCTATCCGCAAAACTTCCATCCCCTGCAGTGCTCCAAACCCCACCGGTAGCAACATAAACCTCCCCGTTCACCGAATCCGTGGCATTATTGGCACAGACCGTATCGTCCATACCAGCGTATGGGTGAGGTGCATCGGTAATGGTCAGGGTCATGGAACTGGTATCGCCTTCGCAAGAACCGTTGTTCGTGGTCTCAAGGCTCAGGGTCACGGAGCCGGCCGCCGTATCCGCATCGCTCGGGTCGTAAGTGGTGTTCGTATCGTTCGGGTCGGCAAAAGTCCCGCTACCGGAACTGAACCAAGAGCCACTACCGGTATTGGAATACCCATCGAGAGCCGCCGTGTCATTGTTAGCGCAAACGGTATCATCGGGGCCTGCAAAAGCTTTAGGCCCATCGAAGAACTCGATCCGCATGGTGTCTGTCACGGGATTGCAATCCCCATTATTGGTAGAGGTCAGGACCAGATCCACATAGCCGTTCGCCGTGTCGTTCGTGCCCGGGTAATAATCCGTATCAAGGACGCTCGCATCATCGAAGCTTCCATCCCCAAGGGTGCTCCATTGGCCCGTACTGGTCGGGCCACTAACGGAACCGTTCAAGGTGGTACTGTCCTGGGTCTTGCAGACGAGCTGATCGGACCCTGCATCGACGATCGGGGCATCGTGGATGGTCAACTCCATGCTGTCCGATTCAGCATAGCAGCCTCCATTCCCAGTGGAAGTCAAGATCAGGATGACCGAACCATTCGCTGTATCGTTCGGGCCGGCCGTATAGTCCGTATTGAGGTCCGTGCTGTCGGCAAAGCTTCCGTCCCCTTGGGTGCTCCAAACACCACCGGAGGCAACATAAACCTCCCCATTGAGAGAGGCGATAGCATTGTTGGCACATACGGTATCGTCAGGTCCTGCATAAGGGTGCGGAGCATCGGTGATGGTCACGGTCAAAGAGCCTGTATCGGGTTCACAAGTCCCGTTGTTCGTGCTTACGAGCGTAAGGTCCACAGAACCGTTCGCTGTATCCGCATCGCTCGGGTAATAGCTCGTGTTCAGGGATGTTGCATCCGCGAAGCTTCCGGTCCCGGAGCTGGACCACTGTCCGCTTCCCGTACTCGAGCTTCCG
>CAZIDL010000090.1:0-8178 GCA_964537825.1 uncultured Weeksellaceae bacterium
CGAGCATTCAGGGTACAGGTTCCCTAACCGTGTTGGAAGTTCCTGGAACCGATCCCGAGCTTTTCCTTCTCTGAGAAATGAAACCTTTGATGGACAAAGAACTTCGAATAGGGATGCTGGTCAATGACCTGAGCTTCCTTCGCCGGGTGAGATCCTGACCGACCTTCCTGAGCGGGTCGTTGCGGAACTCCGGAGCGGGGACCCCGAAGGGGGAGCGAAGGACGGAATGGACGCGGCCATGGTCAAGATCCCGATCCCCCATTCCCAAAGCCCGGATCCCAAGAAGGTTGAATTCGCGGGGGCGAACAATCCGCTTTATGTGGTGAAGGAGGGGATCGGTGAGGATCCGCCGACGGTCCGTTTTGGACATTCTGTAGGATCGACACATGTGTCGCCCCTACATGATACACCCCAACATCAGTCGACCGATCATAGGGTCAAACCCTTCAAGAAGTCCTCCGACGGCATCGAGATCAAGGGCGACAAGATGGCCGTGGGCTACGAACCGGATGCGGCTGAGGCGTTCACGACCGTCGACCTGGAGGTTCCGACCAATGCCATGCTCTACATGTTCTCGGACGGCTATGCTGATCAATTCGGCGGGCCGAAGGGCAAGAAGTTCCGCTACGGCCCATTCAAGGAGTTACTTGCCCGGGTCCATACGATGTCCCCTGAAGAGCAAAAGGAAGAGCTCGACCGGGTCTTCGAGGAGTGGAAGGAAGGCCGGGAGCAGGTGGACGATGTTTGTGTGGTCGGGGTGAGGGTTTGATAGTCCATCCATGGGGTACTGGTAAAGAATTTCACGGCTCACAGGTGAACAAAGGCTTCCTCCTATATTAAGGATAAGTGCATTCCCTATATTTACAGGTCTATGCGTTTCCGGAACCCCGAATACCAGATCCTCTTCCTTCTTCTGGCCTTTAGCTGTTGCTTTTCATCCCACAATGCTCACACCCAAACACTTCTTCCCGAGCTAACTACCTTTTCTTCCTCCACTTATAACTCCCATAGCCAGATCGCCTGTTCAGAGCCCCTTCCCGATGGGCGTATGGTCTTTGGTACCGCCCATGAGGCCCTGATCCACGATGGGGAGACCTTTCGCCAAGTTCCCGTGGGGAGTGGGAAGATCGTTTTCTCCATGGAGCACGCTCCGGATGGGCGGGTTTTTGTAGGGGGACAGAGCCTCATGGGAGTGATCCGGCCGGACAGTACCGGCTCCCTGAGCTACCGTTCCTTTATTCCCCTTCTTCCGGATTCCCTCAAGGACTTCGGGATCATTTGGAGCACCGTTCGCACCGATGAGGGAGAATTGTACTTCGATGCTTATGATCGTATCTTCCTATTTGAGGATGATACCATGAAAGTGATCCGGCCGGATGGTCGCTTCTTTTTGATGCATCGACCTGCTTCCCGTCCGATCGTCGAGGACAGGAAAAGCGGCCTGTTCCGCCTTCTCGGAACAGAGAAGGAATACCTGAAGGGGTCCCGGGAACTGCTCCGTGGAAAGAACATCCGAAGCATCCTACCCTCTGCCGAGAACGGGGGGGAATGGACGATTCTCACTGAAAAGGAAGGGCTTTATCATTACGATCCGGAGGGAGGGGAAGTACGTTCCTATCCCGATGAGCCTGGGTTTCATCCCCAAGGAGGGTGGTCTTCGGCTGGGGTCTATACCGCATGCCGCATGGATCCAGAGAAAAATCCCTACGGCGCTGCTTTCGCGGTCGGAACGACGCGTAAGGGCCTCTACCTTCTTACGAGTAAAGGAAGGATCGCCCTTCATCTGGGAAAGGAGGAAGGACTCCCTGCCAAGCAGATATGGGAGGTGGTCCCTTCGAAGGGTGGGGACCTTTGGGCAGCCACCAACAACGGCATCACCCTCGTCCATACTGGTCTTCCATTCACTATAGCACTGGAAGGGGAGGGGTTCAGCGGGAGCTTCAGTGATATCGAACGAGCCTCCGATCCGAACTCTCCTTTATTCCTCGCTACTACTCAGGGTACCTGGAGTTGGGAGGAGGGTCGCGATGAGTTCGCATTGGTACCCGGAACAGAAGGGCAATGCCAGGATCTTGTTCCCCTTCCAGTAGATCCCGGATCCGTTCTCTCTGGCCAGAGAGAACGGAAGGGGAGAAAGCCTTCCCGGATCTTGGCTGCTGGAGGAACAGCTGGGGTCTTCTCGATCGAACTCTCCTCTGAAAAGATGAAGGCCGATACGGTCCTTTCCAGGTATGCCCGATCCCTCGCTCCACTTCCCTTTCGAAAAAGGAAAGGGGTACTTCCGCCCGTTCTTGCGGGGGGGCGGAATGGATTGTACGTACTCGCCCCCGAGATGCTTAACGGTAAAAGGAATGGGGCACCCCTTCTAGCCTTGGAGGACGTTCCCGAAGGGATCTATATGGTCGGCGCTGAGCGAACGGGGGAGGGGATCGATTCCTTACGCCTCTGGGCATCCATGCGCTCACAAGGTGTATTGAAAGTAATGGTGGATACCGCCTTCACCGGTCATCGGATCACCCATTACGATACCGCAGATGGTTTGCCGGCAGGACCGGTCAGGATATTCCCCGATCCTGATGGGCAAGGAGTTATGTTTGGTACTAAGAGCGGGCTCTATGCTTTTGAAAAGGGGCGCTTCGTCGCTTCATGTCGCTACGGTAAGATATTTTGCGATGGAAGCCACGAGGTATTCCTTTTGGAAAAAGGCTTCGATAACGGGGAGGTTTGGATCGGGGACTCAAAAGGAGGGCAGGTCAAACATTTTTTCAAGGATGAAGACGGTCAACGCATCGATAGTACCTGCTTCCGGGGCCTTGATATCGGGGGTGTTCGTGCCATTCACCCTGAAGCTGATCGGGTGTGGATCGGAGGGGGGCAGGGCTTGGCTAGTTACTTTCCGGAGGTAGAGGATGATCACGACAGGGCATGGGATTGCTTGTTGCGAAAAGTGACCGGAAGTGGGGACAGCTTGCTCTTTGGTGGGAATAAGCCGTTAAAGGACATCGGAAAAGGGGATGGGCTTGAGCTTCCCTATGCCAAGAACCGCCTGGAGTTCCGCTACGCCGCTCCCTTCACTGACAAGCAGGAAGAAGTGACCTACAGCTATCGCCTGGTAGGTTTTGATACGGCCTGGAGCAAATGGAGTGAACAGACCCGAAAAGAGTACACCAACCTTCCCGAAGGGGATTACACTTTCCGGGTAAAGGCTAAGAACGTGTATGGGATAGAGAGCTCTACGGGTACGTACAGTTTCACCGTCCTTCCTCCATGGTACAGGACCTGGACCGCCTATGGAGGTTATATGGGAGCAGGTATCGGCTTTATTTGGGTCCTCATATGGTTGTACAGTAGACGGCTTGTAGCCCAGAAACAGCGCCTTGAAGGAATCGTTGAACAGCGGACGCAGGAAATAAGGGAAAAGAACCAGCGTTTGGAAAGCGCCAACCAAAAGATCGAGGCAGAAAAGGAAAAGGTCCTGGAACAGAAGCAGGAAGTGGAACGGGCCCACGAAGCCCTTGAAGAGTCTCACAAGGAGATCACCGCGAGCATCGACTACGCGCGGAAGATCCAGCACGCCCTGCTCCAGTCCGAGGAGTACGTATCCGGCCACCTCCCGGAGCACTTCATCCTCTTCAAGCCGCAGGCGACTGTGAGCGGCGACTTCTACTGGGCCAAGGAACAGGGTGGGCACCTCTACTTCGCAGCGATCGACTGCACCGGCCACGGCGTCCCCGGGGCTTTCATGTCCATGCTCGGGATCAGCCAGCTCAACGAGATCATGGCCGCCAAGGAGCTACCCACTCCCGGTGAGGTCCTGACCGAGCTTCGGGAGCGGGTCGTAGCTGAGCTCCGTAGTGGAGATCCGGAGGGAGGGGCGAAGGACGGGATGGACGCTGCTATGGTTAAGGTCCCTCTAGCCGAAGCCCAAGATCCAAACTCTAACTCAAATTCTAAAAAGATCGAGTTCGCGGGTGCCAACAACCCGCTCTACGTTGTGAAAGAAGGGATCGGGGAAGGCATCCCGGACGTCCACTTCAAGGAAGGAAATACCGGTAACGTAGGGACAGATCGCAACTTGTCCCCATCGGATGGACCATCCGACCGTATCAACCCCTTCAAGAAGACCCCCGACGGCTTCGAGGTCAAGGGGGACAAAATGGCCGTAGGCTACGAGCCGGATTCGGCTGAGGCTTTTACGACGGCTGAATTGGAAGTGCCAACGGACGCCATGCTCTATATGTTCTCAGACGGCTACGCCGATCAGTTCGGCGGCCCGAAGGGCAAGAAGTTCCGTTATGGCCCCTTCAAGGAGCTGCTCGCGAGGATCCACACCATGTCATCCGAGGAGCAGAAGGAGGAGCTCGACCGGGTCTTCGAGGAGTGGAAGGAAAGCCAGGAGCAGGTGGACGATGTTTGTGTGGTCGGGGTGAGGGTTTGAGTTATTGGCTGTTCCAGTTCCTCGAGAACGATCAAACAAACCCTTCACGAGGCCCTGGCTTATAAGGAGCTAATGATCCCTTAGAAAGGAGGGGGATCGGATATAAGTCCGGACCTTTTAACGGAGATCCCTTTTCGGTAAAAGGATGAAGGCCATTGGGATGCTTCCCGATAAGGATCAGAACAAGACTTCTTTGATCTTTTCGTAAGACCCTAGCTTTTCAGATATTACCTTCATTTTAAAGGTGTATGCTCCTTGCTTCTTGCTGATCTTCCCCATCCGTTCGGGTTTCATATATGCCAATCTATCGTCTTGGGTTATCCCCCATAAGAGGTTTTCGGTGGACGGATCGAAACGGATACTTCCTCCACTCATTCGCATCAAAGAATTGGAAGGGATCTCCGCGATCGCAACGTCATGAAGCTCGAGGGACTTCCCCGTTCCTTCCTCCTCAAAGGTGGCCTCGAGCTCTGCGACCTCCGGGATCTTCTGAAGCCGGTCGCAATTGGTATACCCGAAGCCCTGGAGTTCGAAGGACCTTGACAATCTTTCTTCGTTCGAGGCGAAGACCTGGTTTTTGAGGATCGATTCCCGGAGCTGGGATCTATCCGCGCTATCCCCCATACTGAGTTGTCGCTTCCTGAATTCACCATAATCCGACCAACGCTGGTTGAAAGCCTCCCGCAATCGTTCGCTCTCTTGAAGTTCCTCTGAATACTTTTCCCGGTAACGTTTCAAAGCCTTTTTAAAGGCTTCCCCTTTGTTCCTGTAAGCGGGCTGACAAACGCAAGTATCCACCATGACGTTCTCCAGGCTTGGGTGCGAGAATTCCACGCGATAAGTGCCGGGCCGTTGGCCATAGGAGATCCTGACCCGCTCAACCCTTTTGGGTGGATCGCAGCTTTTTGGGTTCACCGGTTCAAATAAGTGGGTGGAGTGGCGATAACCCTCGGGTTTCTTGATCTCCATTCCAGATTTGATCTCGATATGATTCCCGCTTGCCAAGGTCGGAGGCATGGGGGTTTCCGGTAGGGCTTCCCGTTCCTCCTCTTTCGTGGTACTAGCTACTGAATCGGTTCCGTACTTCTGCCATTCTCCGCTTTTTTCATCCAGGTAGAAAAGATCGGAATTCCCCTTCCGAAGAGATCGCATATCCGCACGTACTTCTTTATCATCCGCCTTGGATAAGGCTTCCCCATCTTTGGAGGCCCTCAATTCCATCATTCCATAGGATTCGAACACCATTTCTTTTTCGCCATCCGGGGAATATGTGGTCGGTACGCCGGCCGCGTATATATCGGCGGGTGTATGGAATTCCCGGTAAGATAGCTCCACTTCTCCTTTAACAACTTCGCCATCCCCGTTCACGAATGATCCAGCTGGGATATGCAACTCGGTCCCGGACTTTTCATAGGTCAGGGTGGTATCCGTTCCTGCGTCCACCTGAAATTCCTTCTGCGGCACATCCGCCTCCTTTATAGGTGGGTTGACCAAAGGGGGATCTTCCTTCTCTTTTCCTGCTTTTTTTCCAGTACAACTCGCTAACAAAAGGATGAGAAGAAAGGCGGACCATTTTTGATCGATCATGGCTTGCTTTTTTCAAAATGCATAGATACGGATCTTAGCCTCTTTCCCAGTGGGTAGGATCTCATCAGGGGTCGAGCGTTGGGCGTTATTGGGTGATCTTACCCAATACCATCCATCGATGGATGGCGATGGCTCAAGAGGACCCCGTACCTATAAAGCAAAGGATCAATGGGTACCAGAAGACCATAAGCTTTAAAAAAGCACTGAAAGAGCAGATCACGACAAAGGAATGAACCGGACCCGGTTTTTCGGACAGGGGTCTGGATCTGGTAGAAGCCGAAAAACTGTCGATCATGTTATTGAGCGGCTCTGGTGCAGCGTCAAGTACGAGGAGATCTATGCCCGATCAGCAGGGACGGTCTGGGACCATAACGGAACCTAAGGGAATATTTTCACCGTTTCATACGAGGAGAATTCGAAGGAAGTCTTGGGATGCCGCACAGCCCGGGAGTTCTTTAGGAAGAAAGCGGCTTGAAGAAGCGGATCAATGGAAACGAAGAACGAGCGAACTTAAATTTGGCGATTCCTTGTCCTAAGAGCGGTGGAATTATAGTGTATCCATGGAACCTAGCCGGTCCATAACTTGAAATGAGCACAGCAAAAGAGCCATCCGAACTCGAGGTGATCGAGGAGGACGGAAGGGATCCCGCGGATGAATTAGCCTTCAAGGTCCTTCCTCAACTTCGGAAAAGTTTTCGTCAGGAAGTTCGCTCCCGTTTTGAAAAGAATGGGACATCCAGGATGTTGAAGGATGAGGAAACGGATCTTGAAGCTTTTTATGAGGAAGAGCTTAAGGAGATCCTCGTTGAGCTGGCAGAGATCCATTATAAGATGAAGAATGCCGGAAAGGGGAAACAATGGGTCAAAGGGGCTTCTCAAGCTGCACTCGTGGTTTTCCCACTCGTCGCCCTCGCTTATCTGATCCATCCCATAGCGGGGTTATGGACCTTTATAATAGGTCTCCTGGTGATGACGCTCGGCGTACGAATGGGATTCGTCCTTCCTAGGGCGGCAGAGCTCAACATCTTTTTCAAAGCCAAGCTCTTACCCCGTTTATTCGCTCATTTTTTCGATGAAGTCCGCTTCGATCCTTTCGATGGCCCTTCTCCGGAACAAATCGACCGTGCTCTCCTGATCCCCGCACCGGTCCGAGGGGTCCACTCCGAAGGCAAGATCCATGGACGGATCGGAAAGCTTCGCTTCGAGTGCTCCGAAGCATCCCTTTTGCCGTCCCAACCCAAGGTCAGGGGCATCATGACCAAAGCGCAAAGGGAACGGAATCGGATCACCCAGATGTACGGGATGGAAAGGCCTAAAGGCTACGTGAGCGGCCTAATATTCAAAGCGGAGTTCCCGAAAGGATTTCAGGGTATCACCCTGTTTCGTCCCAACGAGGTGCCTGGATGGACTATCATGCAAGGGAAGGGAGGTAAGCTCTCTCGCTATGATCCGGAAGCCAGGAAGCAGACTGAGGAAGGACGTGAACTCGAGCCGGTTAATTTGGAAGACCCCGAGTTCGAAAAGGCCTACAGCGTTTTCAGCACCGACCAGTTACAGGCTCGCTCTATCCTCACACCGAACTTCATGGAACGTATCAAGGACTTCGACAGAAAGTGGGGCGACAAGGTCTTCATGAGCTTCAGGGGGCAAGAGCTCTTGATCGCAGTGCATACCGAAAAGCGATTGCTACGCCCCCACCTGGACGTTCCGATCGGTTCCAGGCAACGACCCGGAAAGCTCTTTACGGTCGAAGAGGAGGTCGAACGGTTCACTCAGGATGAGCCGAAGAAAGATCCTGAGGAGCTGTTCTCTAAGGAGGACCTGAAACATTTCTGCCACGATATCCGAGATATCATCGGGATCCTGGAGGAGTTGGGTTTGGAAGGTCAAGCCGCAGAGGGGCGTGCCTGATCGAGCCGGGAAGGGCCAATATAGGAAAGCCTTCAAGGAAGAGGTCATGACCCGGCTTATGGCCTGTATCGATCCCAACATCGAATACGAAGCTTTGAACGAGGACCAGATAAAGTCCCCGATCGCTTTCGAGGGGGGATCCTTGAATACTTCCCAATCATGTCCCAAAAGGTCCAAGGGGTCCGTCCGATTAAAAAGAACATCCTGAAGCCTTCCTATTTCCCACTACGAGCGGGAAGGGT
>CAZIDL010000091.1:0-7933 GCA_964537825.1 uncultured Weeksellaceae bacterium
GGACCGGGGGTTCGAATCCCTCACTCTCCGCCACCAAAAGAAGCCCGCCGAAAGGGGGGTTTTTTTAGGGAGCAGCGACCGAAAGCGAAGCTTTCGAGGAGCTGCGAGTTCAAAAAAACATGGACGAGCGGAGCGAGTCCGGCTTCTTTTGGTAAAGCCTCCACAATACGGGCATCACGGAAGTAATCCCGTTAACAAACGAAGCTTTCGAGGAGCTGCGAGCTCAAAAAAAACATGGACGAGCGGAGCGAGTCCGGCTTCTTTTGGTGAAGCCTCCACAAAACGGGCATCACGGAAGTAATCCCGTTAACAAACGAAGCTTTCGAGGAGCTGCGAGCTCAAAAAAAACATGGACGAGCGGAGCGAGTCCGGCTTCTTTGGGAGCTCTTTCCGATCATCCCCCATCCTCGATCACGGCACTGATCATATCGGTGAACGCTAAGCCATGTGCCTGCGCCTCCTGAGGGAAAAGGCTCGCATCAGAGAGGCCGGGAACGGTATTGATCTCGATCACCGAAGGGGTTCCATCATCCAGCAGGAAATAATCGATCCGTATCATCCCGCTGCAGCGGAACTTCTTGTAGAGATGTGCGGACGTTGCTTGGCACAAGCGGGTCGCCTCTTCCGAAACACGCGCAGGCGTTATCTCCTCAGTGGCATCTGATAAGTATTTGGCCTCGTAATCGAAGAAGTCGTTCTTGCTGATGATCTCGATCAGAGGGAGTGCCGTAATGCTCCCCTCGTAGCGGAGGACGCCACACCCCAGTTCGGTACCGTCCAGCAATTCCTCCACCAACACCTCTGTATCGATCTCGAAAGCCTTCTCCAGAGCAGGCTGGAGTTCATTTTTCTCCTTCACTTTCGTATTCCCGAGGCTGGAGCCTCCCCGGTTGGGTTTTACGAAGCATGGGAAACCGAGCGTTCGTTCGACGCGCTCCACCACATCCTGGTCCGAAGCTTCGAACTTCAAATACGCAGCCGTATGGATGGATTCAGCCTTCAAAACCTCCTTAGTGAAGGCTTTGTCAAAGGTGAGGGCCGTATTGAGAACATCCCCGGTCGTATATGGCATTCCGATCAGATCGAGGTAGCCTTGGATCTTCCCATCCTCGCCCGGACTTCCATGAATAGCGATAAAGGCCCGATCGAACCCGTATTGCTGCCCATTCTTCCGATAGGTAAAGGCGTTCAATTCAACCGGATATTTCCCGTCCTCCTCGTGAACGAAGCAGCCATCCCGTAGGAACTCCACGAGGAAGGGGATGTAACGGTCCCGGTCCGTATAACGCTGCACGAATCGTGCGCTCTTCTTCGATACCTCGTATTCTCCGGAATAGCCTCCGAAGAGGATGGCGATGCGGGATTTTTCCATAGCGGTCGGCTAACGGCTCAAAGATAGGATGATCGGGGAGGCGGGAAGGAAAAAGCTGAACGCAAGGGATCCTTATCTTTGATACGTTTTACAGCGATCGCGATGCTCAGGGACTTGCTGGATTTTCTCAAAAGCCGCGCATTCTTCATAAGCCTGCTCACGATGATCATCCTCTTTTTCGGGATCATCTACGGGGTTCAGGCTTACCTCGATCACTATACCCTTCACGGGGAGCGGATCACCGTCCCTGACATCAAAGGCGGTGACTATAAGGAGGCCGATAAGCTTTTGAAGGAGCATGAACTCAATGGTATCCTGAAGGATTCGGTGCACTCGGGGGAAGCAGCACCGGGTGAAGTGCTCGAACAAGATCCGGAAGCAGGTGAGAAGGTGAAAAAGGGGCGGAACATCTACATCACGATCAGTACCAAGGAACCCGAGATGGTCTCCGTACCATCCCTTAAGGACCGATCGAGGCGCCAAGCGATCTCGATCCTCAAGACCGTAGGACTGAAGATCGAGGATTTCGAGTTCGAAAAGGATGTATGCACGGATTGCGTCCTCGAACAGCGCTACCAGGGGGAAACGGTGAAAGCGGGAGAACGCATCCCTAAAGGGTCCTCCCTCGTTCTCGTCTTAGGGAAAGGAAAGGAAGCGCAAAAGACCCAGGTCCCGAACCTGATCGGGCTCACAATAGAAGAGAGCAAGGAGCGTTTGCTCGATGCGACCCTCGAACTTGGGACTGTGAATTATAGAGAAGGATGTTGCAAGACCAAAAAGGATTCCTCGACCGCCAAGGTATACCGCCAATCTCCTGCCACCAATGGAGAGGAAAGCCTTGAAAAGGGTAGTGTGGTCGACGTATGGGTCGCTACTGAAGAAGAGAAAGTGAAGCAAGCAGGGATCGACAGCAACGCCAGCGAAAAAGGAGGCCAAGCGTCATCTCCATGAACCCTATCTTCAAACCCTTTCTGATCCTTTTCCTTCTGATCTTTCCGGTTTTCCTGGAAGCTCAGGAAGCCCTTACCCCATTGGCCCGCAATCCCTACATCGAGCGGAATAGCCCGAAAAGTGCCCTTAAATCGCAACACGATTCCGCTTATCTGCTCGTCCACCCTTTGGACACGCTCAACCTTCCTCTAAAGGACGATTTCTCGAGGGACCGTTTCAAGCCCTATCGAAAGGACACGAGCCTGAACGGGATCGAAGACTCGATCTTCTACCGCCTTTTCGATACCAACGACCAGATCCTCGATGTGCAGATCGGCTCCTGGTCCATGGATACGGTAGGTTGGAAAGAGGACACGAGCTACACCGTTTCCTACGAACGGACCAATGGGGACACGGTCGTCGCCGCCCGAACCCCGCTCCCATCCCGCGAGATCCTCGTCAATGACCTCTGGACGCCGGAACACGATACGGTACGCTACAGGGTCTGGCCTGCTCTGACGGTCCGGGATAGCACCTGGATCAGCAAAACGGACACGGTTCAACAGTCCAACCCTGATCATATTCAGGACTCGCTCCCCGTCTTTTACTTTCCGACGGACTCCAACAAGCTTTGGACGGACCAGCAGGTCTTTCTGAACAACACCCTTTCTAAAGACCCTCCGACCGTGGGCTTTGCTACGTTCGACGGACTGGACGCCCAAGGCCTTCCCTACAATTTCGACGACCCTTATGCCTACGGAGAAGCTGATGCGCTTCATTCCAAACCCATCGATCTACAAAATTACACCCCGCTCGATTCGGTCTTCCTGAGCTTTTTCTATCAACGGAAAGGGATCGGCAACGCTCCGGAGCCTGAAGATTCGCTGATCCTCGAATTCTACAAAGCGGATGATGACGAATGGGTCCAGGTCTGGAGCAAAGAAGGCGGCTCCGGAACATCTCCACGGCAAGTGCTCGTGCCCGTTCAAAAGGCCGGCTATCTGAAAAAGGGGTTCCGCTTCCGCTTCAGGAACTTCGCCACGTTATCGGGCGGTTTCGATCACTGGCATCTCGATTACGTGCTTCTCCAAAAGGACCGGAACCCCAACGACACGGTCATCAGTGATGTGGCCTATACCCGCCTCCCGGACTCCTTCCTCGAGACCTATACCTCGGTCCCCTGGAAGCACTACCAAAAGGATTCAGGTCACGTTCAGGCCGACTACAGTTCCTACCATCGGAACCTGGACGTCAATGGCCGTTTCGTGGAATTCTTTTCCCGCGCTTTCTTCGAAGGATCCCAGTTCTGGCAACAGAACCAAGGCGTTGACGCCAACGTTCAGGCGGATGCCCCTTATACGCACGTTAATCAGCTCGGTAACGGCTCTCCTGCCCTGGAATTCTCCCCTTCAAAGACCGATACGAGCGCTGTCTTCGAGGTCTCCCTCATCCAGCGGACCAATCCGGACACCACGGCCAGCAACGATTCCATCACCTTCGAGCAACGCTTTGAGAATTACTACGCCTACGATGACGGTACTGCTGAGATCGCCTATGGCATTTCTCCCAGCGGGATCAACACCCCCAAGATCGCTCAGCGCTTCTCCCCTTACATTGCGGACACCCTTATCGGGGCTTCCATTCACTTCGCACCGGCCTTTAAGGACAAGTCCAAAGAGTCCTTCTTCCTGACCGTATGGAATGATGATGGCGGTGTACCGGGCGATAAGAAGTATCAGAACACCAGTTTTTCGAACCCGGCTTACGGGGATGACCAGAGCGAATTCACCTTTTATCGCTTCGATCAACCAGTGGTCTTCGATAATGACGATGCCTTTTTCATAGGCGTCGACCAGACCACACAAGCCCGGATCAACATCGGGATGGACCTGAACAACGATCGCAACCAACGGATCTACTACAATTCCAGCGGTGACTGGAACAACACGAGTTATACCGGCGCTCTCATGATCCGACCTGTCTATGCTTCGGACATCGATATGACGAGCATTGCAAAGGACGAGGTCCGCGATGACAAGCTATCGGTCCGCGTTCATCCCAATCCCAGCCAGGGAATGGTATGGCTCAAAAGCTCTGACGAAGGAAGCGAACTCTCCTTAAGCGTCCATGACCTATCAGGACGGACGGTCCGTGAAAGAAGAAAGGGAAAGCAGTACGACCTGTCCGCCTTGAGCGAAGGGCTTTACATCCTTCGCATCCAGGATGAAAAGACCGGACGCCGAGCGGTGCGCAAGCTCATGATCCAACGATGAAGGAGACAGGCCCTGCTCCCGAAGAAGAGGTTCTGGAGATCGAAGTGGATCCGGGGCAACACCCGATGCGGATCGACAAGTTCCTCGTGGACCGACTTCCGAATGTATCACGCAATCGGATACAGGAAGGATTGAAAGAAGGGTCCGTACATGTGAACGGTGAACCCGTGAAGGCCAATCACAAGATCAGCCCCGGTGACCGGATCCGATGCCTCCTCCCTCGCAAAGAAGCACCAGCCTCCCTCGAGCCGGAAGAGCACCCCCTCGATGTGGTCTACGAGGATGAGGAGTTGCTCGTGGTCAATAAAGCGGCCGGAATGGTGGTCCATCCGGGGCACGGTAATCAGAGCGGCACCCTCGTCAATGCGCTGCTCCACTACCTTGGATCGGACCTTCCTGAGGGTTCAGCGGTCGAGCGGCCGGGCCTGGTCCATCGGATCGACAAGGATACGAGCGGAGCGCTCGTGATCGCTAAGAATGCCGAGGCCCTCACCGAACTCAGCGAACAGTTCTACCAAAAACGGACCCATCGACGCTATCACGCCTTGGTATGGGGTGATTTGGACCAGGACGAAGGCCGGATCGAAGGTTACATCGGGCGATCACCGCGGAACCGGAAGGTCATGGAATGCTTCAGCGATCCGGAGCGCGGAAAACATGCGGCAACGAAGTATCGTGTACTCGAACGCTTCCATTACGTAACCCTCGTCGAGTGCGAACTCGAAACGGGGCGTACGCACCAAGTACGGATCCATTTCAAAGCAGTGCACAAACCGCTCTTCAACGATGCGCCCTATGGCGGCGACCGGATCTTAAAAGGAGCCCGGAACAAGAAATACGAGCAGTTCGTGAAGAATTGCTTCCGGATCCTTCCCCGGCAAGCCCTGCACGCCTATTCCATCGGCTTCACCCATCCCCGGAGCGGTGAACCCATCAACCTGGAGGCTCCCTGGCCGAGCGACCTGCAGGAGCTGATCGAAAAATGGCGGCACTACACGAGCGGCAGATCCCCGGAAGGGGAATGATCAATCCGCCTCGTCCCCACTGCGATCCAGGGAGCTCACCGTCATGCGATGAAAGATCCCTTTCACGTCCCGGAGGCGGAAGGCAAGGGTGCCGGGGTTGGCGTGCATCTTTCCGGGAAGCTCCGCTTCCAGTACGGTGCGCAGGCGGTTTTCAAATTTCACCGCGTTCTCACCGATGGTGAGGGAGATCAAGGTCGGACCTCCGAAGAATGCCCCATCCATGGTATCTTCAGCGATGACCTCCTCCTTTCCTTCTTCCTCACGGATCAGGTGAACGAGGCTGTCGGAACTGATGCGCAGGAAGGTGCGGGCATCATCCCGTTCGAAGAAGCTGCATTCGAAAGCAGCATCCTCCCCTCCTTTACTGGTGGAGACGATAGCACGAGCCTGTATTTCAGAAAGTTGATAACGTTGGAACCCGAACCGGGACCATCCCTTCCCATCCGCTTTGAGGACCGTACCCACCGATCCCACGAAAGGAGCTGAAGCGTCCTTTTGCTCCACACTGCTCGGCCACCACCAACCCGAATTCCGATCGAAACGATCGGTGAACCAGAAAGATTCCGTGTTCGCGCTGCCTTGTCCTCCCTTCGCCGCTTGCACGATCTTAAGGCGATCAACCCGGAGGCTATCGAAAAAAGGTTTGCTCTGGACCGAATAGAACCCCAAGCCTCCTCCATCCAAAGCGGGCACTTCCAGATCGATCACCTTTTTGCCGTCCAGATGACAAAGAACGCGCTCCCCAAGAACGGACACCTTGAGCTCGTACCAATCATCAGCAGAAAGGTTCAGGTCGAGCTTTTTGCGCTGAAGGATGCTCCATCCAAAGGGGGAACGGCTATGATACGCCAATTCCGCTTTGTTCGATTCCCGATGGATCCGGAAAAGGTAGAAGCCATTGGGCCCGTCCCCGAATATAAGCCCGGCCCGATCATCCCCTTCGCTCCCTTCCTCAGGCAACCTGAGGCGGGCAGCGATCCGATAAGGCGCTTGGCCGAGCTCTTCATTCAGGGTGATGGCATGGAGGGTCCCATCGCGCTGATATTGCCGTAGTTGCCCCTCTTCGATATACCAGGTCCGTTCAGAGAGGCCACCCGTGTTCTGATCCCAAGTGCGGAAGCGGGTACGATCCTCGAAATCCTCCTGGAGCAGCGTCTCCCTGGTACTGAGATCCGGAGGTTCGAGTCCCGTTACAGCGCTCGTACCCCTTATAAGCGGTTTGGGATCGAACTTCTCCAATTCCCTCGATAGGCTCGTATCCGACGTGAGCACCAGCTTATCATAGGCAACCCGATGCCCCTTCAAGTAAAGGTCGAAGTTATGCACTCCAGGTTTCAGCGAATCAATCTCCAGCGGGGTGCTACCAACGCTCTTGCCATCGATATAAAGCCTTGCGCCCGAAGGTTCGCTCTTCATCTTCAAGGAAAGAAAAGAAGAAAGGGGACGATCCGGGATCCGCTTTTTCATCCGCGCGAGGTAATGGCTTGGGACCGCTTGGTTCATTTCGTTCTCTCCCTTGCGAAAGACCACTCCGACCACTCCCCCCTCTTTGGTGATAAGCGGCCCTCCGCTGTTCCCGGGAGCCACCGAAGCATCCATCTGGATGCTCCGCAGCGTGTCCCGATCCCCACGCCGAAGAGCTGATATATTGCCTTTTGTAACGGTCACCCCCGGCCCATTAGCGAGCACCGTATGTTCCTTTCCATAAGGATATCCAAAGGCCCAAACCGACATCGTCTCATAGAGTTCCTCGTTGTCGACGAGATCGAGCGAGGAAGGCACTTCATCCATTCCTTCTTCCGGGGTCAGAATGGCAAGGTCCTGTTCCTGGTCCTCAACGAGGACCCGCATCGGCACTTTCCGGACGGAATCCGATCCGCTGTGGATATAAGCCCTTATCCGGGTGACCGGAGCTGGATAAGGAAGCCCCATGGCCGAGACCCAGGAGCTGATAACGTGCTGGTTCGTAACGATACGGCCGTGATCATCGATGAAAAACCCGGTCCCACTGCTCTCCATGCTCCCTTCTTTCAGGGGATGGTCGTGGGCGACCTCCAGAAAGACCGTAGCCTTTTTGACCTTAGCGACGAGTTCACGATCGGGGCCTTGGGAAATAGCGTTCCCCACGAGGAGGAGCAAAAGGAAAGAAAGGAACGCGCGTTTCATAAAGGCCGTGTTCATTTTGAATAACGCGAAAGAAGGGCGCTTGGTTCCAAAAGAACGCTCGGATGCCCCGAAGCTATTATTTTTGAAGCAGCAGCACCGCAGGTGCAGTATCCAGGAGAGATGCCGGAGTGGCCGAACGGGCCTGACTCGAAATCAGGTGAACCTTC